>CAZHTZ010000048.1:0-22276 GCA_964535455.1 uncultured Caldilineales bacterium
GCTGGTTCATCTCCTTTACCCTTAAGTTAGCGCATATGGGGGGTCGCCCCTACCCCGCTACCCTCTTCCCTCGCTTGTACACCGCCGCCACCGGGTTCGTCCCGTAGTGATAGGTGAGGTCACGATAGTCGGCAGCGTCCAGGATCAGGAAATCAGCCTGGTAGCCGGGGGCCAGGGCGCCGAGGCGGCGACCCAGGCGCAGGGCATGGGCGGCGTTGAGCGTGGCGGCGGTCAGGGCCTCGGCGGGGGTCATGCGCAGATAGCGCGTGGCCAGGGCCATCATCATCGGCATCGATTCGCACCAGGTAGTGCCGGGGTTCAAGTCGGTGGCCAGGGCGGCGGCGCCACCGAAATCGATCAGGCGCCGGGCCGGGGCGAAGTGCGTCAAGCCCAGACCAAAGGGCGTGCCGGGCAAGACCACACCCATGGTCGTGGAAGCGGCGAGCAACCGCAGCTCCTCGTCGCCGGTGCGGACCAGATGGTCCGCCGAAACTGCGCCCAACTCCACCGCCAGCGTCGTGCCGCCCATCGGCTCGAACTCGTCCACGTGCAATTTGAGGTCCAGCCCATGGACCTTTGCCGCCTCCAGGATGCGCCGGGTCTGGGGCACATCAAAGACACCCCGCTCGCAGAACACGTCGCAGAAGCTAACGGCGCGCTGTTGGTAGGTGGGGCCGTCCTCCGGCGTCACCGTGTACATCACGTAGGCCAGATCGGGCAGCATGTCCCCAACGATCAAGTCCACGTAGTCATCCGTGCGTCCGCTGTATTCGGGCGGGACGGCATGGGCGCCCAAAAAGGTGGGGATGAGGTCGATGGGGTGTTGTTCATCCAGCAGGGCGATGACGTCGAGCAGCTTGCGCTCGTCATCAAGTGTCAGCCCGTAGCCGGTCTTCACCTCCGCCGTCGTGGTGCCGTGCGCCAACATCCGGTCCAGTCGCCTCTGGGTCTCGGCCACAAGCGCTTCCAAGCTGGCGGCGCGGGTGGTCCGCACCGTGGATAAGATGCCGCCGCCGGCGGCCATGATCTCCATGTACGTGGCGCCGGTGAGGCGCTGCTCGAACTCGCCGCCGCGATCCCCTGCCCAGACCGCATGGGTGTGCGGGTCGATGAACCCTGGGACAACAGCGCGACCCCCTGCATCCACCACTTCCTCGGCAGCATAGCGCGCTTCAAGTTCCGTCTGGGAGCCCAAGTCGACTACCTGCCCCCGCCGCACGACCAGCGCTGCCTCCTTGACCACAGTCAGGTCGCTCATGGCGGCGCCTTTCAGCGCCTGAGCACTGGCAGGAGGGGTGGCAAGCTGGCCGATGTGGGTCAGAAGCAGATCGACAGTTTCCATCATGTCTCGATGAGGGGCTCAGCGACAACTGCGCGCCGGGACGTCCTGCGCCGGGGCGATGGTGATGCCTTTGGCGCCGTGCGTCCAGATATTCGGGTAAGTGGCAATGCCGTCGACTTCGGTCCAGAAGGTGATGCGACGGGCCGGATCATTGGCGGCGCTGACGTCGACGTCGTTGAAGTCATAGGCCAGCCAGGAAAGACCGTTGGCGCTGTAAGTTCGCGTCGTACCCAAAGGCGCCAGCGCCTGCCCACCGTCGACGTCATTGTCCACGGCCGCGTGCAGCCGCGCCACCGGCTGCGGCCGTACGGTGGAAGCCAGGGCTTTCAGCGTGTCCCTGGCAAAGAGGAAGGTCGTGAGATTGGCCTTCCGGGCCACCGTGACGGCATCGCCGTTGTGCGGCCAGAGGATTTCGATCTTGGCGTCGATGGCAGAAGGGACCGTGGCCGTCGTCCCCGTTGGCGCGTCCAATTGGGGGGCAAGGGTGCGGGCGTCGGCGCCGTGCGTCCAGATGTTGTGGCGGGTTTCGACGCCGTCTACGGTGACAAAGAAATGCAGCTTGTTGCCGGGATCGCGAGCGGCGCTTACGTCGACGTCGTTGAAGTCCCAGACGGTGAAAGTGCGCCCCGGCAGAGTTGCCGTGCGCGGCTGCCCCACGGCGATGGGCCGGGCAGGCTCGTTGTTAAGGGCTCGCCACAGGCGGACGGCGCCGGCATAGTTGCAGGCCACCGGCTCCAGCGCCAGGTTTTGGTAGAGATGGGCCGTGATGTTCGCCCGAGTGGCATCCGCCACTGCCGCTCCCCCGTGCGGCCACACGATCTCGATCTTGGCAATGACGGGCGTGGGCACGGTGGTGGGGGTGGGGGTGCGCGTTGGCGTGGGTGGCGCTGTAGGAGTGTGAGTCGGTGTCGGCGTGCGGGTCGGCGTCGGCGTGGGACTGGGCGTGGATGTCAAGGTCGGGGTGCGCGTCGGCGTGGCCGTCGCAGTCGGCGTCGGGGTCGGGGTGCGGGTCGACGTGGGTGAGGGCGTCGGACTTACCGTCGGCGTCGGACTTACCGTCGGCGTCGGCGTGGCTGTCGCAGTGGACGTTGGCGTCGCGGTCAGGAGCAGTGTGGGTGTCGTCGTTGGGGTGGCAGCCTGTGTCGACGTGGGCGTGAGCATGGGCGTTGAAGTAACGGTGGGCGTGTGGGTCAGAGTGGCGGTGGGTGTCGGCGTCCGGGTTGGAGTGTGTGTCGGTGTTGGAGTGGTCGCAGGCGTGGCGGATGCTGTGGGTTTCCGCGTCGCTGTGGCTTCAGGCAGGGGGCAAACACCGGCGGCGAAAACCTCAAGGCTGCCAGCCTGATAGGCAGAAACGTAGATGCGGTTGCGCACCACGGCTATGCCCTGACCGCCGTGCTCGACGCCCTGGTTGGCAAGGGAAAGGGTGCTCACCAAAGCGCCGCTGGCGGCGTCGACGACCATCAAGCGATCGCCTGCCACATCGATGGCCAGCACCTGGCGCGCCGCCGGGTTATAGGCCAGGGCGTAGGGCGGGGCCGGTAGTTGCAGGCGCTGTGTCTGCACACCCGTCGAGGCATCGAGCACCAGGATGCTGCTGGCGTTGCGGCTGCCGACAAAAAGCCGGTTGCGGGCCGGGTCGAAGGCGATGCCAAAGGCGTCGCCGCCGGTGACCGGACCGAAAGTGGCCTGTAGAACGCCCTCCGCACCGACGACGCTGATGTAACCGTCGAGGTGCGTGACATAGGCCCGGTCGGGCGCCGCCAGCACCAACGCCGGCAGCGGGCGCACGCGTACGGTGGTCAAGCGGTTGGCTTCCTCAAGGTTGAAGACGCTGACGGTATTATCTCCGAAGTTGGCCACGTAGAGCCGATTGCCGTCGGCAGAGGCGCCCCAAGGCAGCTTACCGGTCCTGAGCGTATCCACCTGGCGTACGTTCGACGGGTCGATGACGGCAACGGTGTCGCTGTCGCGACTTGCCATGTAAGCCAGACCCTGCCAATAGGCGACGCCATTGGCGCCGCTGCCATTGGTGGCCGCGATCTGCACCTGCCCATCGGGTCGCGCAATGGCCAGCGCCGAGTCATCCTGGGTGCCGACGAAGGCGTTGCCGGAGGAATCGGCAGCCACACCCTTGGCGCCGGACCCGACGACCACGCGGCTCAACGGGCGTGTCAGGCAGCGATCGGGGGTTATCGTGGCGGTCGGGGTTCGTGTCGGGGTCGCTGTGGGTGTCGCTGTGGCCGACGGCGTCGGGGTGGGTGTGCGTGTTGGGGGCGGCGGGGCCGTCAGAACAGGGAGCAGGTCAGGTCGTGTATTGACCAGTTCGGCAGCGCTGGCACGCATCCAGGCCGGCTGTCCGGCAATGCAGCACACCACGTACCACTGACCATCGCTGTTCTTGCCCAAAGCGGCATAGCGGTCGCCCTGCACGGCCGTGCCAAGCTGGATGTAGTCATCGCCGGGTCCGTTCTGCAACGCCGTCTGGGAAGCGACCACGCGCACCAATGGCTCCGGCGTGGGGGTGGGTGTGCGAGTCGGCGTGCGGGTGGGCGTGGGGGTGGCCGTTGGCGTGCGCGTGGGGGTGGGCGTCGCCGTGGGGTATTGGACGACCAGATCCAGGTAAGGACGGTCAAAAGGGGGCGCGGCCTCGCTGCTGGCCAGTGAGGTCAGCCAGGTAGGTGCGCTGAAGTCGCGCAGCACCAGACCGTGGTTGCCAAAGGGTCTCTCCTGCCACCCCTGTGCCAACTGGGTGACGTTGACCCTCAGGTCTGCACCAGAAGGCAGCGTGAGCAGCCCAAACGGCAACGAAGCGGCGTCGTTTTCCCCTGTCGCACCTGGATTCTCCCATGCCTCAGTCGTGCTTGCCTGCAGATAGGTTGCTTGTGCCGTCCAGGGTCTGAGCAGCTCATACAAGCCGATGGTAGCGACATGTGGGCGGTCGTCCGTTCGCTGCAGCACCAGGTTGGCGCTGAGCACCCGCGAGCCGGCAGGCAGCCCGCTGAGATCAAAGCGGACAAGCGCCGATTGCACGTTATCGCGTTGCACAAACAACAGGGGATCAGCCGCGAAGCTCAACCGTTGTTCGGATGCGTAGCCGCTGATGGTGGTATCGAGAACCCCTCGATAGCCCGCCGCCCCCTGCTGAAGCCGAAAGGGGGCCACGCTCCCCGGCGCCGCTGTGGCGGTGCCGGTAGGGGTCTGTGTGGGCGTCGTTGCAGGAACGGTAGTTGAGGCGGGGACGGGACGGACGACCACCATCTGGAAGATATCGTCTGTGGCGTCAGCACGGTCAAGCTGGAGATCGAAGCCGGAGGCGCGGCTGTCCTTGTGAAGCTTGGGAAGGCCATTTGACAGACGGGCATCGCCGAGCCGGAAGACCTTCTCCTGCCAGGTGTTGCTGCCCGTGAGCTTGACTGTGCCTGCCAGCTTGTTGCCGGTCTCGCTGTCGTACCAGAGCTTCCACTCACCCTTGCCGGCGTGGTCAAAGTAGGTGACCACGACCTCGACACTGCTGCCAAGCCGGGCGGCGACGTCATCGTCGAGATCAAGGTTCATGACAGGCAAGTCGCGCCTGGTCTTGCGCGCAAAAGCATTGCGCCAGTCGGTCTTGTCCGCACCGACGTTATAGACGGCCGTCGCCTCGTCGATGGCAGCGACGAGACCCTGAGCCGCCTTCGTATCGTAGGGCAAAGTCTCCAGCTCAGAGGTCAGAAACCAGGAATAGTCGTAGACGTCTGGGCACCAATAGGGCGTATCCTGCTCATCGGCGCCGCGCCAGGGTCCGCGAAAGGCAATCCAGGCATTGGGCGTGCTGGCCGACGAGCGACCGGCGTAGCGATTGAAGAACTGCCACGGGGCTTTCCAGCGCACATTGCCAGGTTCAACGCCCTGGTCGTCGCTCTTGTCATTGAAGGGAAGAACATAGTCGGCGCGTTTGTCGAGGGCGTTGAGCATCGCCCACCACGTGAACGCCTCGCCGGTCAAAGGCGGCTGCCGGCCTGTCTTGTCCGAGCGGTTGTTGAACTCAAAGCCAATGGGCACGACGCCAGCGTTGACCGGAAGGGGCGCCCAGTGGGTGATGTAGGCCTCGTCGGCATAGGGCGAGGCGTTGCTGAAGTCCGAACGCGTGGTCTGGCCCCAAAAACAGACGCCGCCTTCGCTGCCACGGTTGGAGCGATAGTCGCTGGTCAGTGACGTGACGACCAGACCCACCCCTTTGCCGACGGCATGGCGGACAAGATCAGCGCGTTTGCCCTCGGCGAACGCGGCATTGATGAGGGTTGTCAGCGCCTGCTTGCCGGCAAAGGCATCGGCATAGGTGGTGATGATGTCCTTGTGGTACGCCTCCCACAGAGCCTCTGTGTACCCGGCATCCATGTATGCCTTTTCCTGGGCATCCTTGTCGCAGATGGTGGCTGTACCCGGCCAGGGCACGGGCTCGCCGGCAAAGCCCACGCCAATCTCGATGGCGGCGATGCGGTCGGAGTCACGGTAGCGGTCAGCCAGCGCCCGGATGAATTCGACCTGACCCTGCTTGACGCCAGGGTCGAGGTAGTTCATGCGCAAGCGGCGCTGGTCATCGCTGCTGTCGCAGCGGTCCGACGCTTCTACCTGCACAGGATGGTATTGCGGCTGCAACGTCCACGCCGGGGCGCACGCATCCTGCCCATCTTCGCAGCGCAGGACGATGCGTAGAATGGACTTCTTCCCCGGGGCGAGGCTGTTGAGCGCGCCGTTTACAAAGCTCCAATCGCGGTTCCCTCTGCTCTGGCCTTCGACTTCCTGCCAGGGGATGAAGAGATGGCTGCCACGCGCGTACTCTGTGCTGTTCCCCACCAGACGCTGTTGGTCATAGCCAACATACATGCCCGCTGCAAACGATGGCAGGACTGCCGAGGCCGCCTCAGGGGTCTCGTCCCTCGCCGCCGAAGAAGTCGCCTCGGGCGTAGGCGTAACAGTGACGGTGGCGTCTGCCACGGCCGCTGTCGCCGCCGGAGAGGTCGCCGTTGGCGCCACGGGAGTAGACAGGCGGCTTGAGGGTGTGGGCGCCGGCTGCGGTTGCGGCCGCAGCAGAACACGCCAAACCAACCCAAACCCCACGATCAACACCAGGAACGACACCAACAGGACCCAGATGTAACGCCGCGAAGGGCCGGGAACACGCATCGAAACTCCAGACTGTGCGCCTGGGGGGAGGTGCACAGGACCAAAAACCAAACGCACCCACGATGACGGCCCATTCGCATGGCCTCGCACCGGGGCAAGGGCGGAAGAAGTACTTCCGAACGAAGAAACGTCTGCAGGGCACCGCTTCAGGCGGAGGTGGTGGGATTATAGGTCAGGCATCCGCAACCCGTCCAACCTGAACCTTGCGCTCAAGACTGGTGTGGTTGCTCCAGGATGCAGTAGACATTGAACGTGAAATACCTGGCCAAGAGTGGTACATGACCCAAAGCGCCAAAAACCTTGCCGATCGGCCTGCGAGTGCAGTTGGTGGCCAGCCAAACCACGTTTAGCCCCGATTCGGCGAACAAGCGGCGATAGTCGGACAATGCTAGTTGATTGAGACCGAGTTCCTGAATGGAGGTCACTTTCTCACGTCGTCGCCTGTTCACCCGCGCCAGGAGGCGCCGATCTCCCAGGGCGAGGTGAACCCAGGGAATCGGCGCCGGTGGGCGCACGGCATCATGGTCGCCAAATGGACTGTGATACAGCGGACCAAAGCCCGCATAGACGCGCCCGCCAGGGCGCAAATGCCGGCGCATGGCAGCGAGCATACCCTGCAGATCAATGATATGCTCGAAGCTATCCTTCGAGACGATGATGTCGAAGCGCTCGGCGGGGTAGTCCTTCAGATCCAGACAGTAGAAAGCGACGCGATCGCGCAGCTCCGGGCGATTGCTGTCGAGATAGGTTTTTGCAAAGTCGATGAGCCGGGAATTGAGGTCGAGCCCCACTACACGCTCGGCTCCGGCGCCTGCCATGTCCATCACCAGACCGCCGTGCCCGCAGCCAACGTCCAGGATGGCAGCCCTCGCGAAGTCAGGCGCCCCGCCGAAGCGGGCCCAGAAGCGTGGGTTGGCCTCGGCGCCGCGATTGAAGTAGGCGAGGTCAGAAGGGTTCAAATCCATGGCAGGCGCCTGCCGGCTCAGCCAAAAAAATACAGCCCCTGGGCCAGATGGCTGGGGCTGTATCGAGCGAAACCAACGTCGAGATCAGCCCGTATGACGCATGCCAGCCACGACAGGCAAGGTTCGGAAAAGGATGCCCAAATCGAACCAGAAAGAACGTCTTTCAACATACTGCAGGTCCCAGCGCACGATGTCGGGGAAGGGGATGCTGCTGCGGCCGTTGATCTGGGCGAGACCCGTCAGACCCGGCAGGACCGATAGCCGGGGGAGATACCAATCGAAATAGGCTTCCGCTTCGTAGTCCATAGACGGGCGTGGGCCAACCAGGCTCATGGTGCCGAAAACCACGTTGAAGAGCTGGGGCAGCTCATCTGCGCTGGTCCGGCGCAACACCTTACCAACGCGGGTGATCACGCGGCCATCCGCAGTTGGCTTCAGAACGCCGCCGTTGCTGTGTGGGCCCTTGGTGATCTCACCGCGGATCACCTGCTGGGCAAAAGCCTTGTGCGCCAGGGTGTGATCAACACCCAGGGTCATGGAACGGAATTTGTAGAAAGTAAACGCTCGTCCCCCCAGTCCCACACGCCGTTGCCGAATCATCACCGGCCCACCATCTTCGATCTTGATTGCCAAAAAGACGATGAGGAGAAGCGGGGAAAGTAAGGTGAGGGCCGTCAGGGCGATCACGAGATCAAAGGTCCGTTTGATGATCCGATAGCCCATCGACATAAAAGCAGGCGGTACGACTGCGGTCACCTGAAGTGGGATGGCTTCCGCTGACGTCGGGGAGGGCTGGAGCGCGGAACCAATGATATGTGGCTTACTCGTGATCATGTCGGCTTCGTTCCTCATCATGGCGGCGGTGGTGGCAGATGATGGGGCTAGCTTGGGGACGAAGGCGGCGTCGGTGTGGCAGGGGGAGCCGACTCGATGGCTGCTGTTAGGGGGACGGTGTCCAGAAGCGGATGGTCAACTTGGGACGCGCGCCAGGATTGTTGTACTCGGCAGAAGCAAAGGCGTACTGCACCCTGGCCTCAGATTGGGCTTTGAGGAGGATGCCGTGGTTGGCAGCGGGATCGAACAACCAGGACTGGACCAGAGGCGCCATATCCCACGTCTGCCAAACGCCAATCTCACCTACGGCTTGTTGGCTGTGGGGCAGGCCATAGCGATCGGAAGGGACGGCGCCGGCGCCAGGCTTTCCCCAGGGCGTACCCTGAACAGCCTGCTGCCAGGTGACCTGAGATGGCGTCCAGGCTCGATTGAGCTGATAAAGATCGACCACGGCGACGTTGTCGTTGCTCTGACTCAACGCCCAGAGGCTGAGGGTCGCCTCAACAATGTGGGCGTTTGCCGGCAGCCCTACAAGCTCAAACCTGAGGATCGGAAACATGACATCAGGCTGCCTGAGCAGAAGTCGGTCTACATTAGCATAGTTTGCCGAAATCTCCCAAGCGTTGAGGTAGCTGTCGGCAAGACCCTTGTAGCCATCGTCGCTCGGCTGCAAGGTCAGGGTTTCGGGCTGGGGTGTCGGTTGGGGATGGCCTCGCAGCTCGGACGGAAAGAAGCCATAATACGCCAGTGGAACCCGTGTGGGTGTGGTCGTCGGCGTCGGCGTACTGGTGGGCCGCACGGTGGGCGTGGGCGTCGCCGATGCAGGCGGCGTATCGGTCGGCGTCGGGGTGGCAAAGGGCGGCTGATCGCAGCTGACCTGAAGGGTGTAGGGCCCTTCGCTGTCGTTGAACCCGTCGACGGCGATCAAGTGATCGCCCGGAGGCAGCGACTGAATGTTAAGGCTGGCATCGGCGCCGTGGCACTGCTCGAAGTCACCGTTAACGAAAAGAAACAGGTCCAGGTCGACGCCGGGCAGAGGCGCATGGCTGAGTGTCAGCGTCAGGGGTTGGGAAGCGGTGGTCTGCAACCGGTAGAAGTGCTCCGGGCCGGTTTCGGGCCAATCAGGCCGGCACGGATACGGATAGCTGTCGATCTTGCGGTCGCCGCCGGTGGTGTCACCGCGATAGACGCCCTGGCAGAAGGCCGGGGTCGCCGGCCCCACGTCAAGAGCAGGTGTGAGTGCCAGCCCACCGGATTCAGACCACCCTATGCTGCCACCCAGAGCTACACTGCGGGTGGCGGCGTAGCTCTGGGTGGCGGGGCCGTTGCTGGCGCTGCTGGCGAGGCCGGCGCTCAGGCCGGTGATGCCCAAGAGTAGGGCGGCAATGACGTAGAAGAAGAGGCGACGCAGCCGGATAGGCAGACGGTTGCACATGGCAGAAGGTGCTCTGGCCGGTCGCGGCAGATTCCTACCGCGGCTACCGCAGCAGCATCGGCATGAAGAGTCGGTCCGTGAACAGGATGGTGCTGGTCGGTGTGGGTGTGACCTGGCCTGTTGGGGTAGGCGTCAGGGTGGCCACCAACTCATGCCGGAAATGCCGCGTGATCTGGTTACCCGCCTGTATGGCCATATACAGCGAACTGATGGGTTTACCCTCCCCATAGCCTGGCGGTGCGGTCTCGGTCAGGAGATAGTTGCCGGGCGCCAGATCGGGGAAGGAGTAGCTGCCATCGCTGCCGGTCGTGGTCTGCAAGTTGGTCGGATTACCATCCCCGACCAGGGTGAGGATGGCGCCGGCCAGCCCCTCGCCGCTGTCGGGTAGGCTGTTGCCGTTGTCATCGCGGAAAGCCTTGCCGCTGATCTGGCCCACGCTGGGCGTGGGCGTCGCCGTCGCCGTGGCGGTGGGCGTCACCGTGGGCGTCACAGTGGGGGTGGGGCTGACCGTAGGCGTCGGGGTGTCGGTCGGGGTGGGGGTGGGGGTTGCCTCGACGATCTCCTGCACCTTGCGCACGTCCACACGGTGAATGTACTCATCGCCATCGCGCACGCCGGTGCGGCTGCGACTGTCGATGTAGAGATCCGTACCACCAGTCAGCAGGTTGTTGAAGTTGCCGTCGTTGATCACGAAGACCGCGACTTTCCACTTGCCGCTATTCGTCTTTTGCACGTAATCGACCGGCGCCGGCACCTTGCCTTCGTCGAGCAGGACGCTGTCGACGGCCAGGCCGCGGCGTACGTTCCAGTCGTTGATGCTGTAGAGCGGCGCCGCCTTGGGGCCCTGCACCGAGTCGTACACCAAGAGCCACTGGTCGCTGCCCTTGTCGAGATAGGTGACGGTGACGTAGGCCTTGAAGGTGCTGTCGGCGGGCGGCTGCGAGCGGGCGAAGTAAGCGTCACTGGCGTCGAAGAAGAAGAAGTCCTGCCTGTTCTTCTGGTCGCTGCGCCGGGCCACCCACCCCGGATCGACCGGCTTCTGGACGCCGTTGGGACCCGAGGCATCGAAGAGTCCGGCATCGCGCAGATTCTGGTCATAAGGACTGGTGTTGTAATGCGAGGGCGTCTTGTCCTCGGCAGGCGTCTCAGAGCGATTCCATCCCATCAGGTCGATGCGGTCGTCATCGGTGACGGGAATGGTGGAACCACCTTTGTCCGCCAGGTTTTTCTGGTTCAGGTAGAATTCGTGATTGCCGATCGTCGGCCACACGTTCTGCGAGTTGCTGTAGTCAAGCAAGGCGTAGGGTAAGCGCACGGGCCAGCGGTGCTCACGCATCGAGGACCAGATGGTCGGTGGTTTGGTCTGGCCCTGTTTGAAACCGGCGCCAAGGTATTTGGCCGCCCACTCGGCGATGGTGAGGTTGTCAGGAGGGTCGGGCTTAAGGGGATCCCTGCTCCAGAAGGCGGAGATGCGGAAGTAGTCGGCCTTGAGATTCAGGGCAAACTGCATCGCCCAGTAGAACTCGTTCGGCGTCGACATCATGTAGCCGTAGCTCTCGAGCATGGCGGGCGCCACCCCGCTGTACTGGCGGACCTGGTCATGAAACGCCAGACAGGCGTCAGCGGGGTTGGGATTGCGACATGACTCCATGAAGTCGAAGTCGGAGGTCGTGTTGTTCACGGAAACGCCGACGCCGCGGGTGACAGCGTAATTGGCGATATCGCGACGCTCATACGCGTTGCGGTAGAACGGCGCATTCTGGGTGAGGAGCTGGATCTTCGGCAGCCCGGAGCCGTCATAGAAGGCAGCCCGGTGCATGTCGATGGTCCACTTCACGAAGCCGACCCAGGCGTCGACCGATAGTCCGTTGGCCAGCAAGGTGAGGTCGTCTTCGTTATCGGCGGGCTTGTTCTCACCATCTTTGCCGGTGCCGATGGCGACCCAGGCCACGTTGGCCTTCAAGGGTGAGGTCAGGAGATGCTGGGCGAAGGCGTTGACGAAGGCGGCGTACTGCGTCTTGTAATAGGCATCGTTATACTTGGGCAGATACCAGTCCGTATTGTCGGGTTGCCCATCGCCGTCACAGTCACGGCCGTCGGCCTTCTGCGACTTGATCCGGGTGTCATCGGCGTTGCCCAGGACACCATCTGGCCCGGCCTGCACCCACTGCGGTGTTATGTCAATGCCGCCGCCGGGCAAGACCGTGCAGTTCGCGAAGCGCCCCGTGTAGGTGTAAACGGTGAGACCGACGGACTGGTATCCGGCGCTGAGGCTGTCGCGAATGAAGTCGTCGATGCCCGTAAAGTCATAGCCACCCTTGACGGCGTTGAGATCTTTCCAGGCCCAGAAGGCGTAGGAACCGGTGGCGCTATACTTGGCTGCTGGCTGCAAGATGTTGAAGCGGCCGTTTTCAATGTAGAAACCGGGCACGCCGGCGGGGGGCAGCGCGTAGTCGATGCTGCTGGGTAAGGCCGGCGCCACGGAGGCGCCATCGGGGGTCGGCGGGTCGAACGCAAGCGTGGCCGGGCGCTCAGCAGCGCCGTAGCCAGTTGCAAATACCACTGGGACGCCAATCGCCACCAGTAGAACGAAGACAGTGCCGAGTAGAAGGAGAGCCTTCTTACTCATCATGTTGTTGAACCTCCAGGACTAGAAGATGTCGTTTACCCGCCGGTGTGGCAAGGCACGTGTCCAAGGCCAGCCAGCGCCTGGATACGTCCACGAGAAACCGAGGGGAGTTACGGGCGCCAGGGGGCTCGCCCATCATTGTATTAGTTAGACTTAGAAATCTCATGAAAATGGGCGGGGCGGCAGATGACAGAACTTTCACATGCATTCAGCCTGGCAAATCGGGAGCCGATCATACCATAGCACCCATGCCAGGCCAAAGGCTTCCGGCGCTCGGAGACCGCTCTGGGCATACCGGCGCCGGCCCCATGTGCCGGTGCTCCAACGCCCCCGTGAAGTCTCAGCTATCATTGGCGATCGAGACCCTGGTAGTCGAAAAACGTCGTCGAGACCCTAACCTGCCCCAAAGCCACAGAAACACGACAAGCATGACCAAAGGCTGAAAAGGCAGGGCATAACGCCCATTCTCGCCGTACTCGACCATCGCCTGGAACAAAGAGGCACAAAGAATGATCGAGATCACGAACAGATCGAATGCGTGCTCAACACGTCTATGAACAATGAGTGCATAGATGTATACCGCAGAGATGACCAGAAACAGAAAGTTGATGCCGACAAGCAGAAGCCGTTCCACGAACCACACTAACTCCAGGACCCTCCCGATCGCGGCCGGCTGCAGTCTGTCGGGGAGCCAATAGATCGGCGCTCGCCAGAAACTCACCCAGGCCCGGGCCACGCTTTCTGCGTACAAACCGGGGTGTGACAGGAAAAGCCCGACTGACATCTTGGTCAATTCCTGCGACAACTCAGGGTAGGAGAGGCTCGTCGCCCTCAGCATCTCAGGATAGGCTCTCCAGATAGTCATCGTTTGCCAACCGCTCTCCGCCACCTTCTCTTCCCGGTGTCTGAGATAGATTTCCTTGAGGGTCGCGTATTTTTCCGGCGCGAGCTCGATGAAACCACCGCTGTGCTGCGTCAGGTTGTAGCCAGTGCTCGTCGTGATGCCGAAATAGTTCACGGTGGCCTGGTTGAACAGGCTCCAGCCAACAATCATCACCGCCGCCGGGATGACCATGCCCAACAGGTAGCCGAGGCGCCTCGAAACCGGCGTTCTCGCCAGTGACCATCGACAAAGGAAGTAAAACACGTACAGCGGCAACATGAACAGAAGCAGGGGTCGTGTCAGCGCCGCCAAACCCAGAACGACACCCAAGAACAGATAGTAGAAGATTCTCTTCTTGGGGCCGGTGCGCTGAACCTGAACCGAGAGCCACACCGCCAGGACCACCAGGAAAGTACTCAACGATTCCGAAAGCAGGCTGGCTTCGAAAAACAGGAGATTCATTGCCAGGCCGTACGAAAGGCCAATCAAAAACGATGCCCGGATGCTCTTCGTCCGGCTGAAAGCAAGCTCGAACAGCATCAGCGATATGCCGATGCCCATCAGTGACTGAATCAGCCAGACGACCTGGTGATTGCCCCCTGCCACAAGGAGTAGGAGAGGATAGCCGGGAGAACGCGCACCGTTGTAGCCCTCAAAGCTCAGGGTGCGGAGCTGCAAAGCCAGGCTTTCGTAGCCTGGTGAATCGGGAAAGACGATGGGCTCATAGATGAACCAGAACGCCACCCGCAGCAGCAGGCAAAGCACCGCCAGCCAGAGGAGAGCTCTTGCCTTGCTTGCCCGGTCGTAAGTGTTGTTGTCGCTCATCGGTCAGCCGGACCGCTTCCGATCACGTGTGCCAGAATCAAACACGACCTGCCAGGTACGCTTTGATGTCCAGGTGCAGGGTCGTCGCCGGTGGTTCATAGTGCCGGAAGGACGTGACGCGGGCCTGGACGATGGCCTGCGGCAGTTCGGCGAGATCGTAGCAGGCGATCAGGTAGCCGTCGGCTGCGAAACGGCGCAGGATCTGCTCCTGGTGCCGATCGTAGCGATCCGGGTTGGGCACACCGATCAGGGGCGTGCCCAGGGTCAACGCTTCGATGACCGTGCCGAAGCCGCCGTGCGCAATGATCAACGAGGCCTGCGCCAGCAAGCCGGAAATAGTCGGTCGCAGACGAAACCATTCACCATTCCGTGGCTCATAGGCGCCCTCGCCGATCTGGAAGACGACCGGCTCGCCAAGGGACGGAGCCAGATCGTCGACGGCCTGCACCAGAGGATCGAAGTCAGTTGTGCCGACGGTGCAAAAGATCATGGCGCGGTGGTGGGCTCTGCGGTGGGGTTACAGGAGGCGGCCGGCGAAGCGAGCGCGCGGGTAATCGTGCAGGTGATGCTCCCACTGCACATAGAAGCGGTCTGCCAGATGGAAGCGGTAGATCAGCCGTGCCGTGGAGGTCAGGGTCTCGACTTTTGACGCCGTCTCGATGTAGATGACAGGGATTCGCCGCGTCCTGGCGGCGATGGCAAGAGGAATCTGCAAGCTGGGTCCGGCGCCAATGACGGCGTCGGGCTGCGCCTTTGCCAGAATGCGACGCGCTTGCACCAACGCGCGGGGCATCTTGCGCAAAACAGTCCAGGCGCCTTCGGTGGCGCCCAGCCTCTTCTCGCGCGGCTGCACGATGCGATACACCGGTCCTGCAGCGACGATCTTGTGCTCGGAAACCGTATCGTAGTCCGCGACGACGTAACAATAGTCGTACTCAGGACCAAGCAGATCGACCAGGCGAAGCATCTGTTTGGTGTGACCACCGGCGCCGAGGACGATGAGAAGACGCATGAGAAAGGAGAGAATTGAGAATTGAGAATTGAGAAGCGAGAGACGGGTAGGGCAACTCGCTGAGTTGCCTACGAGAGGCGAGAGGCGAGAGGCGAGAGGCGAGAGGCGAGAGGCGAGAGGCGAGAGGCGACGGCCGACAACAGACGGCAGACGGCCGCTACCAAGGGAGTTAGGACTGGAGTTGGGGCACTAGCGATGGTCAGCCGTCGATGGTCAGCCGTCGGTCGATGGTCAGCCGTCGGTGGTCAGCGGTCGTCCGGCGGTCGGCGGTCGGTCGTCGTCTGCCGGACCGTGTCGAAAACCCAGGCCCGCAGATCGGAGGTGGGGACGTAACCGAGGGTGTGGTGGATGCGCATGAGGTCGGCGTACTGCGGCGGTCGGGCTGCGGCGCTGCTTGCGGCGCCGGCTGCGGGTGCGGCGGCAAGCAAGGGCGCTGTCACCATGCCGGCGGCTTCGAGACACCAGCCCGCCAACTGGCCAAGGCTTGTCAGCTTGCCACTGCCGACGTTGAGCGTCAAGCCGGGGGGAAGCTCCGCAGCAAGGGCCAACTCAAACGCCCGCAACACGTCATCCAAGTGAACGAAGTCGAAGGCATGGGCCGGGCTGCCGTAGATAGTGGGAGGGTGACCGTCGAGCACGGCGCGCAGGAAATGACCTTCGACGGTAATGCGCAGGTGGCCGTCGCGACTGTGACCATACACCTGGAAGATGCGTAGGATCGTGGTGTGCAGGCCCAAGGCGCGGCTAAACAGGCCACAATAGGCTTCGGCTGCGCCCTTGCTCACGCCATACGTCGTTACCGGCGCCAGTGGAGTATCTTCGCTCAGACAGCCCGCGGCGGCGCCATAGACGGCGCTGGTGGAGGCCAGCAGGAAGCGTCGCACGCCGGCAGCCTTCGCCGCCCGGAGCGCTTGTAGCGTCCCCAGGGTGTTGGTCTCAAGATCGGAGACGGGATCCAGTTCGCTGCGGTACTGCGGCTGCACCGCCAGGTGAACGACAGCCTCGCAGCCACGGGTGGCGGCCAGAAGGGCGTCCGCATCGCTGATGTCCCCCGCGTGCCAGCCCGCCAGACCGAGCTCGGGATGGGTAGAGCGGCTGTAGCCGACCACATCGTGGCCCAGCTCCTGCAGGCGCGGCGCTAACCAGGAACCCAAGTAGCCACCGGCGCCGGTCACCAGGACGCGCATGGCCCGTGCACTCCAGGCGACGCAGGGGCTAGCCCCGCAGGTACCACTCGACCGTCCGCCTGAGCCCGACTTCAAGCTCCGTCTGCGGGCGATAGCCGATGAGGCTGCGAGCGCGCTGGACGCCGGCCAGATGGCGGCGGACGTCGCCGGGTCGCTCCGGCGCGTACTCGATCGGCCCTTCGTAGCTCAATGCCGCCGCCAGGCCTCGTACGAGCCGGTTGACCGTGATCTCCTCCCCACTGGCCAGGTTCATCACGCCGCCACGGGCCCCATCGTTCTCGGCCACCCGCACCATGCCATCCGCCACGTCGGTGACAAAGCTGTAATCCCGGGTCTGCTCACCGTCGCCGAAGATAACGGGCGGCTGCCCGGCCCGAATTCGCCGGATCACAATCGGAATAATGCCCGCGTAGTTGGCGTCGTTTTGGCGCGGACCGTAATTGTTGAAAGGCCGGATGATCGTAGCATCCAAACCAAAAGTGTGCTGATAGCTTTGCACGAGCAGGTCCGCAGCGGCTTTGGCGGCCGCATAGGGGGTGCGCGCCAACAGCGGGTGATCTTCATCCATGGGTACATACTTCGCCGTGCCATAGACCTCCGAGGAGGAACAGTGGATCAGCGTACGGTAGTAACCCCGGCGCCCCAACTCACATAGGGTCAGCGCCATGTCGTAGATTGTGCGGGCCGACCACTTCGGGCGTACCAGAGAAGCCGGCAGCGGGATAGTGGCCAGATCAAAAACGATCTCCACCTCCTCCCGGCGCAGGATGTCACGCACTGCCCGGACGTTGGTGATATCTGTCTGGTAGAACTTCAGCCCGGGATAGGTCGCAAAGGCACGGTCAAGGTTGGTCAACTTTCCCAGCCATAGGTTGTCGACCACCACCAGATTCCCCGGCTGCTCTCGTAGGAGGCGGTCAGTGAGGTGGCTGCCAATGAACCCCGCCCCTCCCGTTACCAGCAGAGATCTACCGCTCAGAACCATCGAACTCTTTGTGCAGTGCGGGGATAGGTGTATAGGGCGGCAGATTGACCACGCGGTGCTCGTTGCTGGCCCGCAGAAGCTGCTCGGCCAGATACACCGCACGCAGGCCCTCTTCGCCGTTCACCAGACCGTTATAGCCGTGTAGGACCGCATCGACGAATGCCTCCAATTCGGCCCGGAGGGGCTCAACCCGCTCCAACTCGTATTTGATGACGCTGCCTTCGCTTACGCTGGCAGTGGCAAGTCCCTCCCACTTATCGGCAGCCGACCGGTTCTCGTAGAACCACAGCTCCTGGGTAAGGTAATTCACCAGGAACAGGCCTTTCTCGCCCAGGATGGAAAGCTGGCGGATCTTGGTCGGCGTCAGCCAATTGATGTCGAGCACGCCGACAATGTCGTTGTCAAAACGAACGATGCCAGAAACCAGGTCCTCGTGGTCGTTTTGCAGAGTGCGTCTGACCTCGGCGGCGATGGTGCGAATGCCGGCATTGGCCAGGTACTCCATGACGTTTAGCTCGTGGGTGGCCAAGTCGAAGACCACCCCCACATCCTGCACCCGCGGGGGGAAGGGACCGATGCGCCGGGCGTGGATCTGGTAGATCTTGCCTAGCTGACCGGCCGCCAGACGCTGTTTCAAGGCGATGACCGCGGGGTTGTACCGTTCGATGTGGCCTACCCCCAGCACGACCTCCTGCCGATGGCTGCCGTCGATCATGATCCGGCTGTTGGCGATCGAATCGGCAAGCGGCTTCTCTACGAAGCTGTGAACGCCGGCGGCCATCGTATCCAGCGCTACCTGACAGTGCAGATGCGTGGGCACGGCAATACTGACCACGTCGACACGCTCGCGCTCGAGCATCTCGCGGTAGTCACTGTAAGCTTTGGCCTTGTAGGTCCGGGCGACGCGCTCGCAGACCTCCTGGTCGACATCGGCAATGGCAACCAGGTTGGTGGACGCCATGCGTGCATAGACGCGAGCGTGGTTGGCGCCCATCGAACCAACACCGATGACGGCAGCGTTTAGGATTTCGGGCACGAGAAACCTCAGGTGGTAGACAGAAGTCCCCGTATTCTCGCCGTTTTTGGGACTCGGGTCAAAACGAACCGCTCAAGCAGCGTAGTGCTGCGCTCTACACGACACAGCATAGCACGCTCACATGAAGGGCGCTTGAACACACTCTCCGCAGTCATGACAACTTTGCAAGGCAGCGCCTACTTTGGCGGGCCGAAGATGGCCTCGTTGGGCTCTCGCAGGTGATCGGGCAGGGGACGGCAGCGCGCGGGTACGCCGATAGCAAGATGCCACGCCGGTACATCCGCGGTGACGACGGCGCCCGCCGCCACCACCGCGCCCTCGCCAATGCGGACGCCCGGCAGCACAGTGGCGTTGGCGCCAATGCTGACATGGTCCGCGATCTGAGGCCCCAGTGGTTCGTAGGAAGCGCGCTGGCGCAGCGGATACTTGTCGTTGGTAAGCACCACACACGGGCCGATGAAGACATAGTCCCCGATGACGGTGTGCGTTGGAATGTAGACGCGGCTTTGAATGCTCACGTAGCTGCCAATGGTCACCTGGCCGTCGATGATGGCGCCCGTGCCCACGAGCACATAGTCACCGATCGTCGTATGCTCGCGGATCAGGGCGTGGTGACCGCTGCGGAAGCCGTTGCCGATGACGACGTCGCCATAGATCACGGTATAGGCGCGCACCGTACAGTTATCGCCGAGCCGGGCCGGGCCGCAGCCAGGACGGTACTCCAGGCCAACCCAGGCCAGCGGCTGGATGGTGCAGTTCTCGCCGAGAACGGCGAGGTCAAGGGAGGGTGTCTCGTTCATGGAGGAATCAGAAAGGGAAAGGGATGCGGGCTGAGAGTACTCAGCGGCGGGTTGGAGTCCGGCGGGTTCAGTTGAAACCATAAGCCTGCGCCAGCAGCGGCGCCACCTGCTGCCAGGCGTAGCGTCCGGCATTGGCGTGAGCTGCCTGCGATAACCGGCGCCCAAGTTCCTGGTCAGCAAGGAGCTGCAGCACGTGGCCGGCGAGTGTCGCCGTGTCGCCAACCGGGCCCAACAGGCCATTCTCGCCATCACAAATGAGATCAGGGATGGCGCCGGCCGCGGTTGAGACCACAGGGAGACCGGCGGCGCTTGCCTCGATGAGGGTCAGGGGAAGATTGTCGATGGCCGAGGTATTGAGAAAGATATCGGCCGCGTCATACGCCCGGAGCACGGCCTCGGGTGATAGCTGCCCGGTGAAGGTCACACCTTTGAGGCCGCGTCGGGTCGTTTCAGCGGCCAGGGCGCTTGCCAGCGAGCCGCCGCCCGCGACCGTGAGTGTGGCGGACGGATGCTGGGCTTGCACACGCGCCAGCACGTCCAAAGCGTCGGCCGGGCGATAGCGCGGCTCCAACTGGCGCAGCCACAGCAGACGGGGCTGCACGCGCTCACGCAGGCGAAAGGGCAGATGCTCGACTGAAACGATGTTGGGCGTCACCTGCACCGTCAGGCCGCGCGCCTGGAAGAGCTGGGCCTGGGTTGGCGTGAGCGCCAACAGGGCATCGTAACGTCGCAGCACCGCGCAGGCCAGCGCGCCCCGCCGGTCAAGAAAAGCCGCAGCCTCACCCCCGTGATAGCTGACGACCAGACGATTCGCCTGACCGCGACCCAGCAAACCCACCACCGCCGGCATGAAGCCCCACCAGGAGGCTACATGGACATGCAGGATCTGCCAGGAAGCTCGCGTCCGCCGCAGGTGTCGCCCCAGGTTGGCAACCTGCGCCGCCGGCAGCAGCGCACGGCCCATCTTCGAGGACCGCAACGCCGGTACATCCGTATTCAGCCGCGTGACCCGCGCGCCCGCCTCTTCCAGGAGATCAGCAAGAAGACCACATTGGACGGATACGCCACCGGGACGCGGCGGGAAGGGTCCCATGACCGCGATGCCTGCGCCTGCAAACCACCCACTCACGGCTGCTCCATTGGCGGGACGGCGCGCTGCGTCTGCTCCGCCTCCTGGATAGCCTGCGAGATAAAAAAGCGCCGCTTGCCGGAAGGCGTGGTCGGCATGGCGTCGACGAACTCCAGTTCAAGATGGGTGCCGGCCCCCAGGTAACGGTAGAAGGTATCCCGAATGGTCTGCTCATCCTGATCGCTGAACGCCTCGTTGACCACCAGCTTGATCAGGACATCATCAGGCCGGCGCTGAACCACCTGAAAGGCGTTCACCGAGGGCATGTGCCCAAACAGTCCGGTAAAATGGTGAACGCTGATCCAGTGTCCATCCTGGGTGACGAACAGGTCGGTCAGACGGCCTTCCAGGTGGGTGAGTCGAGGAAGGCCACGACCGCAGGCGCAAGGCTCGTGCGTCAGAATGCCAACATCGTGGATGTTGTAGCGGATGAAAGGCACGGCGGTGGCTTCCAGGTTGGTGAAGACCAGCTCGCCTAGCTCGCCGTCGGGCACCCGCTTGCCGTCGCGGACCACCTCCAGAAACGCCGTCTCGGCGTTGAGGTGGTAGCCCTGGTGCCGGTCGCACTCGCCTGCAAACTGCATCCCGTCGCCCCCGTATTCGATAAACACCCTTCCCGGCGCGAAGGCCTGTTCGATGACCTCGCGCATGTGCGGGCTCAGGGTCTCGCCCGTGGTAATGACTGCCGGGATGGGGACGTTGGCGCCGTGGCGCACCATGTACAGGGCCAGGTAGTAGGCGGTGGAAGCGTAGGAGCGCAGCATGACAGGGCGGAAGGCGTCAAGCTTCCGGGCGTACGTCTCCAGATTCTCGTCCGTGATCTCGATCATCGGCATCCAAAGATGCCGCAGCAGGCCCCACTCCAACCGCATCAACAGCGCCGAGTTCCGCAGCCCCCGGTTGGCGGATACCGTAAAGGTGGCGTACCGATCGCCGAAGTGATAGCCCGCCATCTCCCAGAAACGAAACAGGCCTGCCCACTTCCTGGCTTTTTGGGGCTTGGTCGTCCAGTAGAGCAGACGCTCGCCGGTCGACCCACTGGAACCGGCTGCAATCAGCTCGCCATCAGGAATCGAGTGATCACGGATGCGATCCGGGTAATTGCCGGTGAGCACGTGCTTGTCCACGATCGGCAGCTTCACCAGGTCGTCCGTGGTCTGGATGTCCGCGGGCCGCAGCCCAGCCTCTTGCATCAGGTCATGGTAGTACGGCACATGCTCGTACACGTGCGCGATCAAGTGGCGGAGCTTGCGATTCTGCAGCTCGCGGAGCTGATCCGGCGACCACCACTGCGACGTCTCGAGTCCACGCAGATAAGGAAGCACATCGCGATAGCCCGCCGCGTAAGAACCGGCAGGCAGGGCCACAGAGCGCAGAAAACGCTGATAGAGTCCCATAGCGATGGCCTAGCTCAGACCCGGTCGTTCTGCCAGGGACATTTGCGGGGAAGCAGTGTAGGGGCGGGTCCCCGTACCCGCCTCTCTGCCAGTCCGGCGATGGCAACCCCCACCGTAGCGCCCAACAAGCTCCAGAAGACCATGTTCGTGTAGATGGCGAAGTTATTGTCGAAAGCAATTGCCGGCACCACATAGGCGAAAAGGGCGGCCCAGGCCGCCAGCAAGAACGGGGGAATGCCCCCACGACGGCGGAAAGCGATACCCAGGCGCCACAGGACGGCGACGGCGGCCACCAGCAACAAGACATAGGCCCCCAGCAGCAGCAGTCCGCCCGCCACCAGGAAGTTGAGATAGGTGTTGTGCGTAGAAGGCAGCACATGCACGTTGGCGCCGAGGCTAAACCCGCTGCTCACGGCGGAGCGGCCGAAATTTCCCCAGCCAATCCCCATGATCGGCTGCTGCCGGAAGACGTCGAGACCGGCCTGCAGCGCCTCCAGCCGGTAGTCCACAGGACTCTGGGCAGAGAAGCGCTCGCCCGCCGCCGTATCCCGCCGGTTGCCCCAGGCCAGAAACGCAGCCAGACCGGCCACGATCAGCACGGGAAGGGCCCGCCGTCGAACAGGACGATAGGTCAAGGCCAGGACTAGCAAG
>CAZHTZ010000049.1:0-22140 GCA_964535455.1 uncultured Caldilineales bacterium
GGCGAGACGATTACGGTCGACGTGAGCGACACCGCCCAGGCCAGCGGCAGCAGCGCCGGTCTGCGCCGCTCGCGCACCCACACGTTTGCAGTGGCGCCCTATCCGGCCGTTGTCCGCACTGCGCCCGCCACTGGCGCCACCGGCGCTCCCCTGGACGAGCCGATCCAGTTCGTCTTCAACACTCCCCTCCTGCCGGAGACCCTTGCTGTCAGCATCAGCCCACCGGTGAGCGCCACCCAGGTCTACTCCTACTACAGCGAATACGACAACATCTTCAACCTGTTCTTCCCGCGCCAGGCGCTGTCATCTTACACCGTGACCCTGGCCGCGGGGATCAGCGACCCCTGGGGCCACAAGATCAAGGAGCCTATCATCGTGCGCTTCCGCACGGGCGAGCGCACGCCGGAGATGGCCATGGCCACGCCCGGCATCATGGGCACCTACAGCGCCTACACCGATACGGCCATCATCTTCCAGCACGTCAACACCAACGAGATCAAGGCGGCGCTGTACAGCGTGACGCCGGAACAGTTGGCCAATCTCGACCCCCTGGATGACTACGAGCGCTGGAACAGCTTCTCCCCTTCCGCCAACCAGCTCATCCGGCGCTGGAGCATCGGTACAAAGGGCGCCCGCAACCAGATGCAGATCACCCGCGAGGTGCTGCGCGACGGCAGCGGCGAGGCCCTCGCTCCCGGCATCTACCTTCTGACCGCCGAATCGCCGCAGGTGAACTACGCCCAGGGCATGCCCAAGCCGCGCCTGCTGCTCATCGTCAGCCGCTACCAGACGGTGATCAAGCGCGGCCAGGATGACGCCCTGGTCTGGGTGACGGACCTGTCCACGGGTAAGCCGGCGCCCAACCTGCCGGTGACGATCTACCCGTTCAATGCTGACCCCGTTTCGGGCCAGACTGACGCCGACGGTGTCTTCGCCGCCAGCGTACCGGCCAGCCCGGAGCCCTGGCGCAACACCGATGCCTTCGTGGGCACGGCCAAAGATGTGGGCTGGGCCAGCACATCGTGGAGCGAGGGCATCTCCACCTGGAACTACAACCTGCCGCTCGAGTTCTATAACCAGCCCTATCGGCTCTACCTCTATACCGACCGGCCTCTCTACCGCGCCGCCGACACCATTCATTTCCGCGGAGTGGTGCGCACCGATGACGACGTCACCTACGACGTTC
The DNA here is from genome assembly GCA_964535455.1 of uncultured Caldilineales bacterium. Classification (GTDB taxonomy): domain Bacteria; phylum Chloroflexota; class Anaerolineae; order J102; family J102; genus SSF26. The sequence continues at coordinate 1,187 of CAZHTZ010000049.1, forward strand.
CCGCCAACCTGACCCTGCCCGTCGAGCTGCGCAACCCCAACGGCGACATCATTTATCACGCCGACCTCACCACCGACGCCTTCGGCGCTGTCTACGGCGACATTCCCCTGGCCGACGACGCCATGCTCGGCATCTACGGCCTGGAGATGAAGACGTCGGACAACAACAATACCTTCGTCAACGTCATGGTGGCGGCCTTCCGCAAGCCGGAGTTCGAAGTGAAGCCGTCGGTGCAGCCCGCCGAAGTGGTCGCCACGCAGCCGGCCACGGCCACGGTGCAGGCCAGCTACTACTTCGGCGGCCCGGTCAAGAACGCCGACGTGAGTTGGACGCTCTACAGCGGCCCCTACGCCCTGCCCTACGATGACGGCAAGCCCTGGTCGTTCACCGACTTTGTCCCTGACGCCTTTTACGAACCATCGCCTTTACCGTTCCGCGAACCGATCGGCAGCGGCGTGGGCAAGACTGGGGCTGACGGCGCCTTCAGTTTCGACGTTCCCACCGACCTCAGCACCAAGCCTGGCGGCCAGCCCGGCTCCCAGGACCGCGTCATCGAGTTTGCGGTCACCGATGCCAGCGACCAGCAGGTTGCCGGGACCACCCATCTCGTCATCCACGCCGGTGAGGTCTATCCCGGCGTCTACCCCGACACTTATGTCGGCACCGCCGGAACGTCGCAGTTGGCGCACCTGATCGCCGTCGATGCCCTGACCAGGGAACCCAAACCCCAGCAGTCGCTCGAGGCGACGGTCAACCTCGTCGCCTGGCGCACGGTGCGCGAGCGCGGGGACGATGGCGTCCTGCGCTACGTCACCAAGGTCGAGGAAGAAAAGGTTGCCCAGCAGACGCTTGTGACCGGGGCCAACGGCCAGGCGGAGCTGCGCTGGACGCCCAAGGATTCCGGCCAGTATCTGATCCGCGTGGTGGCGCGCGACGACCTGGGCAACAGCAACCGCAGCGCTGCCTTCGCCTATATCGCCGGCAGCGAGGATGCCTCCTGGCCGGTGCGCAACAACGACCGCATCGAGCTTGTCACCGACAAAAAGCTGTACAAGGTCGGTGATACGGCGCAGGTGTTGGTGCCCGCACCCTGGAAGGGCCCCCTACTGGCCTTGGTCACCGTCGAGCGGGCCGGCATTCTCAGCCACGAGGTCGTCACGCTGGCCTCCAACAGCGAGACGCTGGCCATCCCCATCACCACCGGATACGCACCCAACGTGTTTGTGTCCGTGGTGTTGGTCAGTCCGGGCAGCGGCAGCGAGGCGCCCAGCTTCAAACTCGGCATGGCCGGGCTGAACGTCGACCCCGAACAAAAGCTCCTGGACCTCGCCATCACCGCCGAGCCGGACCCGGCGAAACCGGGCGACAGCGTCACCTACAAGCTGCACGCCACCGACTGGGAAGGAAAGCCGGTCGAGGCCCAACTCTCGCTGGCGCTGGTGGACCGCGCCCTGCTCGCCCTGCAGCCCGACACCGGCACGCCCATCGACCAGGTCTTCTGGGGCCAGCGCGGGCTGGGCGTCATCACCGGCATCTCCCTGGTGGCCTCGCTGAACCGCGTCGACGAAGCGCAGACGCGCGGCACCAAGGGCGGCGGTGGCGGCGGCGGCTTCGGCGATCTCGCCATGATCGACGTCCGCACCGATTTCCGCGACCTGGCCTACTGGCGGGCGGACGCCGAGACCGATGCCAACGGCGACGTGGAGGTGAAAATCACCCTGCCGGACAACCTGACCACCTGGCAGATGCGGGCCGTTGGCGTGACCCGATATACGCAGGTGGTCGACGCCACCCACGACCTCCTGGTTACCAAGCCCCTCTTCATCCGGCCCGTGCTGCCTCGCTTCGTGGTTCACGGCGACAAGCCCGTCATCGGCGCCATCGTGCAGAACAACACCGGCGCCGACCAGACCGTGGACCTGGCGTTCGATCTGCAAGGGTTGCAGACCCAGGGCGAGACCGCCTATCGCCTGCAGGTGCCCAACGGCGACCTGGTGCGGGTGGACCTGCCTGTGGTCGTGGACGACATCGACCCCACCAGTCGCCTGCTGCGGGAAGAGGTCGTGGTGCGGATGACCGCCGTAGCTCCCGGATATAACGACGCTGTCGAGGTGGCCGTGCCCGTTCGCCGCTACAGCAGCCCCGAGACCGTGGCCACGGCCGGCGTCGTCTCGCCGGACGAGCCGCGGTACGAGGCCATCTCCCTGCCGGAGCGCTACGACCCCACCCAGGGCGATCTGACCGTGCGTCTCGATCCTTCCCTGGCTGCGGGCATGACCACCGGCCTGGACTACCTCAAGCACTTTGAGTACGAGTGCACCGAGCAGACGGTGAGCCGCTTCCTTCCCAACGTCCTCACCGCCCGCGCCCTCAAGCAGTTGGGCATCGCCAACCCTGCCCTCACCGCCAACCTGGACGAACAGGTCGGCATCGCCCTACAGAGGCTTTACAACGCCCAGAACGCCGACGGCGGTTGGGGATGGTTCGGACCGCGCGGCGGCGCCGCCAGTGAAAGGAGCAACCCCTACACGAGCGCCTACGTGCTCTATGGCATGACCGAGGCCCAGGCCGCGGGCTACACCGTCGACGACAAGGCGATGGCCCGTGGGGCCGGCTACCTCGGCCGCCAGATCAAGGCGCCTGCCAAACTGGAAGGCTACGCCCTCAACCAGCAGGCCTTCATCGTCTACGTGCTCGACGCCTATGCCGCCCAAAGCGGCGCCGACCGGCCCCTGTCGGAAGCACAGCAGCTCTACGAGGAACGCGAGCGCATAGCCATCTACGCCCAGGCCTACCTGGCCCTGACCCTGCAGGCGCAGGCGGATGTGGCCGGCACGGCGGCGCAGGCCCGCTCCTTGCTCGATGCCATCAGCGGCAAAGCCCTGGTCTCCGCCACGGGTGCGCACTGGGAAGAGCAGAGCGTCGACTACTGGACCATGAACACCGACACCCGCTCCACGGCTGCCGTGCTCGCTGCCCTGGTCGCCATCCAGCCCGACCATCCCCTGGGTCCCAACGTCGTGCGCTGGCTGATGAGCGCCCGCACGGCCGACCGCTGGGAAACCACTCATGAGACCGCCTGGGCGCTGATTGCCCTGACGGATTGGATGGTCGCTACGGGCGAGCTGCAGGGCCAGTACGGCTGGACGGCGGCGCTCAACGGCGGCGAGCTGGGCAATGGCAGCGTCACGCCCGCCACCGTGACCGAGTCCACGACCCTGCGCACCCCCATCGGCGACCTCCTTGCCGATCAGATCAACACCCTGCTGCTCGAACGCACGGCAGGGCCCGGCCAGCTCTACTACAGCGCCTACCTGCGCACGTTCCTGCCCGTGCCCAACCTGGCTCCCGTCAGCCGCGGTCTGACCGTGGACCGTCGCTACACCCTGAACGGCGCCGAGACGGACAACGCCATCACCACGGCCAAAGTGGGCGACGTCATCGACGTCGAGCTGACGCTCGTGGCGCCGCAGACGATGCACTACCTGACAGTGGAAGACCCCATCCCCGCCGGCGCCGAGCCCATCGACACCAGCCTGGCGACGACCTCACAGAGCGCCGCCGGTCCGCAGATCAAGCAGGAGGACAAGCCGGAGCAGCCCTGGTGGTACTGGCAGCCTGCCAGCTTCCAGCTCAAGGACGACAAGGTGGCGCTGTTCGCCACCTCTTTGGCCCCGGGCACCTACACCTTCACCTATCAGCTCCGGGCCACCCTCCCCGGCGAGTTCAACGTGCTGCCGCCGCGCGGCGAGATGATGTACTTCCCCGAGGTCTTCGGGCACGGCGCCGGCAGCGCCTTCACCATCACCAAGCCCTGACGCTTGCAGCCGGCCCACAAACAAAGAACCGCCCCGGATGTCCGCGGCGGTTCTGTTTTGTCTGGAAGTCGAATCAGGCGGCCTGGGCGAACATCCGCGGCCGGAACTTGTAGCCGTACTGAATCAGGCCTTCGTCGCCGTCCTGGCTCAGCTTGCGCGTCACCATCTCCACCTTCATGCCGATGTGCACCTCGCGCGGGTCGACGTCGGTGATCTGGGCGGTCAACATCGGGCCTTCCTCCAGCCTGACCAGGGCGATGCTGTAGGGCGCCTGGGCGGCGAAGCCCGTGGGCGCCTCGTAGATGGTCGTGAAGCTGTAGACTTCACCCAGACCCCGCAGCGTCATCGGCTCATAGGCGGGCTTGGCGCACTCGGGGCAGATGTCACGAGGGGGGAACACAGCCGATCCGCAGTGATTGCAGATTTCGCCGGTCAGGCTATAGCGCTGTTTTTTGACTCGCCAGTTACGTGCGATATGCATGAGTTAAGACTCCAGAAGGGAGGATTTGTTCGTACTGTCACAGATACTAGGCCCGGCGGGCTCTCAAAAACCATCAGGCTTTCCGGGCTAGAAGGGCGTGCCAGTTTTTGACAGTACCTGTTCGTATTTTGCAATGGTATTGTAAAGCAATATCGAAGCTTTGTCAAGATTCTTTGATCGCCAATGGGTGATGTTTTCAGTCCTCACCGACCAGGATGTGGGTGACGATGGTGGCGCCGGAGCCGCCGATGTTTTGGGTCATGCCCACGCGGGCATTGGCGATCTGGTTTGGTCCGGCTTCGCCGCGCAACTGCTGCACCACCTCGACGACCTGGTAGACGCCCGTAGCGCCCACCGGGTGGCCGCGTGCCTTCAGGCCGCCCATGGTCGTGATCGGCAGGCGCCCTTGCAGCGTGATGGCGCCTGACTCGCCCAGCTCCACGCCGCGACCGCGCGGGGCGAAGCCGCAGGCCTCGAGCGCCAGGACGGACATGATGCTGAAGGCGTCGTGCAGCTCGAAAAGATCGATCTCTTCCCGGCTGACGCCGGCCTGGGCGTAGGCGCGGTGGCTGGACAGGAAGGCGGCTTCGAGAAAGAGGGGGTCGCGGCGGTCGTGGACCGCCAATGTGTCCGTGGCCGAGGCCGATGCGGCAATGCGCACGAGGCGCTTGTTGGCGCCGTATTCGCGGGCCCGGTCGAAGGGCACCAGAACCACGGCCGCGGCGCCATCGCAGATCGGGGAGCTGTCGAGGATGTTGATCGGCGGGGCCACGGCCGCGGCCTTCTCGTACTTGTCGATTGAGATCGCCATGGGGAACATGGCGTTGGGGTTGTGGCGGGCGTTGCTGTGAGCGTTGACGGGGAAGGGTGCGAAAGCCCGGTGCGACAAGCCGTGTTCGTACATGTAGCGCTGCATCAGCATGGCGTTCAGGGCCAGGAACGTGGCCCCTTCTGCCACCTCGTATTCCTGGTCCGCCGCCAGCGCCAGCCCCGCCGTGGTCTCGTCAGGCAGGGTGTCGGTCATCTTCTCCACCCCGGCGACGATGACCACATCCGCCATGCCGCTGGCGACCGCCATCGTGCCCACGCGCAGCGCCGCCGCCCCCGAAGCGCAGGCCGCCTCGATCTTCGCCGCCTCGATACCGCGCAGGCCCACGAAATCGGCGATCAGCGTCGCCAGGTGCTCCTGCCCGGCCAGCTCGCCGGACAGCATGTTGCCGACATAGAGCGCATCGGCGGTTTCAATGCCGGCGTCCTGCATCGCCGCCACGACCGCGTCATGCCCGAGGTGGCGGATCGATTTCTCCCACAGCTCGCCCACAGGCGTCTGTCCAATACCTACAATCGCAACGTCTCTCATGATTTTGTGTCAGGTTTCAAGTGTCAGGTGTCAGGTGTCAGGTGTCAGGTGTCAGGTGTCAGGTGTCATGCAACACGCATCACTTGACACATGACACTTGATACTTGACACGCCCTATTTCATTAATAACTTCCCGCGATACCGCAGATAAGTGGCGTAGTCGATCACGGTGCGGCGGGCGATGTAGTCTTCGGTGGTGGGGGCCAGCAGGCGCCGGTCGCGGATGCGCTCCGTTGCCTCGAACGACATGGCGTCGCTGCCGGCGCCGGAGCCGAACGAGACCACCAGGACGCGGTCGCCGGGCTCGGCCACATCCAGCACCGCGGTCAGCCCCAGGATGGAAGCGCCGGAGTAGGTATTGCCGATGCGGTCCACCAGCAAGCCCGTCTGCCACTGCTCTGGCTTGAAGCCCATCTGTTGGGCGGCGCGGGAGGGGAACTTGACGTTGGGTTGGTGCAGGACCACATACCGGTAGTCGGCCGCTGTGCGGCCAAAGGCCTCGAGCAGCATCTCGCCCGCCGTCACCACGTGGTGAAAGTAGGCGGGCTCGCCCGTGAACCGCATCCCGTGCGAGGGATACTCGGCCTTGGGCCGCCGCCAGAAGTCGGGTGTGTCGGTCACATACGAGAGCGACCCTTCGAAGCGGGCGACGGCGGTCTCGGCCGGCCCGATGATGATCGCTGCCCCACCCGCCCCGGCCGTGTACTCCAGGGCGTCGCCGGGGCGGCCCTGGGCGGTGTCGGCGCCGATGCCCATGGCATATTCGACCATGCCCGACCCCACCATGCCCGCCGCTGCCACGATGGCCTCGGACCCGGCCTTGCAGGCAAACTCCCAGTCGGCAGCCTGAACCATGGGCGTCGCCCCCACGGCTTCGGCCACCACGGTCGAGGTGGGCTTGACGGCGTAGGGGTGGCTCTCACTGCCCACCCAGATGGCGCGCAGGTCAGTGGGCGCGATGAGGGCGCGCAAAAGGGCGTTGCGCGCCGCTTCGATGGCGATGGTGGCGGTGTCTTCGTCCAGACCGGGTACGGCCTTTTCCTGGATGGGCGGCTCGGCGGTGCCGTCCGTCCACATCTCGGAGACCTCGCTGGCGGGAAGGCGATAGCGGGGCACATAGGCGCCGTAGCCGGTGATACCGACAGGGCGGTTGGGTTGGAGTAGGGTGGTCATGGGGGTGGCGGGGTGTGGGGTGCGGGTAGGGGCGACCCCCTGTGGTCGCCCTCGGGTAACGGGGTGCGGGGTGCGGGTAGGGGCGACCCCCTGTGGTCGCCCGTGGGTAACGGGTGGCGGGTAGGGGCGACCGGCCGGTCGCCCTGGGTAATCGGGGGTGGCGTGGGCGGGTAGGGGCGACCCCCTGTGGTTGCCCTCGAGTAACGGATGGCGTGTAGGGGCGACCGGCCGGTCGCCCCTACGGTGGTTTTATTGATCCCGCCGGGCGTGCAGGGCCATGTGACCGGCCTGGATGCCTTCGGCCACGAGGGCGCGCAAGGCGGCCAGGTTTTGGGCCAGGCCGGCCGCGACCATGATCTCGGCCAGACCGCGGGCATCAGGATGGCCCAGAATCTTGAGGGCCAGGCGGGCGGTGGGGTGGTGTTTGGTCATGCCGCCCACCACACCGGCGGCCAGCGGGATTTCCAGACGCCCCACCAAGTGGCCGTCATCGAGCGACCAATCGGTCAGGGATCGGTATTGGCCGGAGCGGGCAGCGTAGGCGTGTGCTCCCGCCTCGATGGCCCGCCAGTCCTGGCCGGTGGCCAGGGCGACGGCATCGATGCCGTTGAAGATACCCTTGTTATGGGTGGCGGCGCGGTAGGGGTCGGCGAAGGCGAAGGCGTTGGCGGCGCAGATGCCCGCAGCCACGGCCTCGCCCGTGAATTCGGCGCTGGCAAAGGCGTCGATCGGGATACGGCAACTGGCCCAGGCGCGGCGCCGGTCGCTGAGATTGGACAGAATGCGCAGCAGGGCGCGCCCCCCGCTCAGGGCTTCGAGCGCTGGCGCCAGCGCTTCCACGGCAGTATTGACGGCGTTGGCGCCCATGGCGTCGCGGGTGTCCAGCAGCAGGTGAACGATCAGCATCGGTCCGGCGGGCGTGTCGTCCAGCCGCCGCACTTCCAGGTCGCGGGGACCGCCGCCCAGGCGGCGGATCGTGGGGTGCAGGGCGTCGAGCTGCGCCAGCAGGCCGGCCTTTGCGGCCAGAATGCGACGGGTTGCTGCTGCCGGATCGGGCACGTCCAGCAACTGCACCTGGCCGATCATCACCGGCTCGGTGCTGCCGGTCTGAAAGCCGCCGCCGGCGCGGGCCAGGCGGGCGGCGTTGGCCATGGCGGCTACCACCGAAGGCTCCTCGATCACGAGCGGGACCAACAGCTCGCGGCCGTTGACGATGAAGTTGGGGGCGATGGCGAACGGCAGGGTGTAGAGACCGGTCACGTTCTCGACCAGCCGGTCGGCCGCGGCCAGGTCCAGCCCGCCGTCCAGGGCGCTGCGGTCGCCGTCGTCCAGCTCCGCCCAGGCGGCCAGCGCCTCCTGGCGCCGGGCGGGGGGAAGCTCATAAAAGCCTTTCAGGCGGCTGCTGCGGTCGGTCATGGGCGAAAAGTCGGGGTGGAAGGGGGCACAAAAAAGCCCACACGCGGTGTGGGACTTCCATCAGAACTCATTGCGGCGGATGATAGCATGGGTGGCCTGCCAAAAGCTACCAGGCCGGTCGATCCCCCGTCCCTACATCCGCGTCATCCAACTGGTGATCGGCCCCACAACCGGGTCGAGCAGGCCGGGCCGGAGGGCCAGGGCGGCGCCCACCAGCAAGAGCAGGACGATCAGCCAGACCAGGGCCTGCGCCTCGCGCGGCATCTGCGTGTCGGCCAGCGGCCGGACGACGACACTGAGGACGCGCACGATGCCCAGAGTCATGAGCACCAGCGCCAGCATGGCCCAGAGGAAGATGTTGGTCTGGTTGGCTTCCGCCAGGCGGAAGGCGGCCAGCCGCACCGAGAAGAGCGCCCCTAGCGGCCAACCGAGCAGGCTGAGCGCCCCGACCAGGAAGCCGATGGTGGCAAAGGGCAGGCGTTCGCTGGCCCCGCGCAAAGGGCCGTATGGCGTGTTCTCGCCAAAGCGCTCGTTCAGCGTTTGCAGCCCGGCCGCGGCCATGACCAGCACCAGCGCCCGAGCCAGCGCCAGCCACACGAGGGCTTCGGTGCCGGACTCGCCGCTGAGGCTCCAAAGCAGCAGGAAGGCGCCATAATCCCACAGCAGTAGATAACCCCAGAATTGTCCCAGGCGGCGGCTGCTCAACCCGAAGAACCCGGCCCATACCATCTGGATGATGGCCAGGATGGGCAGCAAGCGTCCGGGGTCGGCGTACTGGACGATGTCTGGATAAGCGAGCAGGATCTGCCGGGCCAGGGCGTAGACCGTGATCTGCCAGACGCCGACGGTGAAGGCGGCGGCAAAAGGCGGGGCGTGTTCGCCCAGGCCGCTGATCCAGCCGTGCAGGGGCACCGGGGTGAGCAAGATGGCCAAAGCGATCACCAGGGCCCGCCAGGCCGTGGCCCACAGGGCGGGGTCGGCCGCGGCCAGGGCGGGCTGGTTCAGCACCCAGGCCGCAAACAGGAACAGGGGAAAGGCCAGCGTGGGCGCCAGCAGGGTGCGGAGTGCCGCCCGCGCCAGCCGGGGGCTGGCGCCTTGGGCGGCAAAGGCCATCAGGATGACGGCCACCACCAGCCACAGCGACGCCCACAGCAGGGGCTGGCTGCTGAGCGCAAGCACCAGCGCTGCCAGAATCAGCGGGATTGTGGGAAAGAGCACACGGTCGGCGTTGGTCCATGCGGCAGCCAGCGCAAACAGCCCGCCCCAGATGAAGAGGATGAACACGGCGCCGCGCCCCACCGGGCTCAGCACCAGCGTATAGCCTAGAAAGCTGTTGCTGCGCGTCAGATCGATCGTGCGCCCAAGCACCTCGACCTCGCCCACAAGGGGTGTGCGCCACAGGTACCAGAGGGCGAGTCCCAACCCTACGGCCACGACCAGCCCCGGCAGCCACGGCAGACGCCGGACGAGGTTGGCGATCAACGCCACCAGGAGCAGCCAGACCAGGAGGCCGACCAGGAGGGTCACGCGTCCTCCGGGTTGCGCCAGAAGCGGGCGCCATCCACCACGATCAGGTAGGAGATGGCGAATCCCAAGAGGATCTCAAGACCGGCCAGAAGGCCCACAGTGTTGGCATCGACCTGGAGGGCATGAATGGCGAAGTTGGCGGCGAGCACCCACATGGATAGGCACAGGCCCCAGCGCAGCGGTCGATCCCCCAACCCCAGCCCCACCAACCCTGCTAAAGCCAGGAAGGTGGCGAAGCGGGCCAGATCGGTCGGCAGCTTGGGCAGAGGATAGGTGGGCTTCTGCGTGTACACCACCACCAGCAGAAGCAGGACAAGCGCCAGACGGAGGAGCGTGGAGGGATTGAAGCGCCAGTCCGGCCGCCACCAGGGGAGACCGCGCTGGCGCCGCTGCACGGTGTCGACACGCCGCGCCGAGAGAAACCACATGACTGCCACAAGCCCGCCCACGACCCACTGCAAGAGCGCCCATTCCGCCGGCAAGAGCCGTGTGAGCAGAATGCCACCCAGAACCTGGAGAACGGCAAAGGCCGCCAGGGTCAGACGCCAATCGCTGAAGATGAGCATGGCTCCAATCAGCACGATGCCGATTCCGATGGCGCTTAGCTGTGCCAGCGGACGGGCAACGATGAGGAACTCCTGGATGGTTGGCATGGCGATCAACCGCGCAGCAGGTACCAGGCAACCAGGATGGCGAGCAGGACCCAACCGAACTGCCCGGCGCCGTCAATCAGATCGGCGAGATACCCCGTATACACGGAAGCGTAGCGGAGCAGGCGGCCGCCCCCCGCATAGAGCCAGTCCAGCCGGGCCACCGCAGAAGTGTTGTTCTGCCAGCCACGCAAGGCGCCAAACAGACGTTCGTCGTACACCGCCAGGGCGACGCCGGGCAGCAGCGGGATGAGGAGCGTCAGCCAAGCGCTCAAACCGGCGCTGCGTATCTGGCCGGCAACGCCGGCGAACAGGTCCCACTCCGGTCTGCCGAGGGTCTGAGACAGTGTGATGGGCAGGAGGCCGTACCGGACCACGAGGACGATGCAGAGCCCCAATGCCAGCAGGAAGGCACGCGGTGCAAAGGCAAGAGGCGTGCCAGGACCGCGCACGGGTTCGTCGGCGTCTGGCAGTCGTCGCAGCAGGAAGTAGGCGACGAGCAGGGTCTGCGCCAGCAGGACCAACGCCCAGCCGGCAATGCCGATGAAACGGCCTGCCAGTTGGCCGACCGCCAGGTTCAAAGCAAAGCCGGGCGTCAGGGGCAGCCCGTACAGAACCGCGACCGCCAGCCACATCGGCCAGCTCCAGCCCCGCTGCTGCTGCGCGACACGGGCGAGCGCCCACAGCGCCGAGCCGAGCGCCAGGGCCAGAAGGGGAAACACGGCGCCCTCTGGGGGCGGCAGTTGGGTCAGGCTGAGGGCGAGCAAAGCCCATGTGCTGCGATTGATCAAGACAAAAGACCAGGCGCGGCGGTCATCGCGGTCACTCCACGTGGCCAGGGCGCTGCCCAGCAGCGCCACGATCAACAGCGGCGCCCACGCCTGACTGGCGAGCAGGGGCAGGCTGAAGCGACCCAGGAGGTACAGCGCTGCAATGGCCGGGAGGATATGAACGGCCAGTTGGCGGCCAGGAGAACGCTGGACATGGGGAGCCAGCCAAACGTGAAAGGGATAGGCCGCGAGGGGAATGACGGTGGCAAGAATCAGCAGCAACTGCGCCTGGGAGTTGAGGTGCTGCCCTTCGATCGCCGTCGTCAGGCTGGCGCCGCCGTTGAACAGGGGGACCAGCAGTAGCAAGAGCGTGGAGAGGATGCCCACGGCCCAGGCCGATGCGGCGCCTTTGGCCTCAGGACCGGCGACGAGACCTGTCACGGCGCCGAGCAGCGCCCAAGCGCTGAGCAGGGCCAGCCAGTTGCCGGCGAGCGCGATCAAGAGCGAGCACGCTGCCAGCAAGAGCACCCAGGCGCGCGGGTCGCTGAAACCGGGGCGCTGGCGCCAGCCGGGCAGGTTTACTGCCACGAACGCCACCACCGTTACGCACAGACCGGTGAGCCAGGCCCAGCCGTGCAGCTGGAAAGTGACTGTGGTCGTCAGGCCCAGCGGCGCCGTCCAACTCCAGGTCGATCCTAACCCCTCGGGCCGCAGGCGCAGCAGCAGCCATGCCAGCCATGCCAACCCCGCCGCCGCTGCCGGAAGCCAATACCGCAGGCGGGCGTCGAGTCTGTGGCCCAGTCCCAGGAGGAGGAACGCCCCACCTGTCAGCAACAAGAGCGGGCTGAAGGGTGAGTTCCAGAGAAAGCTCATAGGAGGAAGATTGTAGCACGGCTGATCGGCCAGGGGTAAACAGGAACCCCGGATCGGGCGAACTTGGATATATTGGATATAATGGAGCGAGCATTACGGAGGCGTCATCCTCCGCTAGCAGGTCGCGGCATCCCATGAATCCCATCTCAGCGTTTTTCGTTCGCAACATCGTCCTGGTCTACTTCTTCTACGGCCTGGCGTTCTTCGCGCTGGGGTTGGCGTTGACCCTTGCCAGCCGGCGGCAGTCGGGGTTCCGCTTTGTCGAGGCCATCCTTCCCTTGGCCGCCTTCGGCGTGCTGCACGGCGCTCATGAATGGATCGAGATGTTCCAAAAGATCGCTGTCCTGACCAACGGCTATATCCCCAGTCTGACGGCTGAGCTTGTGCGCACCCTGATTCTGGCGCTTTCCTTCGTCGTGCTCCTTTCCTTTGGCATGATCCTGCTCAGTCCTCAGCGACCGACAGGCCTGCAAGTGGCGGCGCCGCTGGCGGTCATGGTGGCCGTGTGGTTGGCGGCGTCCGCCATGGCGGCGTGGATGCTGCACACGCCGCCGCGCGAAAGCATCGCCCAGGCCGATGTGCTCGCTCGTTACAGTCTGGGCATCCCGGGAGCGCTCCTGGGAACCTGGGCGCTGATGCGCCAGCAGCGGACGTTTCGCGAGCACGGCATGCCCCAATTCGGGCGTGACCTGGTGTGGGCGGCAACGGCGCTGGCGCTGTACGGCATCGTCGGCCAGGTTTTCGTGCGCCAGACGGCGCTTGTTCCATCAGACGTCCTCAACAGCACGGCGTTTCTGCGCTGGTTTGGCGTTCCCGTGCAGCTCTTTCGAGCCGTGATGGCGATAGCCATGGCCTTCTTCGTGGCTCGGGCGCTCAGCGCCTTCGAGGTGGAGAGCCAGCGGCGCTTGGCCGAAGCCGTGCAGGCCCGGGCCGCGGCCCAGGAGGCGCAGCTAGCGGCAGAGCGACATAACCGGCAGGCCATGGAGCAACTGAACGAGGAGCTGCGCTTCACGGCCCGGGAACGGGCGCTGTTGTTAGAACTGGCCAACCTGTTGGTAGCGCCCCTGGCCCTCAGCGACCGCTTGCGGGCGGCGCTGGAGCAACTGGTCGCCAACATCCGTTTCAGCAACTGTGGACTGATTCTCCTCCGGGATCGGTCTCAAGATCGAACGCAGACGGCGGCGCAGGTGGGATTTGGCGAAGCGGCGCCTGCGGGCCTCTTTCCACAGGCCGTGTCGCTGGGGGAGCACAGCATCCGCAGCTCCCAGATGTTGTGCCAACACAGCGACGGGGCGATCATCGCCTTGCAGGTAGAATCGCAGGACAAGGATGAATGCCAGTCGCACCCCAGCCCCATGGTGCTGCTTAGCCTGCCGCTGGCCGTGCGCGACCAGGTCATCGGCAGTCTGGTGTTGGGCCGCGGCGAAGCAAGAGAGCCTCTGCCCATGGCAGAGCTGCAGCTGGTTTCGGCGGCGGCGCAGCAACTTGGGCTGTCGCTCGAGAATGCCAGGCTCTACGAGGAAGCGCAGGCGCGTGAGGGCTTGTTGGGCAGGCTCCTGCGCCAGGTCGTCGGCGCCCAGGAGGCGGAGCGCCAGCGCATTGCCCGCGAGCTTCATGATGCCACGGGGCAGTCTCTGGCGGCCATCTCCCTGGGCTTGCGAGGCGTCGAGACGGTGCTGGCGCGCGACGGGAGCCCCGCCGTAGCACCGGTGCAGGAGCTGGGTTCGTACAGCGCCCAGGCCCTGGGCGAGCTGCGCCAGATAATCGCCGACCTGCGCCCCTCTCATCTCGATGACCTGGGCCTGGTGCCGGCCTTACGCTGGTATCTGCAGAAGTACAGCGAGCGGCGGGGAATTCGCACCCGGCTACTGACCAGCGGTGACGCTCTGCGCCTACCTGCCGAGTATGAGACCGTGCTCTTCCGCATCACCCAGGAAGCATTGACCAACATCGCCAAGCATGCCGAAGCCACCCAGACGACCGTGACCGTGTCTCTGGGTGAGCCAGACATCCATTTGACCATCGAGGATGATGGCCGCGGTTTTGACCCCTCTACCCTGCGGCAGAGCGCCGCTCTACAGAGCGCCACTTTGCCCGGCGGCTGGGGACTGGTCGGCATGCAGGAGCGTGCGGGTCTCCTGGGCGGGCGCGTCGTGATCGATTCACAGCCCGACCAGGGGACGCGCATTCACGTCTTCATCCCCTACCCAACGGAGCGCCAGGATGCCCGACAAGATCCGGTTACTGTTAGTTGACGACCACGAGATCGTGCGTGCAGGACTGCGCATGCTCTTCCTGGCCGAGCCTGACATCGCCATTGTGGGGGAGGTGAGCAGCGGCGAGGCCGCGGTGGAGGCCGCGCGCACTCTGAACCCGGACGTGGTCATCATGGACATCGCCATGCCCGGCATGGGCGGGATCGAGGCCACCAGGCGTATCAAAGAGGCGAGTCCTGACACGGCTGTGCTGGCGCTGACGATGCACGAGGACGAGCAGTACTTCTTCCAGATGTTGAACGCGGGCGCCTCTGGCTATGTGCCCAAGCGCGCGGCCGCAGATGACCTGCTGTCTGCCATTCGCGTGGTCGGCCAGGGCAATGTCTTCCTCTACCCGTCGCTGGCGCGACTCCTGGTCACAGACTACGTCCAGCGCGAGGCATCGGGCCAGACAGGCGACAAGGAGCCGCTCACCCCACGCGAGCGGGAAGTGCTCACGTTGATCGCCGAAGGCAGCACCAACCGTGAGATCGCCGAGGCGCTGGTTATCAGCGTCAAGACAGTGGACCGGCACCGTGAAAACCTCATGAACAAGCTCAACCTCCACAGCCGGGTGGAGTTGGTGAAGTATGCCATCGAGAAGGGCCTGATCTCGGTAGGCTAGCCCTGCTCCCCCATTCTCAAGACGAAGACTGTGGCGTTCCCGTGGGATGGCAGCCCACACAACTACTCGCTGCCACCGTAAAGGCGTGTCCTGTCTTGGCGTGCCCGCTGACAGCGCCGGCGATATTCTCAGGCCGTGAAAGGTGACAATCGACACAGCGCAGCCCGGCGGCGATGTGCTGGTGATGGGTTTCGTCCTGCGTGCGTTCTGCATGGCAGTTGGCGCACAAGGCATTGGTCACTACGTCGGCGCGGGTCTTCTGCGAATGGACCTCGTGGCAGGCCACACAGCGCACGCCCACCTGTCCGTGCCGGCTTGATTGCCACTCGGCCAGCGTGCTGGTATGGCAGTGCCCGCAGAGACGGTCGGACTCGGCAACGGTCATGCTCTCCTGCGGGTGGTTGGGTCGATAGGGGCCGTGGCAGGCTTCGCAGCTCACACCGGCCAGGGCGAACTGCCCTGTGGTCGTATCATAGCCAGTCGTATGGCAGGCAAAACACTCGCCCGGCGATTCGACCGTCTGCAAATAGGTCTGAAAGATCGGGTCGAACGAGGCTCGGGCGTGCGTGGTGCCCGACCAGGCCTCGTACTCGTCGGGATGGCATTCGCGACAGCGGTCGGGGCTTTGGTAGGTTCCAAACAAGGAAAAGCCGGTCGTGGACACCGCGACCGGCGAAGATGCATTCACTTCGGATGGGGATGCAGAGGGTTGAGCCGACGACGCCCAGGTCAGCGTTAGCGTTCCTGCTGCGATCAACGCAACCAGGGCGACGGCGAGCCAGCTATTATGCTGCCGGAGCTTCTCCATGTGGTGCGAGACCCGTGCTAATGCGGTAACTCCATTTGCTGCGGCCACGATTGCTGTGGCCACTGTGTGGCAACGTAGATGCTGCAATTATAGCACGCTTTGGGAAGCTGGCCTTCACTTTCCTGTCGTGCCAGCCAGCATGGCACGTCGGGGCTGGCGACGGCCGGGCAGTGCTTCCGCATTTCTGGCGCACAGTCCTTGATATCCCAACAGGGCCGGCCGAAGACATCCTGGGCCGTGAGCAGGTGCACGGTCTGTCCAACCGGCTGCGGGCGTGGTCGAGGGTTTGTGGGTCGGGCGGCGGGCCGCGGCGTTTTTCCCGCCTGCTCCCAAAGCTCGGCCTCCCACTTGGCGTCGAGCCGGCGCAGCAGATAGCCGACGCCGAAGACCAACAGCAGTGGCACGCCCAGCCGCAGCACAAAGAACCCGATCATGACCATCGTATCGATGAAAGTTCCCATCGTGCACCTCCTTGGAGGAGTCAAACAAACCTGAGCGATGCCTGGTGGTGGTACTTCTTCTCGGCCTTGCTGTCGAAGATGACCAGCAGGCGCACGCCCAAGTACCACTCATGATGATCTCACCGTTTCAGCGCGCCGGGCGAGAGGTCAGCCGGATCAATCGTGGTCGGTCTCATGCTCGGAGAAGACCGGCAGGTAGCGGGCGGCCAGGGCAAAGGCCATCACCCCGACGGTGACCAAGGAGAGGCTTACTGCTACTTCTGTCCATGACGGCAAGTAGCGAACGCCGGTATAGGCCCACATGCCCACTGTGACGATATTCAGGCGGCCCAGTACGATACCGAACAGCACGACCATGGCCGCACCCAAGAAAAGCGTGCGAGGATTACGTCGCAAAGGCGCGATGGCAAGAATCAGCATGGGAATGATCACGCCCAAGGTGATTTCCAACCAGTAGGCGATGGCCTCCGGAGTCGGCTCGAATAGGAGCGGCCAGGTCTGGCGGTAGATCAGGTCGGCGGCCTTGGCCAGCAGATAGATGCCGAGCACAATGGCGGCCCCTTTGGCCAGGTCGACCAGCAGATCGAGTTCCAGTCCCCGGCCAAACGCCCGCGAACTGAGGGTCGATTCCACAATGGTCATGGTCAGGCCAGCAGCCACAGCCGAAATCCAGAAGAAGACGGGCAGCCAGATCGTGTACCACAAGGGATAGAGCTTCGAGGGCGCCAGCACCCATAACGAACCCAGAGACGACTGGTGCAGGGTCGAAAGAACCACGCCCAGGATGATGAAGACGATGGCGAATCGCTTCAGCAGCCGCGCTAACGGGATCGTCGGCAGGCGAGAGGTGATGGCCGGCTCGCGGTTCAGGCGCTGAAAGATCACCGGTGAGAATTCGAGGAACAGAACCGTGGTATAGGTGAATACGCACAAGCCCACTTCCCACATCACCGAATTGTGTTGCCATTGCACCAGCGGCCGCCAGATATTGTATGGTCGCCCCAGATCGACGACTAAACCGGCGACGACAAGAAGATAGCCCAGGAAACCAGTGAGGATGGCCGGGCGCACCAACGGCTCGAAGCGCTTGACGTTGAAGACGTGAGCCAGGCCGGCGATGACAAAGGCGCCCGCGGCCAAGGCCACACCGCCCATGACGTCAAAGCCGATCCAAATGCCCCAGGGGAACTGGTCGGTGAGGTTGGTGACAGCGCCGATGCCAAAGGCAAAGCGCAGGAGAACGGCCCAAGCTCCGGCGCTGAGCAAAGCAAAGATGAGGAGGTTGCGGACAAAAGTGCGGTTGAGCAACCCGCCCAGGGCATCAGCGGCAGGCGTTGTTCCCGCAGCTATAGCTGGGGCACGTCCGCCAGCCCGCACCGCAATCAGGCGAGCGCCAATGACTAGCGCCAGGGGGATGCCAATGCCGAGGATGGCAACGCCCCAGATCATGGGTGAGAGGAACATGCGTCAGTCCTCCTTGACCTTGATGGATTCGCTCTCGAGTTCGAGGCGACGACGATGGGTGAACAGTGTGATGCCCGTCACGCCGGCGGCCAATACGCCGATGACGCCGGGCAGACGAGACATGCTCTTCTCGGTTTCGTGCCGGGGTGAAGTATCTGGCAGGCCTACCGGGAATCCGAGCTGAGCAAAGGGCACATCTGAAATGTATAGCATGGACGTGCCGCCGACTTCGTGCTCACCGTAGACATGATTGACATACTGCTTAGGCTTGGCATCGATCGTGGCGTGAGCCTGCGCCAACAAAGCGCCGCGCTTGCCGAAGCGGAGCGCCCCGGTGGGACAAGCATCCACGCAGGCGGGCATTTGCCCTTCTCCCAACCGTTCGTAGCACATCCAGCATTTCTTAATCTCCGGGCTGAGGCCATCGTGCCATTCGAATTGCGGCACCCCAAACGGGCAGCCGATCTGACAGTAACGGCAACCCAGGCAGCGCTCCGGCCGGTAGGATACAGCCCCGGTTTCGGTTTTGTACATGGCTGCGGCCGGACAGGCAGAGACGCAAGCGGCATCCTGGCAGTGCATGCATTGGCGCTTGACATGGCGGGTCACGCTTTCGCCCGCCTGATTGACGACCTGGTATTCACCCACGAAGGTGAAGGTTTCGGCGTCGAGTTGCTGGGGCGGCTCGGCAGCTGACGGTAGGCCATTGCTCTGCTTGCAGGCCAGCGCACAGTTATTGCAGCCCTGACAGCGCGAGATGTCGATCAAGACTCCGACACCGTCGGGGTCGGTGGCCCCGCCTTCGGCAAAGGCTGGCGTTGGCCCGTTGGCCAACCACCACAGGGCGACCGCAGCCGCTCCGCTTCGTTTCAGAAACTCGCGACGGGTGTAGGTATTCTCGGCAGGCGTGTTCATGATGTCGCCTCTTGGTGGTTGCGGCTGAGATATCCCAGCACCAGCGCTACGATCAGCCCTAGGAACATGCCAATGCCCAGGCCCACGCCCAGCATGATGACGGCCAGTGATTGCAACGCCGTGTTCTGTTTGCGCATGGTAGGGACTTGCGCCACCGCTGCGGTATTTTCTGTGCAATTTGCAGCCGCGGTCATGTTGGCGTCATGGAAGGCGCTGGGCACTAAAGAGGACTCAAGATGCAGTTCCTCGTTATGGCAATCGAGGCAGATCTGACCGGCTACGGCAGTGAATGAGTGACCGGAGGTCGTTCCCCCGACCGTGCCTGACAAATGGCAGTCCACACAGTTGATGCCGGCAGCCTTATGGGCTGTTGTCTGGCACATCCCCTCGCTGCCACCGGAATGGCAGGCACAGCACAGTTTCTCGCTACTGAGCCGCGTTGTTTGAGCATGGGGCACATGGCAGTTGACGCAGTTAATGCCCGATTTGGCGTGCAGGCTCTCCTTCCATTGGTTTTCCGTTTCTGCATGGCAGCTAATGCAGACCTTCGGGTCGGAAGTGAGCTGCATCACACCCTTGTCAGGGTGCTCCGGCACGTAGGGGCCGTGACAGGTCTCGCACTTGACCCCCTGCTGTGCGTGTGGCGACTTCTCCCAGGCGTTAGACTCGGGGCCGTGGCAGCTGCTGCACTGTTCGTCGCCGGGCTGCGTCTGTGCAGGCGGTGCGGCCAGCACGGACGCCGAGGCCGCCAGACAAAGTAAAACCATCGCCAGCATGACGATGAACGCCCTGGCGGTGGTGGAGGGGAAAAGCGAACGTCGGGATATTGGGGCCTCCGTGGGGAGCAATGACATGGCAGCGATGATTTCAGGACGCCTCGGGGACGATGGCGTGTAAGCCCTTGCTCAGGAGAAACATCAAGACAACGGGCACCGCCAGACGCACAAACATGTAGATCATCAGGGTGACAACACCTGCGATATCGATATCCATCATGGGGCACCTCGACTTTGGTAGCGGCGAGACGTTGCGGTAGAGCGGGGTCTCGTGGCTGTGAGCAGCAGTTGATTCTGCCCCCAGTCTGAACCTGTTGGAGCGTTTCTTCAATCGGGCGAACTACCCAACGCCGCCACCCATCTTTCGTATGGGGTGATCGCCCCATGCCTGAGTTAGGGTGGGTTTTTTTACCCACGCGGCGCTGCGCCCCGCTTCCAGTGAGGCATTCGTCTTGTGCTAGACTGCACGTCATGACCGTCGCCACCGTCTCACCACTCCGTCCCCAGCTTGATCCCCAGCGCATGGCCCTGGCCCGGACCTATGCCCGCGAGCGCCGGCGCCTGCTGCCCGTGAGTCTGGTCCTGAGTGCAGGCTACTTCTTCGGCTGGTGGGCGCTGGTGCAGGGCCCGCTGGACGCCTGGCTGGGGACGCACGTCGCTAGTTTTGACTTGCAGGTGCTGATCTTTATGGCGCTTTTTGGCCTGGGAGGCGTGCTGGTGAGCCTGCCGCTGGACGCGTTCGAGCACACGCGGTCAGTGCACTACGGCCTGTCGGTGCAGACCTGGCGCAGTTGGTGGGCCGACCTGGTCAAGGGGCTGGCGGTGGCCGCCGTGCTGGGGCTGCCATTGGTGCTGGGCTTGTACCGTCTCCTGGCCGCTGCGCCTACCACCTGGTGGCTTTGGGCAGGTCTGTTTTACCTTGTGGTCACCGTGCTGCTGGCCCAATTGGCGCCCGTGTTGATCATGCCCCTCTTTTTCAAGTTCACACCCTATGAGGACGAAGGGTTGACGCCCAGGCTGGCGGCAGTGGCGGCCGCCGCCGGCACGCAGGTGGCCGGCGTCTTCCGCACCAACCTGTCCAGCAAGACCACCGCCGCAAATGCCTGGCTCAGCGGTCTGGGGCGCACCCGGCGCATCGTGTTGGGCGACACCCTGTTGGAGAAGTACCCGGCCGACGAGATCGTCGCCATTTTCGCCCACGAGATGGGCCACCACGTCCATAATGACCTATGGCGGGGCATTGCGGTTTCGAGCGCCGTCAGCCTGGTGGGCTTTTGGCTCGCCGCTCAGGTGCTGGCCGTCGTCGTTGCCTATGCGGGATATGCGGGACCCGCCGACCTGGCAGCTTTTCCCTTTCTGGTGCTCGTTCTCGCTGCATTCGGCTTCGTCACCTCCCCACTGTTGACTGCGTACTCGCGCCGCCAGGAGTGGGCAGCCGACCGCTACGCCCTGACGCATGGTCCCGGTCCGGCTGCCTGCGCCGACGCCCTCACCCGGCTGGCCAACCAGAACCTGGCCGACCCCGAGCCGCCACGCTGGCAGGTCTGGTTCTCCTACAGTCACCCGCCCATTCTGCAACGCA
>CAZHTZ010000050.1:0-22093 GCA_964535455.1 uncultured Caldilineales bacterium
CCTAAGCTTACTGTACTTTGTCAGGTTCCCTTCAAAATCAACGAACCGTAAGTTGTCCCTTGCCACCTGCCACTTGCCACCTGCCACTTGCCGCTCTTTGCCTCTCTATGTCCGACTACCGCAGTCATCTCAGTGTGACCATTTGGGCGGCTTTGGTCGCTCTGGTCCTGGGGACGATTGTTCCACTACCCAGTCGCACCTTTGCGGCACAGGTGTTTGGTTCCCCGCTTTCGATCCCGATCACCGGGGAGTTGCTGGCAGGGATGGTGGCGGTGGTGGTGGTGGCCGCGGGTCTTGAGGCGGCCATCCGCACTCACCCCCGTAAGGAGATCTTGCACCACACCTATCGCTATTGGGGTTTGCCTTGCGCCATCGTGCTGTCGGCGGCGGCCATCTTGCCGGCTGCGCCTTCCGAGGCCTGGTGGCTGGCAGTGCTGGTGCTCACCGGGCTGGCGCTGGCGGCGGCCACTATCGGCGAATACCACGCCCTCGACCGTGACGGTCCTACTTTCCACAACGCCCGCCTTGTGCTGAATGCCCTGGTCTACGCGCTGGCGGCGCTGTCATTCATCTTGATCTACAGCGCACGCACGCGATCGCTCATCTCGGCCACGCTGATCGGCGTGATCGGCGGCTTGCTTGCCCTGGATCTACTGCGCGACACCACTCCCACCCATCGCCACGCCCTGCTCTACGCTGGGGTCGCGGGATTGGTAATGGCGCAGGTTACATGGGTTCTCAACTACTGGCCCTACACGTCCATTCGCGTCGGGCTGCTCCTGCTGGTGGTGTTCTACCTGCTGGTCGGCCTGGCCCACCAGCACCTCGCGGGCCGGTTGACCTACCGGCGCGCGGTCGAATACTTGGCCCTGGCCACTGCCGCCGCCGCCCTGGTGGCGTGGTTTCCCGGGTCTTAGCAGCCACGTGACGCGGCTGTCACGGGTTCCTTTGTTGGGGACACGAAGCTTATCTTAAATCTTCCGCGCGTGCGTCACTTTTCCATCAGCGGCGCGTCATCAACTTTAGTCAGGGTGCAAGCGGTGATTGAACGAGAAGGGGGAACTCTTTCAATCCCTCTGCATCTTGACAGCACTTCTCAATCGGACAAAGGCAGGTCTCTTTGTAGCCTGCCATTGTCAATCGTCTCAGTAGAGCTTGCCGGCCTGCCATAAAGACCCCGTTAGGAGTTGGGGGACTCCTTGCGATGGTCGGCTAGGAACCGGCGGCTCTGCAGAGACTCAGGGGTGACCCGCCCGGGTCGCCCGAGGACAGGCTAAAGCGCCACCTGCAACTCTCGCAGGTGGCGCTTTTCGTGTATTGAATCCGGGAATGGCAGTGTCTTCCCCAACCAGCAAGCGGTGCACCACCGCGCAGTGGCCCAACTCCGCCGCTGCCAGATGTGCAAGCAGGTCTTGGGCCGTCCAGCCTGGATTCACCAGGACACGAATGCGCTCGGCATCCATGTGGGCGACGGCTTCCAATACAGCCTGTTGGCTCTGCAACAGCCGTTGGCGTAGTTGCTCGTGCGACTCACTCACGGCGGTCTTCCGGCTGCAGCGCCTGTTGCCAGTCGGCGGTCATGAGGATGGGCAAACCCACGGCGGTGCGAATCTCGTTGCCGTGGTCAAGCTCGTGGTTGGCAATGGTCAGGAAGAGTCCCGCTACCGTCGTGCGCAGGCCGGCAGGATGAAGGCCCCGCACATCCAGGTCTGCCTCGCTCAGGCGGTCCAGCATGGCCCATGCCTCGGCGCGGCTCGCCGCCAGCTCAGATAACAACTCCTCGACGCTCGCCTCCCGGCGTTTGTCCACCTGGCGCTGGTTCCAGGTATCCAGGCTGAAGCCCGTGGGCAGATCACCGCCGGCCAGGAAGCGGTCGACGTTGCGCAGTATCCCGCGCTCGGACGCCGCCACATGTGCCAGAATGTCATGCACGCGCCACTGCGGGTTCTCGGTGCTGGCGACGATGGTTGTGTCGTCGAGAGCGGCCGTGGCATGCAGCAGCAACTCTCGCGCCTCTGTCAGGCGCTGGCGAAGGGTGGTCTTGCGGTCAGACATCGACGTCCTCCAGGGCGAATGCCCGGCTGCGGCTGCCCTGCTCAGGGCATGATTTCATAACCGTTGTCAACAATGATGGTTTGTCCAATGCTGCCGAACGCCGCCGCGGCTTCCTGCACCAGGCGTTCAACCTGGTCGCGGCGTCCCACATGCGCCTTCACGAGGATGGCCCTGGCGCCTGCTGTCTCCACTGCGGCCGCCGTCGCCTCAGCAGGCTCGCGGTTGCGAAAGTAGTTGACGGCCACGTTGGCGCCCATACGCGCCAGCTCGACGGCGATGGCGCTGCCAATGCCGCGACCGGAACCGGTGATGACAGCCGTCTTGCCTGTCAGGTTCATCATGCACGTTTCAGTTGCTAACCAGCGCCCGCAGGAAGAAGATGAGATTGGCAGGCCGCTCGGCCAGGCGGCGCATGAAGTAAGGATACCAGGATTGGCCATAGGGCACGTAGATGCGCATGCGATGCCCGTTCTGAGTCAGGCGTTTCTGCTCCTCGCGACGAATGCCGTAGAGGAACTGGATCTCCCAGTCATCCGGTCGCACGTCTTGTTCCGCCGCCCAGGTCGCCACGGCATTGTAAACCACATCGTCATGGGAACCCAGTGCCAGGCGAGCGCCGCGAGCGCGGGCGTCGGGCGCCAGCAGCCTCTTGCTCAGCTCAGTGAGCTCCTGTTGGATAGCAGGCCGGTCGCGCCAGGCAATGTCGGCAGACTCGTCATAGGCGCCCTTGACCAGGCGCAGATCAGCGTACCCTTCGGCAATCAGCGCCTCCACATCTTCCTTGGTGCGAAAGAGGTAGGCCTGAATGACCGTGCCCACGTTGTCGAACTCGGAACGCAGCCGGCGATAGAAGGCCAAGGTGGTGTCCACCAGACTGGATTCTTCCATGTCAATGCGCACGAAACGATCGTGTTGGTTGGCCCGGGCGACCACCTGCCGGACGTTGTCGTAGCAGAACTCCGGGTCGACGTGCAGTCCCATAGCAGACAACTTAAGCGAGACGCCGCTTTGAAGCTGCTCGCCGGCAATGGCATCGAGCACGGCCATATACTCATTGACATTGGCTGTGGCTGCCTCACGTTCGGTCACGTGCTCACCCAGATAGTCGACGGTGGCCACCATCCCGATCTGATTGAGTTGGCGAATGACGGCCAGGGCCTCGGCGCGTGTTTCCCCAGCCACAAAACGACGGGCAACGCGGCGGGCGGGCGGAAAGCCGGTCACGAAACTGCGGGCGTTGCCGCTGTGCGAGAGCGCGATGAGAGATCGTCGCAGCATTCCAGGCCTCTAAGCTCTAGTGGAAGGAGAACAGCAGGAAGGATTGGGGCAGATATCGCCAGTATAGCAGGTCGCACGGCGAGTGCTCATCCTCAATGTAAAGAGGCTCTCAATTCAAGCTTCCGTTGGCCCCCCGCTCTCCAGCCGCCGGAAGCGTCCCCTGGCAATCTCGTACATCTGTCCCCGCCACAGGAACCGCCGCACTGCCATCGACCGCACCAGGGCCAACAGGTGCATGACCGGGAGAGCAGCGATCACGCCCACTTGATGCAGCAGTGGCAAGGAAAGCAGGCGTACGTTGGGCAGGGCTGCCCGGCACCACGCGGCTTCGTTGAGCAGATACAGGCCCAAAACGGTTGGTAGCAGGGCGGTGGCCGTCGCCAGCGCCCACAGGCCATGGCCCAATACCAGATTCGCTCCTGTGACCAGAGCCAGCAACAGGGGATACGCCATAACCCAGGCCACATACCACAGGCGACGGTCATGGATGCGCAGGACCAGCGCCTGCCGCGTCATGAAGTTCAGAGCTTCGCGCCAGCCGCCGTGGATGGGGTTCGGCACCAGGCAGGAAGGAACAAAGACGATGCGGCCTCCGGCCTTGCGCACGGCAATTGAGAGCGTGGCATCGTCCGAAAAGGAGTTGGCCCACACGGTCTCCAGGTCCAGACGCTCGACGTCGGCCGCGGCCAGGGCCATGGCTCCGCCCCAGGCGCCGCCCCACTGCGGCGCCGCCACGCCCGGCAGACTGCACTGCATCCACAGACTCGTCGCCCACTGGGGCAGGTTGCGCTGCGAGGGCACCAACACGCGGCCGCCAGTGCTCAACATGGCCTGACCTTTGGCCAAGGGTTCCAGCAGATGACTTAGAAAACCGGCGCCGGGCACGGTGTCCGAATCCAGGAAGGCCAGGTAGGTAGCCTGGTCTGCCAGCGCTGCTTGCATCCCGCCCATCATGTTGGCAATCTTGCCGTCAAAGTTGGGAGGCGGCGGGAAGATGATCAGCTCACCCAGGCCAGGGCGCCCGGCCAGAAACGAGCGGATCAGAGGAACAGCCCCTTCATCGGCAGTGGCGACGACAAAGTACAAACGGTAGTCTGGCGTATCCTGTGCAGCCAGACCGGCAAGCAGGGTGGAGAACTCGGGATCAACCCCACGACAGGGTACGATCACCGCCACCTTCCCTGCCAGATTGATGGGAGGAGCCTCATCGCGTCGCAAAAGCCTGACCGTACGCAGCACCAGAACCAAAAGCCCCAGCCCCAACGCCCAAAACGCCGCGGCAAGGAGGATGGCGATACCCGTTGACATGGAGCGCGCTGCTAGGGCAGGGATGAGTCGCTAGGAGGAATGGCTTCGGCAAGTGGCCGGAGCCTGCCAGTGGGAATGCTGGGGATGGCTCCGGCTCTGGATTGACGATACTCACGCCACTCCAACACCAGCACGAACCCGCATCCCAGGCTGTAGAAAAGTGGCAGCAGCAACAGAGACCACCTTTCCTGTGCGACAACCACCACCAGCGTTGTCAAGGCAAAGAGAAAAGTGGCAATCTCCGGCATCATGGGCCGCCAATCGACCTTTTCCAGAAGCGGAAGCCGGTCTCCGTGCTGGCCTTGCTTGGGTGTGCGCTCAAAGGCGCCTCCGCACCGCACCGCACCTTCGACCACAGCCACACCCAGTGTCGGCGAAAGTCCGAGCGACATCACCGCCAGCACAGGCAATGCCCACAACCGGCGTAGCCCCTCGGAGCCTGCCAGTTGCTGTTGGGCCAGACTATAGAGCAGAAGAGGCGACAAGGAGGCCAGAAGGGAGAGCGTCCCCAACGTTGGAAGGGGCAACAATCGTTCGGGCAGAAGGGCCAGGGGCAAGGTCAGGGCAAGCAGGACAAGCAAAGGCAGGTTGATGGCATAGCCGCTGAGATGGGCTAGGGCATAAAGGCGTTGTCTGACTGGCCAGTGACTGGTGATGATCTTCCCAGCCAGCTTGCGTAGGGTCTGCATCGAGCCTTTTGCCCACCGGCGCTGCTGGCGCTTGAAGCTGGTCACGAGAGGTGGCAGCTCTCCCGGCGCCTGCACGCTGTTCAGATAGGCGCCTCGCCATCCCTGCAACTGCGCACGATAGGAAAGATCGAGGTCCTCAGTCACAGTATCGGCAGTCCAGCCGCCCACGGCATCGATCGCCGTCCGGCGCCACAAGCCACCGCTGCCATTGAAGTTCTGCCACAGGCCAGACGCAGATCGCGCCTGCTGTTCGATCACGAAATGCCCGTCCAACGCCAACCCTTGGGCAGCCGTCAGCAGGTTCTGGGATCGGTTCAAGTGACCCCAACGTGTCTGCACGAAAGCAAGCATGGGGTGCGAGAGCATGGCCGGCACCGTGCGCCGCAGCCAATCTTCCGTAGGCACAAAGTCAGCATCGAAAACCGCGATGTAATCACCCGTGGCTGTGGGCAGCGCCTCTGCCAACGCACCCGCTTTGTAACCGCGACGGTCCCGCCGGTGATGATAGGAGATACTTAGTCCATGCTGTTCTCGCAGCCGCGTCACCAGCGCCGCCATCTGTGACGCCGTGCGGTCACGCGAGTCATCCAGCACCTGAATCTGCAAGCGATCGGGCGGGTAATCGAGGGCTGCCACGGCCCGCACCAGACGATCAGCGACATGGGGTTCGTTGTAGATAGGCAACTGCACAGTCACGAGCGGCCAGTCCAAGCTGACCCCATCGGATTCCGGCCAATCATGCCGGGGGCGCGACGCCAGATACAGTCCGATCGAGACGAGGATATAGAAGCCGTAGAGCGTCAGCAGCAAAATGGCAAACTGATGGGCAATGGCAAGCAGTGCCTGCAATAGAAACATGGACAACACCTCTCGCTCCCCTATGCCGGCGCTACGGCCGCCGTGCGAGAGAGTCGAGCAAATCGATCACCAACGCAGCGTAAGCATCGGCAGCGCGGTGCACCTCGACCACGCGGATTCGCTCATCCGCCGTGTGCGCCAGACGGGCGTCGCCTGGGCCAAACCCTATTGTAGGAATACCCGCCTCGCCCATTGTGTAAACACCGTCTGTTGAGAAGGACCAGATGCCTATCGACGGACGGCGGCCCAGAGAGCGATCGAGGGAAACCGTGGCCTGCTGCAACAAGGGATGGTCTTCGGATAGCAGCCACGCCGGATAAATTTCGGCCCCTTCTGTCTCGTAGCCGGTGTAGCTGATACTGCGGTATCGCCCCACCTCCACCCGGCCTCGAATGCCATCGCGGCGCATGGTTGCTTCCACCTCGGCCAACGCCCGCGCTGCCGTCTCGCCCAGGGTCAGCCGTCGATCCACGATCAGGTCGCAGCGATCCGGGATGGCGTTACGACTGCTCGCCACCGACGTCAGACCCGTCACCGCCAGGCTTGCCTTGCCCAAGGCAGCATCGGCCATCAGATTCTCATTCAGGATTTCGAGGCCAAAGATCAGGCGAGCGGCGCCGGCAAGCGCGTTCTCGCCCTCGTCTGGGGCCGATGCGTGCGCCGAACGCCCCTGGATCGTGATCCAGATCTCCATTCGCCCGCGTTGGCCGCGGGCCAGTTGCAGGCTGGTCGGCTCTCCCAGCACCACCCAATCCGGTCGTAAGCCTTCTTCCTGGACGAGCACACGCATGGCCATTCCTTCGGTTGGCTCTTCCTGGACCACAGCAGCCAGCACCACTTCACCCGGCAGCTCAATGCCTCGCCGCGCCAACAGCCCCACGCCGTAGACCATCGCCGCCAGAGCGCCTTTCATGTCGGTACTGCCCCGGCCATAAACGTGACCATCGATGATATCGCCACCGAATGGATCGCGAGTCCAGGCGTCCGGGTCGCCCACATCCACCGTGTCCATGTGGGCATTGAGCAGCAGAATGGGACCGCCAGGCTTGCCATAGCGGCCGATGATGTTGCCGGTGCGGTCAGTGTGCACATTGGTGAGGCCCGCGGCTGCCATCTCGCCCATCACCAGCCGCGCCACCGAAGCTTCTTGCCCGGACAGGCTGGGTGTGCGCACCAGACGGCACAAAAAGTCGGTGCAGGCTTCCTTCTTGCTTTCCTCAAGGACGGGATAGCGATTGGCGGTGGAACGGGGGTTGAGGATGGATAGAGCCATCAGGGACTCCTTGACAGGCCCATGCGGCGGCAACTGCCGCCGCATGGCAATGACCGGATTAGTAGGCGCCCTTGCCTAGGACCACCTTGGGGATGGTGCGCAACATGATGCTGACATCCAGCAGCGGCGACCAATTCTCGACATAATAGATATCTAACAACATCATCTCGTCAAAACCCAAATCGGAGCGGCCGGATACCTGCCACAACCCGGTGATGCCGGGCAGAACTTCGAGACGCTTTCGATGCCACGGTTCATACTCCGCCACCTCGTCCGGCAGTGCCGGGCGAGGTCCCACCAGGCTCATGTCGCCCAACAGGACGTTGAAGATCTGGGGAAGCTCATCCAGGCTGAAGCGACGGAGATACCGGCCCACACGCGTCATGCGCGGGTCATTCTTGATCTTGAACAGGGGTCCATCGGCTTCATTCAGTGCCGTCAGGTCTGCCCGCAAGGACTCGGCCTCCACCACCATCGACCGGAACTTGTACGTGGTGAAGGGAATGCCGTTCTTACCGATCCGCTCCTGGATGAAGAGAACGGGGCCTGACGAGTCGATCCTGACGAGCAGGGCCAGCAGGCCCATGAAGGGCAGCAGCACCAGCATTGCCACAGCGCCGAGAACAAGGTCCAAGCCACGCTTGAGGGCAAAGCGGGGACCGGCGATCGCCACGTATTTGACCCCCAGGAGGGGAATACCATCCAGCACCTCGACATCGACGCGATCCAGGCTCATCTGCAGCACATCGGGCACGACGCGGGCGCGCTTCCCCTGACGTTCGCATTGGTCGAGCACACTGATGATGCGGCGGTGGTACTGCCAGGGCAACGTCACGATGACCTCATCCACAAGATGGTCTTTGAGGACTTCCGGCAGGTTCTCGAGGGGGCCCAACGCCGTGAACGGACCGAGATTCCGCAGACCGCGCTCGGGATTGTCATCGAGAAAGCCGACGACCACGTAGCCCAGACTGGTGTTCGCTAACAGCACACGCATGATCCGCCGGCTGCTTTCACCAGCGCCCACGAGCAAGACACGCTTCGTACCGATGCCGCGTTTGCGCAGAAACGACAGGAACTGCCGGTTGACAAGCCTTTCCAGGACGACGAAAAAGAAAACGAGCACACCGGCGATCCCATACACCAGGCGCGAATGGTACGGGGGCTGAAACATGTAGTTGCCCACCATCAGGATGATGGTCACCGTCGCCGTACCGTTAAACACCCGGTACACTTCGTCCAGGAACCCTGTCCCGGGGGGTAGTCTGTAGAGCCCCTCCAAATAGAAGGCCACAACAATCAGGACCGCAGCCAGCACCGAGATACGTAGGTAGAAGTTGAAGTCTGTATAGTAGGCCGGGTCGACCGTGCGATACCATTGCAGTTGGTAACGCACAAACCAGGCCAGGTAGAAAGCCAGGATGACGGCTACGGCGTCGATCACGACCAAGAACTGCTTGTGCCAGCGCAAGAAGAACCCAGTCATCGCCTACCGTCCCAACGCCCGTTCATACACCGCAGCAGTTGCAGCGGCTGCGACCGGCCAGCGGAAACGCTCGCTCTGGACCAAACCCGCCTGGCGCATCGCGTCCTGGCGATCCGTATCCCCCAGGACCGCGATCATCGCCGCCGCCAGGGCTTCGGCGTCCCGAGGGGTCACCGTGATGGCGGCGCTTCCTGCAACCTCGGGGAGACTGCTGGCAGTCGTGGTAATGGCAGGAACGCCGCAAGCCATGGCTTCGGCGAGCGGGAGGCCAAAGCCCTCGTAAAAAGAGGGGTACACGAAAAGGCTGGCAGCGTTGTAGAGCCAGGGCAGGACTTCACCAGAGACGAACCCCAGAAACCGTACATGCGGTTCCAGCGCCAGCGCCGCCACATGGGCAAAGACGTCCTCGTAGTCCCAGCCCCGACCTCCGCCAATCAGCAACGGTACAGCAGCGGTCGCACGCTGGCGATAGAGAGCATAGGCATCCAAGAGCGTCAAGTAGTTCTTGCGCGGCTCGATTGTACCCACGCTCAAGATGAAGCGTTCTGGCCACCCTGCCTCTCGCCGATAGGTATCGACGTCTGGTCGCGACCTTTGCACAAAACTGTCATCAACCCCGTTGTAGACCACGTCGATTCGCTCTCGAGGAACGTGCAGCAGGCGCTCCACATCGCGCGCCGTCGCCTGTGAGACGGCAATGACGCGACGAGCGCGACGACAACTCACCGCCGTCATGGTCGAGAGGTAGAGGCGATTGCCTGGGGCGAAGGCTTCAGGAAAGAGCCGAAACGTCAGATCGTGGACCGTCACAACGCCAGGCATTCCGGCAGCCAGTGGGAGAACGTAGGCCAGGCCGTGGAGCAGATCGACACCCTGGCGCCGGGCGGCCAGGGGAAGCGCAGCCTGCTCCCAGACAATGCGCAACGCAGGACGCTGGCTCCACCGTGGCGCCCTGTGCAGTGCCACATCGTCCGGCGGAGCGTAGTCGGGATCGTTCACAAACGCGGCATAACCAAGGCGCCGGCCCTCACGTGGCAGGTGTCTGAGCAACTGGTAGCTGTAGGTGTGGAGACCGGCGCCACGGTAACTCTGTCTGGTCGACAAAAGAGTGGCAATGAGGCCGATACGCGATCGCTGCAGCGCTGGATCAGCAGACACATGCACCATTATAGCAAGAGGTTCATCGGGCGAGAAGCCCGATGACAGGTGTGGGCGGGGACGCACCTATCGGAGAAAAAGGCATCCCAAACCAAAAAATGAGCCTCCGTGCACACGGAGGCCCCTTGGGCGTTGCCTGGAGAGGATGCGAGCGAACTCAACTCAAGTGGGAATGATGGTCACCTTGCGGCTGTCGTCCTCACCAACGCTTCTGGTGGTGACATCAGTTCGCCCACGCAGTGCCAGGTGAACGATCCTGCGCTCACGCGCCGGCATTGCCTCGAGGACCAGGGTGCGCTTCTCACTGACCGCGCGATCGGCCGTCGACACTGCCAGGCGCATCAGGCTGCGCTCTCGGCGCTGTTTGTAGTGCTCGACATCGACCTCGATATGCGGCCACTTGTGCGTGCGTTGGTTGACGACAAGGCGAACCAGGTGCTGGAGCGCATCGAGCGTTTCTCCACGCCGGCCGATCAAGTTCCCCAGATCCTCGCCCTCGATGTTCAAATAGTAAGTCTCTTCGTCGTCGAGTTCCGAAGGCGGCTGAATTGCAGCCTCGACACGAGCCTGAAGATCCATGCGGTCCAGGAGTCTCTGCAGGAAATCGCGAGCCAACTCGATCGATTCTTCGCTATTTGTGTCCACTGGCGTATGGTTGCCCATTGCCGGTGTCTCGGCCTGATCGCTGCCTGCCAACCGAGCCGGCGTGGCGGCGCCTGTGCTGGTGGACACAGCGCTTGACTCAACCGCTGCTGCAACTATGCCGGATGTCGCCGGTTCTTCTGGTACGGCAAACGCCCTCATTTCAGCGGCAACCACAGTCTCCTGAGCAACCTGTCCTTGTCGAGGTGTCAAGCGGACGCGGGCGGGCTTGGTGCCAAGTCCAAAGACGCCGCCGCGTCCCTCTTCCAGGACCTCTATTTCGACATCCTCCTGCGCCAGGCCCAGGGCCTGCAGGCCTGCTTCGATAGCTTCAGTAACAGTGCGTGCGGTATATTCCGTCATCTTGTCTCCACCGACCTCAAGAACTGCGAGCGCTTTGCCAACACTCATGTGAACACGGAAACCAGAAGGCGCCGGTGATCATCGAGGTCGCTCACCTTGCTAGCGGCGTTTTCGCCGTTTGCGACGGACACTGGACGCCGAGTCGGACATCGCAGTGCTTGAGGAATCGGCGCTGAAGGAGCCATTGGCTGAGATTGCCGCGACCTCGCCCGTTACATCGGTTGGGATAGACGTACTTCTGGCGGGCATAGACGTCACGGTGGCTGCATCCCATTGCTCCTTCTGCCGGTTTACGTAGTACTGCTGCGCCATGGCCAGGAGGTTGCCAACGACCCAATAGAGGCTCATCCCTGCCGGCACCTGCAGCGAGAACAGGACGAACATGCCGGTCATCAGGATGGTCATCTGGCCCATCATCCGCGCTGACGAATCCTGCGGGCCCCCCATGGTCGGTTGGCTGGCCTGGCTCATCTTGGTCATGATGAACTGGGTGACGGCCAACGCGATCGGCAGCACCAGGTAGGGCCACAGCTCCGGTGATACCAGCTTCTGCAGCGAGAAGTCGGCCGTCAGCCATTTCATACCCCCACTCATGCCAGGGTAGGCCAGGTTTGGGATGAAGAAGAACGGAGCGTTGTTGAAACTGCCCGAAGCAATCAGTCCCAGCAAAGCGTAGTAGAAGGCGAACAGGATCGGCATCTGTAACAGCGTCGGCAGACACCCGGCCATCTGGGCCTGGGTGATGCCATGCTGTTGGTAAAGCTTCATCTGCTCTTCCTGGAATTTCTTCTTATCCTTGCTGTACTTCTTCTTCAGCGCGTCGAGGTCGGGCTGCAAGGCCTTCATCTTGACCTGCGCCGACCGCATTGACTTCATCTGCCGGAGGCCCAGGGGAAGGAGAAGCAACCGCACGAGCGTGGCCACCAGGATGATGGACCAACCCCAGGCATAAGGACCATAGGGCGCCAGCAAGTCATGGAAGAATACCATCGCCTGGCGCAGAGGATAGGCGATGAATTCGAAGATCCCAGGCGTATAGACATCCTCGCCCGTTGCCGGATCGGTCGTAATCCCCCCACAACTGCTCAGCAAGACCACTGCCAGCAAGAGTAAGGAGATGAGCAACAGTAAACGATACTTACGTTTCACGTACGAACTCCAACCGCCAACAGTGCTGGCGGGTTCTCAGGGTTAGTCAGGAACCGGGTCGTAGCCGCCCTCATGAAAGGGGTGGCAACGAGCAATGCGCTTGATTCCCAACCAGCTACCACGCCATACACCGTGCTTCTCGACAGCTTCATAGGTGTATTGTGAGCAGGTGGGATGGTAGATGCAGTTGCTTCCCAGGGCAGGCGAAAGAAATCGTTGGTAGCCACGGATCAAGCGCAGGAAGACCACTTTCAACATGACGACTCCCCAGCATCCGCTGAGAGCGCCGCTGCGGGCAAGGAAGGAACTGGAGTGTCGTAGAGCAGACCCGCTTGCCCCAGCAGCTTGCGACAACTGGCGTCCACCTGCCAGAAGGTCGCTCGTGCGAGAGCGGAGCGTGCAATGAACACGATGTCCCAACCAGGATGAATCTGGGAAATCTGGAGGCGGGCTGACTCTCTCATCAAACGGCGTGCACGGTTGCGCACCACAGCCTTGCCCACACGGCGACTGGCGGAGAAGCCGAAGCGGCTGTACGGCAGCTCGTTCTGCAGGCAAACGAGGACGACCAGGTGGTCCTCCCGGGTCTTGCCCTCACGGCGAATCTGCTGAAACCGCTCACGTTCCCGTATTCGATACAGATGGAGCACCGGGTCAAACGGTCAACTTGGTGCGGCCTCTGAGCATGCGCCGCTTGAGCACGTTGCGACCGCCCGGGGTGCTCATGCGCTTGCGAAAACCATGCACGCGGAAGCGGCGTCGTACTTTGGGTTGCCAGGTTCGTTTCGTCGTATGCGTTCCTTGGAGTTATTTCTCTGGACGTAGGTCCGTTGATAGTCGATAGAGGTTCGAAGCGCCAGACATCTGGTTGTGTCTGGCGACACATAAAAGGCGGGAGGCTTAGTCGCCTCCCACCGGCATAACAGCAAATTATACCTTGCGTGGAAAGGTGCGTCAAAACCGACACCTGTTCATCGCTGCTCTCATTGACACTGGCAGCAACAGAATGCTACACTGCCGTCGACACCAGTCGACCGGTCTCTCCGTGTCCAAACGTCAGGAATACCCTGTGACAGACGAAGAACGCAACTGGCTCACACTAAGCGAGGCAAGCAAGCTACTGGGTGTGCATCCGGCGACGCTGCGCCAATGGGTGGACGCGGGGCAGGTGCCCTCGTTCCGCACGCCAGGCGGCCATCGCCGCTTCCTGGCCGCGGACCTGCGTACCTTTTTGATGCGCGCCAGCACCGGCGCCCCGGAAGTGGAGCAGGCGGCCGCCAATGAGATGTTGGAAACGGCGCTTGTCCAGGCCCGTACGGAACTGCGCCGCGCTCCTCCCGATGAGAATACCTGGTACAGTGCTTTCGACGAAACGGGACGCGAGCGCCAGCGTGGCTTGGGCCGGCAGTTGTTTGAGTACGCACTCCAATACGTGACGCGCACGAACCTGCGTACAGACTTGCTGCCGCGTGGTCGCGCGCTGGGGGAGGCTTATGCCGACGGCTCGCTGCACTACAACATCTCCTTGTTGGAGACGGTACGCGCTTTTCAATACTTTCGCACGAACCTGCTGCAGGCGCTGACAGGCGCTGGCGTCAGTCCTCGCCCCCTGGATGTCGATGACCTGCGGCTGCGCCAGGATGTCGACACCTTCCTGAATGAAGTACTTTATGGCCTGATTGAGGCCTACGAGCGCACCGTCTTGGGCCCAGTGCTAAGCCTCCAGACACCCGACGACGGCAATGTCGAGGACTGGTAGTCCTTGACCACATGACCAACCGCATCTTGGCCGGCGCCATTATCGCGGTCCTGGCGTTCGGCAGCCTCTGGATTTGGCTGAGTCGCGTTCCTTCCGCCAACTCCGCATCCCGGCCTGCCACACTTCCTCTCGTGGGTCACGTCGCCCCCGATTTCAGCCTGCCCACACCTGACGGCGGCGTGATCGACCTGGCGAGCTTGCGCGGGAAACCGGTCGTGTTGAACTTCTGGGCGAGTTGGTGCGGCCCTTGCGAGGCGGAAATGCCGGAGCTCCAGACCGCCTACTCACAATACGGGGAGAAGGATGTGGTCGTTCTGGGGGTGAACCAGGGCGAAAGCGAGCCCACTGTGCTGTCCTACCTGGAGCGCCTGGGCATTACATTTCCCGTGGCGCTTGACCGGCAATTTGTCGCCTCCGAGAGTTACAAGGTCCAGTCGCTGCCGACCACCTTTTTCATCGACCGCGACGGCATCATCCGCGACCAGATCGTCGGACAGATGAACACGGCTGTGCTCCGGCAGCATCTGCGTTCGATCTACCCCTAGCGGCTGTTGCCGATTGGTGACGCCATCTCCCCTGACCCTGGCCTCATGCTCGTCGCCGTCCGCATCGGACCCCTCTCTCTGCCCACTTATCCCCTGCTGCTCCTCCTCGGCCTCTATCTGGGGCTATGGTTTGGCGCCAAGGTGGCAGGCCGGCGTGGTTTGGACCCCAACCACATCTACAATGCCGGGTTCTACGCTTTCCTGGCAGCGCTCCTCTCCGGCAGGCTGGCGCATGTCCTGCGCTTTCTTTCGGCTTATGCCGGCGATCCGCTAAGCATTCTCTCACCCAATCTGGTCGCCTTCGAACCGCTGGCGGCGCTGGCGGGCGCTGTGCTCGTTTTCGGCCTGTACGTCCGTAGACACCGACTACCCATTGGGGTGGTGGTCGATGCGCTGGCGGCTGGCGCTCTGATGACGCTCGCCTTCGTGTCGCTGGCCGATGCCCTCAATGGCCGCCACTACGGCGCCCCCACTCTGCTGCCCTGGGCACTGGTGCAATGGGATGTGTACCGCCATCCCGTCCAACTCTACGAGATGCTCGGCATCATAGCGATGCTGGCATTGAACTGGTCCGTTCTTGATCGGCTGCGTACCGGCTACGTTGCCCTGGTCGCTATCGCTGGCTATGCAACGGTGCGACTGTTGGTTGATGCCTTTCGCGACCAACCCGCCACCATCGGTGATGGCTTCCGTCTTACCCAGGTCATCGCCCTGGTCGCGCTCCTGCTGGTGCTGATGACGGTCTACCAGATGCAAAGGCAGCCGGCGGGAAGACCGTAGTGCAACATGCCTAGCGCGTCAGTCTGAGCTTGTCGGCTACCAGTGACGCCAGGAACCTGCGCTCCCCCGCCGTCACGAAGTTGATGGCAACATAAACGTCATTGTCCTTCGACTCGACTTGGGTGACGGTGCCGACGCCAAAGCGTTCGTGGGTGACCTGTTGGCCTATCTGCAGTTGGCGAACAGCGGCGACGGCCTTGCCGTTGCTAGGAACGGTAGAGGAAGCTTGCTTCTGGGCATCTGCGACTGCCCGCAGATCGCGATCGCGCCACGCCTCGGCGAACAACGCCAGATCCTCCGGTTTGTTCACCCGGCGCCGGATCTCATCCATGCGGTGGCGCGCCTGAGCCAGGCGCTCCATCACCGCGGCCTTGCCCTGAAAACGCCCGCCCTGTGCCAGCCGCCGGGAGGCACTGGCCAGAGCAATGCCCATATCCTTGAACTGCTCATTGGGATAGGCATCATCAGGCGCGATCAACAACAAATCAATGCCGTGCAGGCGGCACAGCTCCTTGCGCACCTCATCGCGCGACGCGTCCTCTTTCTCCTCCCATTCGCTCTTGCGACCGGCGCCTTTGACCTGCAAGCCCACAAAACGCACGGCCAGGCCAATGTCGGCGTACAGAATATCTAGCTTAAGCCTGCGCCGCGTGCCTGGATTGACCAACCAGTCGGGTGAAGCATCTCGCTGGATTTCGAAGCCCTCAAACACACGGGCCAGGATCTCATTCCAGCCCATCAAGTTGAGATAGTTGCTCATAGCAGGGGGAACAAAAGCGAAACCGGGAATCGATAAAGAAGGCGGCAGTCTAGCACACGCGTTCGGATTGGTCAATCCCTCAGCGATAGAAGCGCAGCAACATCCGGTCCATCAGCCCGGGAGCGAGAGTCGCCCCACACACGAACACGCGGTCAAACAGCGTAGCGTAGGCGTCACGCGGTTCGCGCTGAGACGCCCGCACGATCGCCTTCGCCGTGTCCTCGACCGGGGTTTTCGGTGCGCGGTTGCGGCTGTAATTCGAGGCATCACCGCTCAACTCGTTGCGGCTGAACTCGGTGCGTGTCACGCCGGGATAGAAGGTCACCACGCGCACGTTGTCGGAGTGCAGCTCCAGACGCAGGGATTCCGAAAGCGCGTTGAGGGCGAATTTTGACGCGCAATAGATGGCCGCATGCGGCATGGCGCGGCGACCAATGATGGAGGAGATGTTGATGATCAGCCCATCGCCGCGCGCCCTCATGGCCGGCAAAACGGCCTCGATGCAGTGGATGGCGCCCCAGAAGTTCACCGTAAACACCTGTTGTGCCGTCATCAAGTCCATGTCGCCCACCGGGCTGCGCATGCCCACGCCGGCATTGTTCACCAGAATGTCCACGGGCCCCAGGACCTGCTCCACCCGTGCAACCGCCTGCACCACCTCGTCCTTCTGGCCGACATCAGCGACAACGGGCAGGGCCTGCACGCCCTTCACCCTGTTCAGCTCGCCGGCCAGGGCCTGCAGGCGGTCGGACGAGCGAGCCAGCAGGGCCAGCCGTACACCCGATGCTGCAAAGGCGCGCGCTGTGGCGGCGCCAATGCCCTGCGATGCTCCCGTGATCAGGACTGTGCGGCCGTCAAGTTTCATCGACCTTCACCTTCCCTGAAGAACGCATGCGACCTCCCAGGAACCAGCCGGCCAGCACCGCCAGAGTCGCCAGGCCCAGCCACAACGGCCACCTTGCCGGCACCGACTGTCTCTCCACCTGTGGCTTCACTCCCCCTCCATTGCCGTCAACAGACCGGTGACGATCACCCGATGGGTGTTCGACGTCGGCGGCCAACAGGTGACCAGGGTCAGTTGAGCAAAATCGGTAGGTTCCATGTACCTGGCATTCTCTTCGCGCCCGGCGAAGGATGCGTTACTTTCGGGAAAACGCTGCCAACCGTTGACCTGATAAGTGAAACGCCGTCCGGCCTCATCCACGAGAATG
Source organism: uncultured Caldilineales bacterium (assembly GCA_964535455.1). Lineage (GTDB taxonomy): Bacteria > Chloroflexota > Anaerolineae > J102 > J102 > SSF26. Next base: position 17,315 of record CAZHTZ010000050.1, read on the forward strand.
ACTTTGTCGCCCAGACCAAAATCCACTCCCGGCTCGCCGATGACACTGACCGACCTGAAGACGGCGCTGCCGATGTTGTTGTGTCCCGATAGCACGACGTTGCCCAACTCTCCAGGATAGGCGGAGTTGACGTGGTGACCGGCGGCATTGTCAATGATATCCCACTCGCTGCGCGTCCCATTGGCATCGCTGACCACGTGCCAACCCATCGGTTCGACAGCTGCGTCGAGGCCCAGCGCTGGTATCAATAGCCTCACCGGTAGTCGCCCATCGCCCGGCTGCAAAGGCGCCACCATCGGCAGAGAAATCGGCCCTGCTTCATCGATACGTCCTCTGGCCGCAGGCTGTGCCCTTGGGGTGGCGGCGGGACGCGGCCTGGGGGCAACGACAGTCGGGGTCGGAGTTGGCATCACCGCGGTCGCAGTCAGGCGCCGGACCTGTGCAGGCGTCGCCAACACCGGCGTTGCCGTCGTCAGGGCAACGATCTTATGTCCCTGTTGCACGGTAGGTTCAACAGACGATGTCGGCGTCCAGGTGGGAAGCAGCGAGACGGTCACCCCGGCGCCTTCGCTGGGTGCAATGCAACCAGTGAGGGTCAGGGCAAGCCCGCTCATCACGATTGAGACAGCAGCGAACAGCAAACCACGCAACATAGGCCAACGAACCCTGGGGTTTCCTGCCAGCCAGGTAGAGGACATCATACCCGACCCAGCCCACAATGCCCAACGTCCATACCCATTGCCTTCCGGCTTCCGGGCATGCTATCATCCCTGTCTGGGATTACCTGTACCGTGAGTCTGTCCCTCTATTCCACCTATCGCCAACGCCAACTCGAGGCGTTGTTGGAGATCAGCCGGGCTTTGACCGTCCGGCTCGACCTGCCGTCGCTGCTGCGCACCATTCTGGGATACGCAGCCGAGATGGTGCGAGCTGAGGTTGGCTATATTGCCCTGACCACACCCAACGGTAACTTGCGGATGGCCACCGGCTACGGTCTTCCCTCCAACGTCTTCAATGCCCTGGCGCCTTACCTGGCCCAAAAGAACCCCGAACAGGACTTCTGGAATGAGGCCGAACTGCGCCGCCAGCTCGCCATCGTGTCCGACACCTCCGGCCGAACGCTGGAGCAAGTGGTGGCCTTGCCGCTGGTGGTGGAGGATGAGCGCATTGTGGGCGGCATCTTCCTATTCCGGCCCGGCTCGTCCGCCTTTACTGCCGGCGATCGCTCCCTGCTGCGTGACTTCGCCGACCAGGCTGCCATCGCCGTGCGCAACGCCCGGCTGGTGGAACAACTACGCGAAGAAAAGGCCCGTGTGGAGACTATTCTGCAGCACAGCCCCAACGGCGTCATGATCCTCGACCCGTTCCTGCGCGTGATTATCATCAACCGGGCCCTGTCGGAACTGGTCGGATTGTCGGAGGCGGAAGCGAAGGGGCTGGCCTGCTCGCAGGTCTTGCCCCTGCAGAACACCACAGGTGATCATCTCTGTTTGACCGATGTCACACCCCCGGCCCCCACCAGCATTTGGTACGGCGAAGGCGACATCGTCCGTCCAGGGCGTAAACGTGCGACGGTGGGCGTTACCTACTCACCGCTGTTCGATCGCAACGGCAATCTCCTGAACGTGATTGCCACGCTCACGGATATTACTCGCTTCCGCGAGGCGGAAGAACTCAAGTCCACTTTCATCTCCGTCATCTCGCACGAGTTGAAGACGCCCGTGAGCCTGATCAAGGGCTACGCCAGCACCCTGGCTCGGGAGGATGCGCACCCTGATGAGTCAACCGTGCGTGAGAGTGCTGCCATCATCGAAGAAGAGAGCAATCGTCTCAACGACCTCATCAACAACCTCCTCGATGCCTCGCGCATCCAGGCGGGTGCGCTCAAGCTGGAAATGAGCGACGTAGCCCTGGAGCGCGTCGCCCGCGTGGCAATCGAACGCTTCCAGACGCAGACCGAAGTACACCGCTTCGGGATCGACTTTCCACCTGATCTTCCCCTCGTGCGCGGCGAAGAACGCCGTATCCGTCAGATCTACGACAATCTCATCGGCAACGCCATCAAGTACTCTCCGGGTGGAGGGATCATCACCCTGGGCGCCCGGAGCGATGACGGTCGCATCATCACCTATGTGGCTGACACCGGCATCGGCATCCCCGAGGACGAGCAGGCGAGTGTCTTCGAGCGCTTTTACCGCGTGGATTCAAGCTTGCGCCGCGACACCCAGGGTGCGGGCCTGGGCTTGTATCTCGTCAAAGCCATCACCGAAGCCCATGGCGGCGAGGTGTGGGTGCAAAGCGAGCCCGGCCAAGGCACCACCTTCTTCGTGGCGCTGCCGCAGGCGCGCTAACCAGGACAGGAACATCAGGACACGGGGGGGCTTAGCTAGACCGGCCGTAGGAACCGCCGCATGACTTCCAGGTTTTCGAGGGCGCGGCCAGCGCCGATCGCCACGCAGGCGATCGGGTTTTCCGCCACAAAGCAAGGGACGCCGGTTTCGCGGGTCAGCAACTTGTCGATGTTGCGCAGTTGGGCGCCGCCGCCGGTCAACACCATGCCACGGTCGATGATGTCGGCCGCCAGTTCAGGCGGGGTTTTCTCCAGCGTTTGCCGCACCGCGCCTACAATGGCGCTGAGCGGTTCACTGATGGCATCGGTCACTTCCGACGACGTCACTGTGATCGTCTTGGGCAGACCGGCAATCTGATCGCGCCCGCGCACTTCCATCGAGAGCGGCCCTTCAAGCAGCAGCGCCGATCCGATCTGGATCTTTATTTCTTCGGCGGTTTGCTCGCCGATAATGAGGTTATATTTCTTGCGGATGTAGCCGATGATCGATTGGTCAATGCGGTTGCCGCCCACCCGCGCGCTGCTCCACACCACGATATCGTGCATCGAAACGACTGCAGCCTCACTGGTGCCGCCGCCGATGTCGACGACCATGTTGCCGGTGGGCGTATTGATGGGCAAGCCGGCGCCGTAGGCTGCTGCCAGCGGCTCCGGGATGAGATAGGCCTCCTTGGCGCCAGCCTGGATGGCAGCATCGAAAACGGCGCGGCGTTCGACGCTGGTGACACCCTGCGGCGTGCTGATCATGATCTGCGGGCGCAGCAATGGGTTGCGGCCAATGACGCGACGGATGAAGTAGCGCAGCATGCGCTCGGTGACGATGTAGTCGGCAATAACGCCATCGCGCAACGGTCTGGAGACTTCAATGCTCTCAGGCACCCGACCGATCATCTCCGCCGCTTCCGCACCCACAGCGACGATGCGGTTGTCGCGCACCGAGATGGCCACCACACTGGGCTCCTGTAACACCACCCCCTTGCCGCGTACATACACCAGCACGTTGACGGTGCCCAGATCGATGCCGATTTGCTTTTCAAACATGAATGGTCTGCCTCATAGCCGTATCACTACCGTGGTCGGGATTATACATCAGTGCGGAAAGCTGCCCAAGGTACAGACAGCAAAAACCGGGCGTCTTGAGAACGCCCGGTCTGCACAGTGCGAAGTTCTTGCTGAATGGAAGGTTGCGATTTACTTCTCTGAGAAGTCGGCAGCCCGCGACGAACGCTTGCCGGCATGGCGGTGACGGGCGATCTGCAGACGCGCCGTTGAGCGTCGAAGCTGCGCTTCCATCGCCACCCGCACCTCCTGATCGCGTTCCCGAGCCGGGCTGGACAGGTACTCCTCAGCCCGCTTCTTGGCCGCTTCGGCGCGGGCGATATCGATATCTTCAGAGGACTCGCCCGACCGCGCCGCCAGAATGACTTTGTCGGGTCGCACTTCGACAAAGCCACCACCCACGACGAAGTACTGGTCCGGCTGGTCTGCCTTGCGCACCATCACTTCGCCCGGAACGACCACAGCCATCAAGGGTGCATGCTTGGGCAATACACCGATGACGCCATCGGCGCCGGGGATGACCACCATCATCACGTCGTCTTCGTAGACGAGGCGATCTTGGGCCACAAACTCGAAATGGATCGTAGACATTTACTCCGCTCGCATCTTGGCGGCGCTTTCGACAACCTCAGCAATGGCGCCCGTCATATAGAAGGCTGACTCCGGCAGGTCATCATGCTTGCCGTCCAGGATCTCCTTGAAGCCGCTCACGGTCTCGGCAATCGAGACGTACCGGCCGGGACGACCGGTGAAGGTCTCGGCCACGAACATGGGCTGCGTGAGGAAACGCTGCATCTTGCGAGCACGAGCGACCATAAGCTTGTCGTCTTCGCTCAATTCCTCGACGCCCAGAATGGCAATGATGTCCTGCAGATCCTTATAGCGCTGGAGGGTCTGCTGCACCCCACGGGCCACGGCGTAGTGTTCCTCGCCGATGAGATTCGGATCCATGATCCGGCTGGTGGATGCCAGCGGGTCTACGGCCGGAAACAGCGCCTGTTCGGCCAGCGCCCGTTCGAGCGAGATGGTGGCATCAAGATGCGAAAAAGTTGTCGCCGGCGCCGGGTCGGTGTAGTCATCGGCAGGCACGTAGATGGCCTGCATCGAGGTGATTGAACCCCGATTAGTGGAGGTGATGCGCTCCTGCAACTCGCCCATGTCGGTGCCCAGGTTGGGCTGGTACCCCACAGCGCTGGGCAGGCGACCGAGCAGAGCCGACACCTCGGAACCAGCCTGTACAAACCGGAAAATGTTGTCGATGAACAGCAGCACGTCGCGGCCCTCGTCGCGGAAGTACTCAGCCATGGTGACCGCGGTCAACCCCACGCGCAGGCGGGCGCCCGGCGGCTCATGCATTTGGCCAAAGACCA
>CAZHTZ010000051.1:0-21146 GCA_964535455.1 uncultured Caldilineales bacterium
CGCCAGCGCCGGGAATACGACGCTGTGCTGGCCGGTTCGCAACATATGGATGGTGAGCACGGCCGCCACGATGGCGGTGACGGTGGCAGCCAGGCCGTCGACCCCGTCCAGCCAGTTGACGGTGTTGATGGCGCCCATGAACCAGAGAATGGTCAGCACCCACACGACCAGCGCCGGAAAAACGAGCTGGCCTCCGCTAAGGGGATTGTTGACGCGCTCGATGAAGATGATAAAGACGATGCTGATGACGCCGGCGAAGGCCTGGGCCAGGTACTGCGGCCGGCTGCCGAACTCGAAGCGGTCATCGAGCAGGCCGAAAACGGCGACGAAAGTGGTTCCGACCAATAACCCGATCCAGCGGCGAAACTCCTCGGGGTCGGTGCTGGGGGGCAACCAGGCGGCGGGAAGGAGGCGCGTCAGGAGCAGGGCGCCGATGAAGCTGGCATAAAGGGCGATGCCGCCAACGCGAGGGATCATGCCCAGATGCTGGCGGCGGCCGCCGGGACGGTCGACCAGACCCCAACGTCGCGCCAGGCGCATGCTGGCGGGAGTGAGGAGCAGCGCCAGGACGAAAGCGATGACGGCGACGGCGGCGAAGATCAAGTTGCCTGCCGGGGGCGTGATTACGGGTTGATGCGACCGAGCAGGCGCGGGTAGGCGATGGCCTCGCGCAGGTGGCTAATGCCCGTGATCCAGGCGACGGTGCGCTCGACGCCCAGGCCGAAGCCGCTGTGCGGGGCCGAGCCGTAGCGACGCAGCTCGACGTACCAGTCGTAGGCCTCTTGGGGCAGGTTAAGTTTGGCGATGGCCGCGGTCAGCTTGTCGGGATCGCTCATGCGCTCGCTGCCGCCGATGATCTCGCCATAGCCCTCGGGCGCCAAGAGGTCGGCGCTGCGGCAGACTTCCGGCCGGCCCGGCTCCGGCTCCATGTAGAAGGCCTTGATCGCCGTGGGGTAGTGGGTGACGAAGAGAGGCTTGTCGAACTGGCTGGCCAGATAGGTTTCGTGCGGGGCGCCGAAGTCGCCGCCCCACTCGATGGCTGGGACCGGCTCGTCGTTGGGGGGCACGATGACGCCCTCTGCGGCAGCGGCGTTGATCATCTCCACAGCGCGATCGTAGCTGATGCGGGGGAAAGGTGGCTGGACGTTTGCCAGGCGGGTCGTGTCGCGTTCCAGTAAGGCCAGCTCAGCGGCACAGCGAGCGAGCGCACTTTGCACGATGTAGGAGACGAACTGCTCTTCGATCTCGAGCAGCTCTTCCAGCTTGCAGAAGGCGATCTCCGGCTCGACCATCCAGAATTCCTGGAGATGGCGACGGGTCTTGGATTTCTCGGCCCGAAAGGTGGGGCCAAAGCAGTAGACGCGGCCAAAGGCGAAGATGTTGGCTTCGTTGTAGAGCTGGCCGGTCTGGGCCAGGTAGGCCGGCTCGCCGTGGTAGTCGATCTTGAACAGGGTGGTGGTGCCTTCGCCGGCGGCAGGGGTCAGGAGGGGGGTGTCGACGAGCAGGAAACCGTGGTCGTCAAGCCAATCGCGGATGGCCCGGATGACAACGGCGCGCACGCGGGCAATGGCCCACTGGTGATTGGAGCGCAGCCACAGGTGGCGGCGGTCGAGCAGGAACTCGATGCCGTGCTCCTTGGGTGTGATCGGGTACTCCTCGGCGATCTGGACAACCTCGATGTCGCGCAGGTCCATCTCGACGCCGCCCGGTACGCCCGGCGCCCGTGGGTCTACCCGGATCTCACCGGTAAGGATGACCGATGACTCGGTTGTCAGGCCGGTGACCAGGCTGAATTTCTCGTCGCCCAGGTTGGGACGGAAGGCGACGGCCTGGAAGATGCCGCTGCCATCGCGTACGCGCAGGAAGTTGATCTTGCCTTTGCCGGTCAGGCGTTGCAGCCAGCCGCGCACGGTGACGATCTGGCCGGCGTAGTCTTGGGCGTCAGAAATGCGGATGATTGGGGCCACGCTTTGCCCTCCGAAAGTGGAATCAGGGTGACTAAGGGGCGATTATAGCATAAGGGTGAGGGACGGCGGGTTGCGAAGCGAGAGACGAGAGGCGTAGAACGTTCGAACGTTTCAACGTGCGAACGTTTTTCCGGTGGCAATGGGATGGGAGCTAGGGGCGTGACGCCGGGCGTGCTATCATCGCAGACACGCGGACATGCAAACCCCCGTCATTCCGCAATTCGCAGTCCACCATTCGCATTTCTTTCCCCGGAGGCGTCGCATGCCTGCCAAGATCATCCTCAACCCGTACGCGAACCGGTGGGGCGCCGGCAAGATGGCCGCAGGCGTGGCGGACACGCTGAAAGGGCTTGGGTATGCCTTCGATCTGGTGCAATCACAAGGACCGGGAGACGCAGTGACGCTGGCGCGGCAGGCGGTGCGGGAGGGATATGACCCGATCGTAGCCGCAGGAGGCGACGGCACGATCAGTGAGGTGGTCAACGGCTTGGTGGCAGAGGCGGACGTGGCGCCGGTGCGCCTGGGGCTGCTACCGCTGGGGTCGGCCAATGACTATGTGGTGCAGTTGGGCGTGCCGCTGGACGTGGAGGCGGCGTGCCGCAACCTGGTAGAAGCCCGCTACGAGCGCGTGCTCGACGCCGGGCGCGTCAACGACCGGGTATTCATGAACGACGTCAACATGGCGTTTGGCGCCCAGGTCAATGTGGAGGCAGCGACGATCAAGCGGCTGCGCGGCTCGCTTATCTACCTGGGGGGTGTATTCAAGGCGCTGCGCCACTATCACCTACCGAGGGTCACTTTCGCCTGGGACGGCGGGCGCCTGGAGGATAAGCCCATCGTGCTGGCCTACGTGGGGATCGGCTGGCGCACGGGTGGGGTCTTCCACCTGACGCCGGATGCGCTCCAGGACGATGGTCAGCTCGATTTTATCTATGGCGATGCCATGAGCCGGCTGCAGACACTGCGATTGCTGCCAAAGACCTTTGACGGCAGCCACATTTATGCCCCTGCGGTGTTCTCCGCGCGCTGCACTTGGCTGGATGTCACCAGCGCCGAACCCATCCCCGTGCTGGCCGATGGCGAGATCATTTATCGAGATGCCCGCGAGCTGCACGTGAGTGTGCTGCCCGGCGCCCTGCGCGTGCTGGCCGGACCGCAGCCGGGGGAGAGGCCGCGGGCGAAGGGGAGATCGGGAAAGCGGTAGAACGGGAGGCCGGGAATTGGGAATTGGGAATTGGGAATTGGGAATTGGGAATTGGGAATTGGGAATTGGAAAAGCAGGCGCCGGGGCGGTGGTTGATCGCCCGGCTTGATCAGAGATCGGGCATGGAGCCCGTAGTGGTGACTTCAGTCGCTGATCGCCGCTGAATGTGGGGAGTGAACGACTGAAGTCGTTACTACGGTCGTTACTGCGGTCATTACTACGGGCGGAATGCTAGCGAGTGAGGTCGACGTTGACGGAAGCCAGCGGGCTGAGGTCGCGGCCCGGAGTGGTGGCGTAGACAACGATGCGGCCGGGGCGGGCAGTGCGAGGGATGCGCACGCCGAACTCGACTGCCCAATTGCCTGATCCCTGGGCATCGCCTGCCAACTTGACGCGCTTTTGTCCAAACACGGTGCCTGCCAGGTCTTCGACTCGCACCAATAGCGGTTGGTCGCCAACGCCGGTGGCGGCGCCCTTGACGCTAACTGCTCGCTCTATCTTGGCGCCAGCGGCCGGTTCGGTGATGGCGGCGCTCTTGCCTGCCGCCGGCCCGGCCAGCTTGATGTTCACCCAGGAAAGCAGGTTCAAGCTACCGTCAGCCGGACTTTCAGCGTAGATGGCCACGCGGCCTTTGCCGGCTGCGGCCGGATTGTCGAAGGGCACCTGGCCGGAAAAGCGGCCGGATTGTCCCATGTCGGTGGCATCCGTAATCAGGATGCCTTTGCCGAGGACGGTCCCATCCTCGGCCTCGACCTGCACAACGACCTTGTTCTCGAACAACCCGGCGGCCTCCCCGACCACCTCGGCGGTTCCATTCAGGGCCGCGCCCGGCAAGGGGCCGGTGAGAGCGCCGGTGGCGCCGGACGCGCCCGTGTCGTCAGCGATCTCTGCGGCAGTGGTGGGCGTCGGAGCGGCGGGCTGCGCCGCTTGCTGTTCAGGCGAAGGCGCGTCGAGCAGCTCGATGCGGCTTACCATCAGACGGCGGCCGTCGTAGTCGGGCAGCGCGTACTGGAGTTCTCCGCTTACCTTGACGCGGCCTTTGTAATTGCTAAGACCGTCGAGCAGCGTCATCACGTTGGCGTCGGCGCTGTCGACGCCAAAACGTTTGCCTTTCAGGCCCTCGAAATAGTCATTGTAGGGGCTGCCAGACGGCAGCTTGACGATGGTTCCCACCCAGCCGGCGATGTCGCGCGACCGCGGTCGCGGCAGGCGGGCGGCCACGGTGGTCGTTGCCAACTCGTCGTTGTCCACCTCACCCCACCAGCGGATGTCGTTTTCAGTGTTGGAGAGGACGACCGGGGTCACGATGCGGCCACCGGCATCCTGAGGCGCGAGGACGAAAATCTGCCAGGGTCCGGAGGCGTAACTGGTCTGGACCTTGGAGCCGGCGGCATCCAGCGTGAGCTCGGCAGGGGCAAAGGCAGCCGGCTCGCCCAGTTCCATCTGGTAACCGGCGGCCAGATAGGCCAGTGCCAGATCGCGTGCTTTCTCAGGGGGCAATCCCTGCACCGCCGCCTGCTCGGCTGTGGGAGCGGTGACGACGATGGTCGCCGTCAGAGGCTCGGTGGTGGTCATAGCCTCAGTTGGGGTCACCACGTCGGTCGCCTCCAACGGCGCCGTGGGGGTCACGCCGGCGGCATTGGGTTCGTCTCCGGCCGGCTCGCTTTCCGTCGGCTCACTTGCCGCCGGCTCATTGGCCGCCGCTTCCTTTTCCGTCATCGCAGTCGCGGGAGGCAGAGTGGTGGCTGTTGGCAGGGAAGAGACGCAACCGGCGAGGGCAAGCGCCAGAGTGAAGCAGAGTAGAACGGTAATCAGCAGGCTTTTTGGGTTCATGGGGGGATAACCTTGCAAAGTAGAAGGGAGAGAGGGAGTTCCTTCCAATAGATAAAGGCAGGCATATTATGCCTGCCTTTACCATAATGACAAACCCGTCGTTGCTGCGGAATGTGTCTAGAACTGGAAGCTCTTGGCCGGTTGGATGAGCTTCACCGAGAAATCATCGACATACGACTCCAGACCCGCGATCACGTCTCGCCACGCCTTGCTGAGCAGAAGATCGCGCGCCACATCGGGGCTATCGAGCAGGCCACCCCCCATCATCTGCGGTCCATTGCCCCAGGCCGTGTACCAGGCATCGGTGAAACGGAAGCCATATTCGTTTAGCATCGCCCCAAGTTCCTGGACGATGTAGCGATGGCAGGCTTCTTCCATGCCTGGTTTCATGTTGTAGCTGATGACGAGTTTGAGTGACTGATCCATGGTGTTGATTCCCGGTGTTGATTGTGCCGCCAAGTGCGCGCTCGGTGCAAGAAAACGAAAGCACCATAGGCTAGCGAACCGCTCCGGCATCGTCAGCCAGCTTTCTTCCATTCGCAAATGGAAGCTAAACCACCCCTGCGACAGACGAACGGCGTTGTTTCGGGAGAGGAGTGTAACAGCGGTCATCGTCTCCTACCAAACCCTGCCGCGCCGGGCTTGGGCGGCTTGCAGCGTCATGCTACACTCGACCCAGACAAGGCCCATGATGGCGACTCTGAAACGTGTACTTGCCCCTCTGGCGCTGGTCCTGGGGGGAGGCGCCCTCTATCTCCTGACGGCAGCGCCCACCGTGACCGGCACCGATGCCGGCGAGCTGGTTCTTGCTGCCTACAGTCGCGGGGTGGCCCATGCGCCTGGGTTCCCAACCTGGCTCATCCCCGCCAGTCTGGTCGTGCGCCTGCCGATCGGCGAGCCAGCATGGCGACTGAACGCCTTTTCGGCCCTGATGGCGGCGCTTACCCTGATGGTGCTGTGGGGATGGCTGCGGCAGATGCCCCTGCCCCAGCCAGAGATCGGGCCCGTGCGTTCTGGTCGCGGAAGTCGCAGGACCTCACCACCTGCGACTATGGCGCCCGCGATCGACCTACCCTTCCTCATCGCCGTCACCTTTGCGGTCAGCCGCAGCTTCTGGCCCTGGGCCACCACAACGGAGGTTTATACCCTCAACGCGTTCCTGGCCTGCCTGTCGCTGTTCTTTCTCTTCCGCTGGTCCGGTGCCATCGCGCCGTCGCGCCGTTTGCTGGCGTCGCCGCTCATCCCTGCCGCCCTCTGTTTTGGGCTGGCGCTGGGCGCCCATCTGGTCACTACCGGCTTGCTGGCCCCGGCCATCGCCCTCTGGCTCTTTTGGCACCGGCAGCGACTTAGCCCCGCCCTGTTTGGACTTTGCGTCCTCGCTCTTCTGCTGGGGATGGCCACCTACGCCGTGCTGCCCCTGCGGGCGGCTACCCAACCGGTTCTCAACTGGGGTAACCCGGACACCTTCGACCGCTTCTGGCGCCATGTCACCGCGGCCCAGTATCGCAGCAACCTTAGCCTTGCCCCGGCTTCGCTATGGGCGGGTCTGCGCTTTGGCTCGGGATTGACCTTATGGCAGTTCAGTCTGTTGGGTCTGCCGCTTGTCGCCTGGGGTGTGTGGTGGGGGTGGCGACAGCAGCGACGGCTGACGCTGTTTGTGCTCGTGGGCTTCCTGACCAGCGTCCTCTATGCCCTGCTGTACAGCATCGAGGATGATCGCGATGCCTACTTCATGCTGGCGCACCTGTTGCTCACGGTTCCCTTGATGTGGGGAGCCCAAGCGGTGGCTCTGGTCCTTGCCAGCCGCAGCAAAGAGCGGACGGGAGGTGCCGCTCGCTGGCCGTGGTTGGTCCTGTGGGTGCTGCCTTTGCTGACGCTCGTTTTCAACCTGGGCGTCGCCAATCGTCGCGGCTACTGGTACCACCATGACTACTATCGCAATCTGACAGCCGAGGTCGCGGAGGGAGGAACCCTATTCACACGCGACTGGCAGTTCTACAGCCCCAGTCTCTACTATCAGCACGTGTTGGACGATCGCCCTGACCTGCACATCATCGACCTGGAGCTGATGCGTCGCGATTGGTATCTGGACCAGCTTGAGCGCTGGTATCCCGATCTGACGCAGCCGGCTGCTGCCGAGCTTGCCGCATACCGCCACCTTCGGGATGCCTGGGAGGCCGGCCCCAAGGCGTTTGAAAGCGATCCTGAGCGCGTTGCTTCCTTGCAGGAGGCCTATGTCGGTGCGATCAATGCCCTGGTAAGGGCAGCCAGCGCCAGGGGCGAGGTCCGTCTCAGCCACGAGCAGGAGCAGGGAGTTGGAGCCGGCGAAACGTGGACGCCGGCGGGGTTGACCTTCCAGCTGGAACAGCCGGGAACGGCCGCACCACCGCCGTTGGCCTGGGATGTCTCCCATCTTGTGGGTCAGTGGAGCCAGTTGCCCGACGACCCGGCCCGCAAGGTGGCGCGAGTGCATGCCCTGATGGCCCAGAACCGGGCCATCTACCTTGCCCGCAACGGGGACACGGCAGGGGCCCTGAGCGCGCTGGACCTGGCCGGCCAGATCGATCCGACCAATGTACTGGCCCCCCAGCTGCGCCAGCAGATGGGAGGGTAAGGGCGATCATGCGCATTCTCTTTGTCACGGGGGAGTATCCGCCGATGCAGGGAGGTGTGGCCGACTACACGCGGGCGTTGGGTCAGGCCCTGGTAGCGGCGGGGCAGGAGGTGGCGGTGCTCACCTCGGACCGGGCGGGCGAGGCGCCGGTCGATCCTGGTCTGGCCGTCTGGCCGGAAGTGACGGCCTGGGGGCGCTCGTGCTGGGCGGCGTTGGACGGCGCTATCGCCGGTTGGCGCCCGGACATCGTCCACATCCAGTACCAGACGGCGGCGTACGATATGCGACCCGGCATCAACCTATGGCCCTGGCGACCTTGGCGACGGCCTGGCGTGGCGACGGCCGTCACCTTCCATGATCTGCGCCTGCCCTATCTTTTCCCCAAGGCGCAGGTAGTGCGGCGCTGGGTCACGGAGACCCTCGCCCGTAGCTGCCGCCTTGCCATCACCACCAACCCCGAGGATACGACAGTCTTGGGCGGCGTGCGCCCCGATCTTGTGGAGATACCGATCGGCAGCAACATCCCCTGTGCGGCGCCCGTGGACTTCGATCGGACGGCCTGGCGCCAGCGACTGGGTCTTCCGGCGGCGGCGGCCGTACTGTGCTACTTTGGTTTTCTGAACGCCAGCAAGGGCGGGGAGCTTCTGGTCGATGTGCTGGCAGCCCTGGTGGCCAGGGGTCTTGACGCCCACCTGTTGATGATCGGCGGGTCTGTGGGGGCATCCGATCCCACGAACCAGACCTACTTGCAGCAGGTCGAGGACCGCATTGGCCGTGAGGGGCTGGCAGGCCGCGTCCACTGGACCGGCCATCTGGCGGCGCCGGAAGTCTCGGCCGCGTTTCTAACCTCCGACCTTTGCCTGCTGCCCTATCAGGACGGCGTTTCTTACCGGCGGGGGAGCTTTATGGCAGCGCTGGCCCACGGCATGCCGATCATCAGCACGACGCCGGCGGCGCCTTATCCCGACCTGCATGACGGCGAGACGCTGCTGCTGGCGCCGGTGGGTGACGGCGCCGCCCTCCTGGCCGCCTGTCTGCGTGTGCTGGCGGATGCCGGCCTGCGCCACCGCCTGGGCGAGAATGCCCGACGGCTGTCCGAGCGTTTTACGTGGGACAGTATCGCCGAGCTCAGTATGGCGACGTATCAAGATCGCCTTGCATTTCGCAGCGAAAAAGGATCGAGTTCATGAAGCGAAGTCTGTATTCGGAGAGTCGGGCGCTCGTACGTCATCATGCCTGGTTCTTAGGCATTGCTGTCGTTTTCATTGGACTGGCAGTTCTATATAGTCTCATCTTGCCCATCGGTGAATCTGATCATGAGCGCTCACATGTACGATACATCCAGTACATAAGAACTCACCAGCAGTTGCCACCGCTGGGCTACGTTTGGCCCTCGGTTCCAACTGCCGACGAGTGCGAAGGTAAGGGTGTCGTGCAGGAGGCTGAGCGCCAGTTCCGGCAACCTCCCCTCTACTATGTTCTGAACGCACTGGTTTCTTTCTGGTTAGGACCCATCGAAAACTGGTGGCCGTCAGAAAACCTCTATGGCTACCACAGTCTGGTATTCGATGGAGGAGTCAATGCCTATATCCATGATCCTGCTGACTTGGCGTCCCATCCTGTCGCTGTACGCGAGGTCTATTTCTACAGACTGGTCTCGATCCTACTCGGAGTGCTAGGGCTAGTTGCCACCTATTGCACGGGGCTTCTGGTCCTGCCTTCAAAGCGGAATGTCGGGGCCGCCGCGATGGCTGCCGCTGTGGCGTTCATTCCAACTTATGTGTTCGTTTCTTCTGTCGTCACAAACGATATTCTGGTTGGGGTACTGGGTCTTTGGTGTGTGTATTTCTGTCTTAAGAGTGTCCTGTTTCGAGCTAACGTCGTGTACCTTCTGCTTGCAACTGCGCTCTTGCTACTGGCTTTCCTTGCCAAATACACCGCAATATTTATTGTTCCCATCTATTTGTTGACTACCACGATCTTCTTGTTCAACACATGGAATGCGCGAACCAGAACAAGAACTGCGGTCACTCCTATCGCCATTCTGGTCTCGGTATTACTGGTCATTGTGTTCTTTGTATCATTTTGGCACAGAATATCCGTGGGATTGTATGGATATGAAGGTATATCAACTGGTATCTTTAAGAGACTATTTGCTCTGAACCATCTATCACAGAGCAATGCGTTTCTTCACATTTATGACAGGATGTGGTTTTCGTTTATCACCTACTGGGGTCTGCTCGGCGCCGACTCTATTGTGCTAACGAAGTCCCTACTCTACGGTCTTGTTGTGCTCACTCTCGTTGCAATAGCCGGTGTCTTTGCAAAGATTCTTCGCAAAAGTGTGGACCGTAATGGCTTGACTGTGTTGTTCTTGGCGATTGTGACCATTGTTGCGAACTGGTGCTTGTATTACTTGATGTTTGATTATGGGGTGCGTGGTCGCTATGTCATATCAAGCTACTCCCTGATTGCCTTTGTGTTGGTTCTTGGCATGAGTGCTTGGGGTACTGAGCGCTTTCGCTGGTTTGGCGGCTATTTCTTGGGTGTCCTGCTCTTGGTTCTCAGCACTGCGACCGCGTTTGCTGTGCTCAAACCAGCCTATGATCCTCCGCAGCGGGAGGTCGAACTTACCCTTCAGCCCAACGAAACACCGATGCATGCTGTCTTCGGTGGATTTGCGGAACTCATGGCGTTATCTCTGCAACCCGATCCGATTTCACCGGTCGACAACGTGGAAGTCACGCTTGTGTGGAGACCACTTCAGCGGACAGTGAACAATTATGTGATAGGTGTCTATCTCGATGGTTTGGACCAGGCCAATTTGGGAGGCACCGCCCATCTTGCCAGCAATGGCAACTACTCAACTTCACTTTGGCGTCCGGGTGAAGTGTTCCGTGACACCTACCGGTTCACGCTGCAGCACGATACTACCATCGGGCCAACCATTGCCGCGCGCGCCAAGATAACGATGTACTGTCCTACTGCGGAGGGTGACAAGTATTTGTCAGTCCGCGATCTCGCAGGTCAGGCCGTTGGTCAAGAGGTTTTTGGGCAACCTGTTCGCGTTGAAAGGTCCTTGCCTGTTGGTGAAACGGCAAGCCAGCAGGACGTCTTCTCATCGAAGCTAGCCCAATTTGCCGACGCTGCAGTGTTAACGGATGGCAGACTACCTTCCATTGCACAGCGAGCTGGTTGGGCCGTTCCGGTCATGTTGCGATGGCGAACCTTGGGGGCAGTCTCTGAGGAGATCAAGGCAAGCGTGCAAATTCTCGATGGTGCGGGGAAATGGGTGGCCGGTGACGACAAGGTTCTGAGTCCAGCCTTGCCATCAGCTCTGTGGAAACCGGGGGACTTGCTTACGATCGTCCATTGGGTTGAGCTACCGGCGGACTTGCCTTCAGGGTCGTATCGTGTCGTGGTCACGGTATACAACAGTGCGACGTCGGCACGTCTTGGCGCCGTTGACGCCGATGGTCTACCGCTTTCAGATAACGCCGTCACCATAGGTGAAATCACCGTGCAGTGAACAGGCCAGGACCGCCTGGCGCGGCTATTCGGGCCCGTGCCGGCCAGCAATACTGCGGTCGATGTGGCGGCCTGGCGGTTATGGCGCGACAGCCGGGAAGTTAGACGTCTGGAACCAAGACGGACGGAACACCCGTCTCTGAATACGTATTTGAATGGCAACCCTGTTAGGCCGTAAAATGGCAGGCGGTGACGGCTCGCGTGCGTCACGCCTGCATCCCATGCTGCAATCCGCCTACCTTCGTTTTCAGTCGCAACTCGTTCACCCCGAACCGCAGCGACAGCGCCGCGCCATCCTGGCCCTGCTGCTACTGTGCGGCCTGGGTGTGGGACTGGTGGTTGCCCTGGGCGGCCCGTTCGTCGCCATCGCCCTGTTTCTGGCGGCGATGGGCGGCTGGCTGGTGCTGCGCAGCCCACTGTGGGGACTCATCGGCATCGTGGCTATCAGCACCGTGCTTCCCTTTGCCACGTTGCCCTTCAAGATCGGCTTCACCCCCACGTTCCTTGATATTGCCATCTTTGCCACCTTCGTGGTTTGGGCCTGGAGGTATGTGACAGGGGAGGAGACTCGCCTGGAGAGTTCGGCCATCGGCGTAGTGGTGGCGCTTTTCCTGGCAATCGCCGTGGTTACGTTCGTTATCGGTATTCAGAACTCACGGCCTTCCATGAACAATCTACGCCAGTTCACGGAGATGGTCGTCAGTGTCACTTTGTTCTTTGTGGTGATCAACATCGTGCGGGACCGGCGTACGCTGACACTGTTGGCACAGGCGCTGATGATCGGGGGGGCGGCCGCGAGTTTCTTCGGAGTCGCCTTCTATTTGCTTCCGCAGGCGATCACCGTCCGCGTCCTGGATGGCTTGAGTCGCCTTGGCTACCCTGGCGGCTACGGAGCGCTGCGCTTCGTCAACGATGACCCCGCAGGCCTGATGCGCGCCATCGGCACCAGCATCGATCCCAATGTCCTGGGGGGCTTGACGATCCTGGTCGGGCTGTTCACGCTGCCGCAGTTGTTTACACAGTGGCCGATCTTGCCGCGGCGCTGGGTGGCCCTGATCCTGGCTCTCGATGTTACCTGCCTGTACCTGACCATCTCGCGCGGCTCAATGGTTGGATTCGCCCTGGGCGCCTGCGCGATCGGGGCGCTGCGCTACCGGAAGCTGCTTGTGATTGCGCTTGTGGCCGGCATCCTTCTTTTCCTACTCCCCTTCACGCAAACGTATGTCCAGCACCTCCTGGAGGGTTTCGCCGGTCAAGATCGGGCGACGCAGATGCGATTTGGCGAGTACCGCGACGCTCTGACCCTGATCAGCCGTTATCCCTACTTCGGAGTTGGCTTCACGGGAACGCCCGAGATCGGCCTCTACATCGGCGTCTCCTCCCTTTATCTGCTCATGGCGCAAGAGATGGGTCTGATCGGTTTGGCCATCTTTCTCGTGGTCATGGCCTTGTTCCTGTTGGTGCTGCTGCAAAACGAGCGCCGGACCAGCGACCCCCTGTTCACGCCGATTCTGACCGGTATCCTGGGGAGCATGATTGGTCTGTTGGCTGCCGGAGTGCTCGATCATTACCTGTTCAACCTTACCTACCCGCATATGACGGCCCTGCTGTGGGTGTTCGTTGGCCTGGGGATGGCCACAGTGCGCCTGTCGCGAGAGCAAGTCTGAGCGATCTCGTCACTCATCTCTTGGGAGGAATCCATGACTATCTCGGTGGAACATGAGCAATTGAAGCGCTGCGATATCTTCCGCGTCAGCGGGCGCATCGACAGCGAAGCTGCGCAGACTTTCGAGAAGGAGCTTCGCAAAGCCACCGATGCCGGCCGCTACCACCTGATCCTGAACCTTGCCGGCGTCGACTACACGAGTTCGGCGGCGCTGCGCGTTCTCATCAACATCTCGAAGGAATGCCGTCGCTTCAACCGCGGCGATCTACGCCTGGTCGCTCTCAACCAGCGCGTCGCTCAGGTATTGGACCTGGCCGGGCTGACGGAGCTGTTCCAGATATTCGAGACAGAGGTGCAGGCGGTGGGCAGCTATTAGGCCTCGCGGAGCACGATCGTCCACGGGCAGCCATCGTTCCTGCGAGGGCGGCCTTGCTGGAAACGCGGCATCAGGCTTTCCTTGCCGAGGCCATGTCCTTGTGGGGACGCAGATCGCATGACAGCACGCGCTTGGGAGTTAGCCACCACCGCCGAGCTGCAGAACCTGGCAGCCATTCTGGATTTCACCGTAGCGTGCTGCCGGCAGTGCGGCATCGACGAAGAGAACACGTTCGCCATCCGCCTCGCCGTCGATGAGGCGGTCGCCAACGTCATCGAGCACGCGTACGAGGGAACCGGCGGTAGACTGGCCATGCAGTGCTGGTCGGAAGATCGCGACTTCTTTGTTCAGGTAAGGGACTGGGGCAAGCCATTCGCGCCACAGAGCGTTCGCCGACCGAAGTTTTCCGGTTCGTTGTCCCGGCGCAAGGCGGGGGGGCTGGGGCTGCACATGATGCGTAGGCTGATGGACGAAGTCCGGTTCTCGTTCGACGAGAATGGGAACGCGTTGGTCATGGTCAAACGCAATGTAGCGTCATGATGCCATCTGCGCCTGCCGATCACTCGCCGCCCACGGCGCCGCTGGTAGCCCTTCAGTCTGCAAGCCAGGCCCTGGCGCGAGTGCGGGGAAGCACCGAAGACGACATCCTCGACCAACTGCAGCGGTTGGTGCGTCCGCTACTCCCACCCAGTCGCATCCACATTTTGCTGTTTCTGGAAGGACAGTCGAAGCTTTACGCCTGGAACCGGCACGGCGACGCCTTGCCTCCCAGCTATTTTGACACGCTTGCGGCGCAGGGGATCATGGGCTGGTTGCGCGAGACCAAGGAGTCACTCCTGGTCGGGGATTTCCACCGCGATTGGGAGCAGCTGCCTGCTCGACCCAGCTATGACAATCCGGAGCCGCCGCGCTCGGCCATCTTTGTGCCCCTGGTCATCGGCGATGAAGCTCTGGGGGCGCTGTCGGTGCAGAGCAACGACCCGGATGTCTACACGGCCGACCATCTCTGGCAGCTCAAGATCCTGGCCAACCAGGCCGCGGCTGCCATCCATGCCGACCGCCTGTTGCGCAGCGAACAGTGGCGCAGCAACCAACTGCAGACGCTGGCGACGGTGACGCGCTCGGTGGTGTCAATTCTGAACCTGGATGACCTCTTGAGCCACGTTGTGGACGTCATTCAGGCAGCCTTCGGTTACTACCACGTGCAGGTCTATGTCATCGAACAGGGGACCAATCAGGCCGTGTTTCGGGCCTCCAGCGGGGATGAGACACACGCTCTCTGGCTGCGATTGGGCAAACATGTGGGCATCGGTCAGGGCGGCATGATCGGCTGGGTCGCCGAATACGGCGAAACTCTGGTCGCTCCCGATGTCTCCATCGATCCACTGTACATTCCCGACGACCCGCGCCTGCTGCCCAACACCCGCAGCGAGATCGCCATTGCGCTCAAGCTCGAAACCGAGGTCCTCGGCGTCCTCGATGTCCAGAGCGATCGTCTGAACGCCTTCGGCCCCGACGACCTCCTCATCCTCAACGCCCTGGCCGACGCCGTCGCTCTGGCGGTTGCCAATGCCCAACTCTACGCCCGCGTGCAGGAAGACGCCTGGATCACCGTCGCCCTGCTGGAGGTGGCGGAGGCGACCAACCGGCTGACGGAACTGCCAGAAGTCGTAGAGACTATCGTGCGCCTGACGCCGTTGCTCACCGGCGTGGCGTCGGTGGCGATCTGGTTGCAGCGCGAGGACAGCGGGCTGTACCAGGCTGTGGCGCATTGGGGCATCCATGAGGAGACCGTTGGTCTCTTTCTCAAACATGATCTGACGGCGGCCGGCGATCCCATCTTGTCCCTGCTGGAGGCAGAGCAAGGTTCGCGCATCGTGCGGCAAGACCAACTGGACGAGCTGCTCTCGCCGATTTTGGCACAGTCGCTGCAGGCCGACGCCCTGGTCTTTTTACCTTTGCGGGTTCGCGGTGAGCTGATGGGCGTGATGGTGGTCGGAGTCGAGGAAGCGAACGGACCCCTGAGTGAAAGACGCATTCCTCTGCTCAAGGGCATCGTCGACCAGGCGGCGGCGGCTATCCACAACGCCCAGCTCATTGCCGCCCAGCGCGAGGAAGCCTGGGTGAGCACGGCGCTGTTGCAGGTTGCCCAAGCCATGGGACGAGCACGGGACCTACCGGAAACCCTGGACGTCGTCGCCCGCCTGACCACGGCGCTCTCCGGGCTCGATCGGTGCACCATTTTCATGCGCCACGGTCAGGAAGAGGGGTTCATCCCAACCATCAGCCACTCGCAGCGGCGCAACCTCCCCTCTTTTGTATCGGACGAGCGGTTGCACCCCACCCAGGTGCCCTTGTTGGAGCGCCTGGTCAGCGACCGAACGGCGATCGTCGTGCCGGACCTCCGGCAGTCCGACCTGGTGCCTGCAACGCTCGCGGCGGTGCTATCGACGAAGGCGCTCATCGCCATGCCTTTGGTGGCCAGCGATGCCGTCGTCGGCGCCATGCTCGTCGACGAAGTCGAGGCGCACCAGGTCTACAGCCGGCATCTGCTCGACATCCTGAACGGGATCGCCAACCAGGCCGCCGTTGCCATCGAACGCGGCCGGCTGCAGCAGGCTGAGATCGAGCAACAACGGCTGGTGACGGAGCTGGCCGTGGCCCACGATATCCAGCGGGGCTTCCTGCCCGACAGCCTGCCACAGGTTCCCGGCTATGAAGTGGCAGCGCTGTGGGAGCCGGCGCGGGAGATCGGCGGCGATTTCTACGACTTTGTGGCGCTGCCCCATGGCAGATGGGGCCTGGTTATCGCCGATGTGGCCGACAAGGGGGTGCCGGCGGCGCTGTACATGGCGCTTTCACGCACGGCCATGCGTATGGTGGCGGGACGCCATCCCTCGCCTGCAACCGTTCTGCAGCGTGTGAATACCGCCATCCTGGATACAACCTACTCCGACATGTTTGTGACCATCTACTACGCGGTGTTGGACCCGGCCACACACCAGGTGACCTACGCCTCCGCCGGACATGGGTTGGCCTTGCACGCGAGCGGTGGCGAGATGCAGTTCTTGCGCGGGCGGGGCAGCGCCCTGGGTATTCTGCCCACGATCCGCATCGACGAAGGCGCCACGAGCCTCGCGCCCGGAGACTACCTGGTTCTGTACACCGACGGCGTCACCGATGCCATCAACGCCGCGATCGAGGACTTCGGCGAAGAGCGGCTGATCGCAACTGTTCGTTCCTTGCAGGGCGCCAGCAGCCAGGCCATGGTGGACGGCATCTATGCTGCGGTGGTTGCCTGGGAAGGAGGGGCGGCAGCGTTCGATGACTTCACGTTGGTCGTGGCGCGCCGGTTGCCGGGGGGCCAGCCGGAGGCATCAGCCGGCGCCGCTACCCTGCAGCCGGGCTAGAGCATCCCATCGGCCTGGAACCGTGCGAATCCGTTGCGGGTCAAACCGGCCAATTCGGCGAAGAGCGGCTCGTCCACGGTCTTGAAGATGAAGAACTCCCCGGTGTGGTTGGCGCAGGTGTGCGACGCAGGTCTGCTAAAGGAAAGGAAAGACGCATGGTAAAATAGCTTCCGTCGTCGTGCAAGGCGTCGTTCAAGCAGGGCTCCTTACGTTGGTAGTCTCTTGACCTCGAAATAGTTCATGATCCACGAGTTCGGCCAGCGCGTCTGCGGCAATGTGGGCAAGGTCATCATCGGCAAAGACGACGTCGTCGAGCTGGCGTTGATTGCCCTGCTGTGCGAGGGCCATGTGCTGTTTGAGGACGTGCCAGGCATTGGCAAGACCACACTGGCCAAGGCACTGGCCCGTTCGCTGGGATGCTCGTTTGCGCGCATCCAGTTTACGCCCGACCTTCTTCCTTCAGATGTCACCGGCATTGTCTGGTACAACCAGAAGACCCAGGACTTCGAGTACCGAGCGGGCCCTGTGGTGGCGCAGGTGGTCCTGGCCGACGAGATCAATCGGGCGACGCCCCGCACGCAGTCGGCCCTGCTGGAAGCCATGCAGGAGCGACAGGTCACGGTGGATCGGGAGACGTACCGCCTCCCGCAGCCCTTTCTGGTCCTGGCGACGCAAAACCCCATCGAGCTGGAGGGCACCTTTCCACTACCGGAGGCGCAGATCGATCGCTTCTTCATCAAGACTTCGCTAGGATACCCGACTGAGGTAGAAGAGAACGACATCCTGGTGCGCCACACGCAGACAGACCCACTGGCCGGGTTGG
The DNA here is from genome assembly GCA_964535455.1 of uncultured Caldilineales bacterium. Taxonomy (GTDB): domain Bacteria; phylum Chloroflexota; class Anaerolineae; order J102; family J102; genus SSF26. Next base: position 17,422 of record CAZHTZ010000051.1, read on the forward strand.
AGCCTGTGGCAGACGCTGCGGACCTCCTGACCATGCAGGCAGCCGTGCGCAACGTGCGGGTCGAGGCCTCGGTGCGGGGCTATCTGGTGAGGGTGGCGCGGGCGACGCGAGATCATCCGGCGGTCGATCTAGGCGCCAGCCCTCGTGGCACGCTGGCGCTCTATCGGGCATGCCAGGCGTATGCGGCCCTGGCCGGGCGCGACTACGTGCTGCCCGACGACATCAAGAAGTTGACGCCGTACGTGCTTACCCATCGCATTCACATCAGCCCCCAGACGCGCCTGCGCGGTCGCACGGCGGCGGAGGTCGTGGCCGAGGTGGTGGGCGAGGTCGAGACACCGGTATTCGGATGATCACGATTTCGCTTGCCCAGATCGATATCGCTTTCGGGGACCGCGACGCCAACCTGGCGCAGGCCAACGGCCTGGTGCACGAGGCTGCGGCCCGCGGCAGCGATCTGGTTGTCTTCCCGGAACTCTGGACCACCGGATATGATCTGGAGCGCGCTGCCGAGTTGGCGGAACCACTCGACGGCTACACCACCCATGTCCTGAGCGGGTGGGCGATGGCCTACAAGCTGTGGATCACAGGCTCTTTTCTGCTGAGAACTGAGAACGGCGTCTTCAATGCGGCGCCGCTTTTCGGCCCCGAGGGCCAGGTGCTCGGTCCCTACTGCAAGATCCACCGCTTTCGCCTGATGGCAGAGGACCGATGGCTGGAAGCGGGGGCGACGCCCGGCCTGTACGAGCTGCCCTGGGGGACCACGGGCATCGGCATCTGCTACGACCTGCGCTTCCCCGAGTTGTTTCGCACGTACGCACTGGCGGGCGCTCGTCTCATCCTGCTGCCCAGTGAGTGGCCCCAACCGCGACTGGCGCACTGGCGCACCCTGGTGCGGGCGCGGGCGATCGAGAACCAGTGTTTTGTCGCTGCTGTGAACCGGGTAGGCAGCGATAGGGCCAACGCTTTCTGTGGCCACTCGGTATTGGTCGGCCCTTGGGGTGAGACGATCGTGGAGAGTGGGGATGCGCCCCTTCTCACGACCGAAACCATCGATCTGGCCCAGTCGGATGACGCCCGCAGCCGCATCCCGGTTCTGACCGACCGCCGCCCGGAATGCTACGCCCTTGCGTCACCCACAGCTTGACCCATCCAAGGAGCCATTCCCTTCATGAGCGCATCCACTTTCCTCCGTTTTATCGCCGGCGACGAGGTGCAGGTCGAACCATCGCCTTGGGGCCCGCACGAATGGATCAGCCGAGTGGGACTGACTGAGGCCGAGCGGCTGCAGTTGGTGCGCGTCACCATGCCAGCAGGTAAGGCCCACAAGTTCCACCGCCACCCGGCAATGGAAGAGATCATCTATGTGGTCTCAGGCCAGGCCGAGCAGTGGGTCGGCCAAGACTGCCGCCTGTTGGGTCCTGGGGAAGCGGCCCACATCCCCACCGATGTGGTCCACGGCACCTATAATGCCGGCGACACCGAGCTGGTGTTCCTGGCCATCCTCTCTCCGGCTGTTTTCGAAGGTCCTGCCCTGGTGGATATGTCCGGCGAAGCGCCATGGGCTACGCTCCGAGGCGAACATGCGGATTGAGGCTGCCGACTTCGCCGGGTATGTGGCAAGGGAATAGCACTTCTTCTTGACGCCCCTCTCCGTGGGTGCTACCATCCTCCCACCGCCTCGCGCTTCCCGCCTCGCGCTCCTCGAATGTCCCAAGCCCTCTACCGCCGCTACCGACCCCAGAGCTTCGACGACCTTGTCGGGCAAGATCATGTTGCCACGACGCTGCGCAATGCGCTACGCCAGGGGCGGATCGGGCACGCTTACCTGTTTACGGGGCCGCGAGGGACCGGCAAGACCAGCACCGCCCGCATCCTGGCCAAGGCCGTGAATTGTCAGGCGCCGGACGTGGAGGCGCGACCCGACAATACTTGCGCCATCTGCCAGGCTATCAACGAGAGCCGGCTGCTTGACCTGATCGAGATCGACGCCGCTTCCAACACGAGCGTGGATGATATCCGTGAGCTGCGCGACCGCGTTGCCTTTGTCCCCTCTGAGGCGACCTTTAAGGTGTACGTGATCGACGAGGTGCACATGCTGTCCACCTCGGCTTTCAACGCTTTGTTGAAGACCCTGGAGGAACCTCCCCCGCACGTCATCTTCATCCTGGCGACTACGGAGCCGCACAAGATACCGGCGACGGTCATCTCACGCTGCCAGCGCTTCGATTTTCACCGGATCAGCACGCGCCAGGTCGCCGCCCACCTGAGCGATCTCGCCGAGCGTGAGGGCATTGCGGTCACGCCGGAGGCCCTCGCCGTCATCGCCCGCGCTGCCACCGGTTCGATGCGCGATGCCATCAGCCTGCTCGACCAGATCACAGCCTATGGCCACCAGACAGTGGACGCCGAGTTGGTGCGGGACGTGTTGGGCATGGTGTCGGGAGCGGCGATCACCGAGCTGACCGACGCCATCGCCAGCGGCGACCCGCCGGCCGTCCTGCACAAGCTCCATGAACTTATCGGCCAGGGTGTCGAGCTGGGCCAGCTTGTGAACCAACTGATCGACCATTTTCGCAGCCTGCTGCTGCTCAACGTCGGCCGCGACCCCAGCCTGGTAGATCTGCCCGAGGCGATGCTGGTCACCCTCCAGGCGCAGGCTCAGAGATTCCAGCCGCAGCAATTGCTCCACGACATTCGCACGCTCAACGAAGCGGGTCTGGCCTTGAAGACGCCGTTTGCCGGCTATCTCGCGGTTGAGCTTGCCCTGCTTGACATGCTGGACAGGGGAGACATCCCTGCCTCGACCCCGCACGTTGCGGCAGCGCCGCCGACAGCGGCCCCACCGCGTGCGCCGCCGACTGCTGCACCCGCAGCAGCAAGCGTGCCGTCCATGACGGCTGCTGTTGCTCCTGGCAGCACTCCCGGCAGCGCCCCAGGACCTGCGTCCGAGCCCTACCTGGACCAGTACTGGAAACAGATCGTGGGGGGCATGCGGCAGCACAGCCCGCGCATCCAGGCGATCTTGCGTTCGGGGGCGCCGGTCGGGATCGAGGGCGACCAGTTTGTGATCGGCTTCGCCCATGACTTCCATCGCGACCAGGTGCAGAGCGCCATCGATCAGGTGAACGCAGTGGTCTCGACGGTCATCGGGCGCCCCATGACGGTCAAGCTGGTGGACAGCAAATACTATCTGGCTGCTGCGACGCCGTCCGGGACCGAAAGGCCGAACTCCGAGCCGGTGGCAACGCCGGACCCTGATGAGGACCCGTTGGTCCAGAAGGCGAAAGAACTCGGCGCTACGGTTGCCCGCATCAAGCCTTCAGCGGCTTCTTGATCTTTCCTTTGGTTACAGGTGCTTATGACAAAGAAGAAAAGTCCCCCTAAGAGCTATCGTTCACCCGGCACTCGTCCCAACACGCCTGCTCTTCCCGGCGGAGGCAAGGGCGGTGGCAACATGCTCGCACAGATCCAGCAGCTTCAGCAGGAAATGGAAGCTGCTCAGGCATCACTGGCGGACGAAACCGTCGAGGTCAGCGTGGGCGGCGGTGTTGTCAGTGTCGTCGCCAGCGGCCAGCAGGAGATACGCGCCATCACCATCAGACCTGAGGTCGTTGATCCCGACGATGTAGAGATGCTTGAAGACCTGATACTATCGGCGGTGAACGAGGCTCTCAAACAGTCCCAACAGTTGGCCAGCCAGCGTATGGCCGGCCTGACCCAGG
>CAZHTZ010000052.1:0-10195 GCA_964535455.1 uncultured Caldilineales bacterium
GAGCATGCCATCATGGGGAAACCGGCCTTTATTGGGGAACCAGGCGCCGCCGGGCTGGGGTGACAAGATGTAGCGCTTGCCATCTTCACCGATCAAGAGAATAGGTTGGTGGGCCTCTACCAAGGGCACAGGTGTTCTCCTCTCCGCGCAGATGCCGGCGATCATAGCATGCTGCCCAAGGACCGCCAAAGCCATCGCCCTCTGCACCGTCGCCGCGGATAGAGACGTTGGATCGGAGCCCCGGAGATTTCGCCTGACGGGTGCGGTTCATGTTTTTGCGCAGTCGCCACGGGTCTCTGTTCCAGCCGGGTTGCCAGACCCGTCGCAGTGCAGTAGTGCAAGCTGCCAGCTTGCACCACCCTTGTTGCGCTACTACGCTGCGCCCTTTACCGCGGGTCTGGCGACCCGCCTTCAACAGAAGTGGCGCCCACTGTCAGGCGAGGTCATCCCTTGGCGGGTGCAAGCAGCAGCACCGAACCATCCATCCGCGCAATACTTTGCACCACACTTTGCCTGAGTAGGGTACTTGCCTTTCTCTCGTCAATAAAGTAAACTAGATTCCGATGTCGCCCTTTGCCATCGCCTTTACAGTCGGCACTGGTTGGTTTGCTCTCGCCGAGCCTTTCGCTCAGCCAGGTCATAGCAGTTTCCCCAGCACGTTTCTCTCCCTCTCGCCCGTGCCATTTTTGCGCGGGCGTTCTAGTTTTCTGAAGGATTGACAGCCCCGGCCCTTTTGCCTCGTCGCCGCATCCTTTGCTCGTTTCTTACCACGGAGAGGCCAACATGAAAACACCCATAGTCGCCCTTTTCCTTGTCACTCTGAGCCTTGCCCTGACCTCAGTCGCAGCTGCGCAGGGGTCGCAGCCGGGCCGTCCGGTGGAACAAATGTTCTCTGCGGGGGGGGGGCAGATAAATCCTGGCCACCCCGCGACCAGCAGCGAAGCTCCTGACTTTCCTTTTCATCCTCGCAAGTTCGGGGCTGGCGCCGCGGGCGCAGCAACGTCCGCCAGTCCCGCCGTGGCGGTGGGAGAGCCGGGGCTGAGTTTTCGCTATGTGCGGACGTTTGGGGAGACGGAAAAACCGTACCTGGCCGATGCCGGGCACCTCAATCGGCCACACAGTATTTTCATCGACGACGCCAATCCGAGCCACCTGTACGTCGTGGAAGAGAGAGGCCACCGGCTGCTCAAGTACACGTTGGCCGGCGTGAACACGCTGATCCTGGGCGAGGCGGGTCTGGGCTGGACTCACGATCAATTCCTCAGTTCTCCCTGGGACAGCGCCACTGACAGCAATGGCCATATCTGGGTGACGATGAGCCATGCGGTGAAGGAGTTCGACGCCGCCGGCAATGTCATCCGCTGGTTTCCCGACGACGCGCCGTGGGAGGAGGGGGACGCCAACAATCGCTTCCGCAACCCCAAAGGCATCGCTTTCGACAGCCAGGGGCGTTTGTACGTCTCGGACTGGGACAACCATCGCATCCAGGTGTTCGACGTCAGCGGCGGCGGGTTCGTCCACCTCAGGACCATCGGCCAAACCGGCGTCGCCGGCAGCGACAACAGTCACTTCAGCCATCCGGGGCAAATTGCCTTCGATAACAGCAACCGGCTCTATGTGGCGGACGTCGATAACCATCGCATCCAACGCTGCACTTTTGCCGGCAGTTGGACGTGTACGACGTTTCATGGCACTGGCAGCCCGGGCGGGGCTGCGGGTCAGCTCAATATTCCTTTCGGCCTGGGCGTCAGCGGCAACGGCGCCGTCTTCATCGCCGATGCCGGCAACGGCCGTATCAAGAAATGCCAGCCCAATGGCAGTTGCGTCGTCTTCGCCACTGGATTCCGCTGGCCGTTGGATGTGGCTGTCGATGCAGGAGGCCGGGTTTATGTCAGCGATTGGGATGACAACACGGTGCGCGCCTACCAGCCCAATGGCGATGCCATCGGCGTCCTCATCGGCGCCAGCGGCGTGCCTTATGTGACCGACGGCGCCCACTACAACGCGCCGTGGGGTGTGGCGGCAGCGCCAGACGGCAGCCTGTACATCACCGAGCACCGCGGTATGCGCTTGCTGAAGCTCGATGCCGCCGGGCAGGTGCAGTGGACCGTGGGCGAGCCAGGCGTGTGGGGGGATGATGCCGGCCACCTGGGCGGGCTAGAGGGCAGTCCGGCGGTCGATCGCTACGGGCGCATCTACGTCACAGACACCGGCAACAATCGTGTGCAAGTCTTCAACCCGGATGGCTCTCTGCATTTGAGCTTCGGCCAGGGCGGGACAGGCAACAACGAATTCGCTTGCCCGCACGGTGCGGCTATCAGCCCCACTACGGGCGATATCTCCGTCCTGGACATGTGTAACCAACGGGTGCAGATATTCACGAGCGCCTGGGTGTACAAAGCCACCCTGGGCGTGACGGGGGAAACGGGGAGCGACAACCGGCATTTCGAGTGGCCGCGCGGCGTCGCCTTCGACGCCAATGGCGTCCTCTACGTGGCGGATTCCGAGAATGAGCGCGTGCAGAAGTGCACTTTGGCGGCCAATGATTACACTTGCACGACGTTCGTGGGCGAAACCGGCGTCTTCGGCGAGGACTTCGGCCATCTGCACCCCCTGGCCGTCGCCGTGGATGCGGAGGGCCGCGTCTATGTCGTCGACGATTGGAACAGCCGCGTCCAGGTCTTCGACCGGGATGGCGCCTATCTGACCACCCTTGGCAACTCCTGGGGTCCCAATAGCGGGCAGCTGCGGGGTCCGACGGGCGTGGCGGTGGATGTGTTGGGAAATGTCTATGTCGCCGAAAGGGACAATCATCGCGTCCAGAAGTTCGCTGTCGGTGTGCCCGGCTGGAAGCAGGTGAACATCAACGGCTTTGGAGACCGCAAAAACTCATACGTCCTGGCGCTAGCGCCCTTCGATGACCAATTGTTTGCTGGGACCTACAACTATGGCGGCCAGGGCGCGCAAGTGTGGCGCATGGCAAACGACGGCCAATGGTCGGCGGTCACGACCGCTGGTTTCGGTGACGCCCGCAACGTCGGCGTCGATCAGCTCTTCCGCTTTGGCGGCCAGCTCTATGCCGGCACCTGGAATGAGGACGGCGGAGGCGAGGTCTGGCGCAGCAGCAACGGCAGCGACTGGAACCGGGTCGTTGCGGCCGGTTTCGGCGACCCGACCAATGGCGAGGTCTTCCGCTTTGCTGAATTCAACAGCCAGATCTACGCGACCACGTGGAGTTACACCGACGCGCACGGCGGCGAGATCTGGCGCAGCAGCACGGGCAACGCCGGCGAGTGGACGCGCGTGGTCAGCAATGGCTTCGGGGATGCGCACAACAGTGCGGTTGTGGGAACCGCGGCCTTCAACAACTACTTTTATGCAGGCACGCGCAATGGATTCACAGGCGGCGAAGTCTGGCGGAGCAGCGATGGCGCCGATTGGAGCCAGGTCAATACCGATGGCTTCGGCGACCCGCAGAACACTGCCGTCTCCGCACTTGCAGCCTTCGATGGCTACCTCTATGCCGCAACCGAGCATGCGTCCGGCTCGGGCGCGCAGGTCTGGCGTTGCCAGCTTTGCGACGGTACAGACTGGCAGCAGGTGGAGGGCAACGGCTTCGGCAACCCCAACACCCGTGGTGATCGACCTGGACTTGAGGTGTACAAGGAGCGTCTTCATGTCGTGGCCGGCAACTCGGATACCGGTGCGGAAGTGTGGCGGACGGCCAACGGGATCGACTGGGAGCAAGTTGGCTTTGCCGGCTTTGGCGACAGCAACAACCGCACCACCTACTGGGACAACTCAGTCGGCGTGTACAACGACCGTCTTTTCGTCGCCACCCTCAATGACGCCAATGGCGGCGAGATCTGGCAGATGACCGTCACCGCCGACTTCAACGCCAGCCCCACCGTGGGCAGCCCGCCCCTGGCCGTCAGCTTCACCAACACCTCGGCCGGCGACTTCACCAGCAGTCTGTGGGACTTCGGCGACGGGCAGACGAGCACCGAGACGAACCCCAGCCACACCTACACCACCGCCGGAACGTACACCGTGACGCTGACAGTCAGCGACGGCGTGGATACGCACTCGACCACCCGACCGGCGTTCGTCAGGGCGCTGTATCGGGTGTTCCTGCCGCTGGGGTTGCGGCGGTACGATCCCACGCTGTATGACGATTTCGACGATCCGACGTTCGATGGGGCCTGGAACCCCGCCCTCTGGCACACTTGGGACACCACCGGGTTCAACGTTCGACAAGAGAACGGCGCGATGGTCTTCTCGAACCCATCGCCTACAGATAGAACTCAGGTCTTGGATCTGCACCGTCGGGGAGAGAATTCTCTTGGACAACTGCGTTTCTTCCAGGCCCATCTTAAGATTAGTAGCGATCGCAGCGGCGGAGGAGGCGCAGTCTGGATCCACTTCCAGACTGCAACGGCTGGATACAACGACTGGTACACCGAATGTGGCTTAACGGGACGACCGGGTGATACCGCGTACGCTGACTGTCAGATCAGTCAGAGCCAGGGTGACAACTACTACAATGAGTACCACACGCCGAGCATACCGGTCAACTACGACACTTGGTACACGCTGCGTATCGAAACCGATCCTGCGACAGCTAACATGCGATTCTTTCTGGACAACACACTGCTTGGCAGCCATACGCCAAAGGATGCCGCGGCACTGCTCAGCATAAATACCTTCTCCCCGAGACTGGCCGCCGTGAACTTCGGTGAGAACGCCCAGAGCACCCGCTACGTGGACTGGGTGCGCATCACGCCGGCGGGACCGTAACGCGCAGAGAGGCGCCCAACTCCGCCAAAGTACTGGGCGCCTCTCCGAACGCACGGCTCAACGCCATGCCAGGTAGTCGTCAACGCTGATGCGGCATACGTGTCATGCCGGTAGGCCCACGCTCAGGGTTTCGACGTGCACCAGTCGTTCATGTTGTGGTATGGCCTGGTTATGGGCCTGCAGCACGCTGATATGCTGTTGGATGGCCTCGCGGATATTACGCCTGGTTTCCTCGATGGTCAAACCATTGCTGAAACACCCCGACAAGCTTGGGCTATAAGCGAAATAGCCTGCATCCTCCGGCTCTTTTTCGATTACAATTTCAAAGTCATAGAATTTCATCATCTGCACTCTTGCCTGATGGTTCTAACAATTCAGGAATCGCATTTCGAGGCATCTCCTCGCTGACCATGTGAGGTCAGTGTGGAATGCGCCGGGTGAACTGTCAAACTGTGTCGCACCGCCGCTTCACCCAACCCTACAACAAGCCATCCCAAGTCACCAACACAAGACAGAACCGAGTCGTTTTTTGTTGACGGCAACGCTCGCTTGCGCTATAGTTGCTTCTGACGACCATCCTTCGCCTCCAGAGGACTGCAATGATGAAGACGATGACGCTTGAATTGGAAATCGCCGCCGACGGCTCACTGCGTCTAGATGTTCCCTTTGGCCTGCCTCCGGGTAAAGCAGAAGTTGTGCTGGTCGTCCAGCCGCTGCCGAAGCCCCAACCACCCTTTGCGTCGCTTGCTGGCGCCTGGCAAGCCTACTTCCCAGCAGACTTTGATAGTATGGCGGCGCTTCGTGAGATCAGACAGGAGTGGGAAGGCGAATGGGACTAGTGGTAGAGTCGTAGCCCTATCGGGGCTTGCACATTGCAGCCAGGCGGCCAAAAGCCCTTGGTGGGGCTTCGCTAGGACGAGGCAGCGGGCGGAGGGGAGGAGTAAGCGGTGAGCAGTGAACAGTGAGAAGTGAAGAGAGTGAGGAGTCGTGCGATGGGCTGTAGAGCGGAGCTTCATCTCTACGCACGTTTGAGCTTCTTGACCAACTCGGCATACTTCACGCGGGCACCAACACACTTGTCTGCCACGGTTGGCGTGCTTCGGCCAGCGCTGGCACAGGCTGTCCATGTTCGTGCATGGTTTCGAGCAGTGCGCGGGCAACACCAGGAGCGAAGGCCAGAACTTCCTCGATACTATCGCCGACCACAATCAGATTTGGCAGATCAGGGCTGGTACCCAGGTAGCGATAGTCGCTGCCGTCGTCGAGTTCTTCGATCTGAATTCGTAACTCGTATAGGGCGTCCATATAGATCTCCTTTCAGCACACCGGGGGTCTTCTGCAGGTGAGTATAGCATGAAGGAAAGAGCGGAACAAGACGCCAAGCGCAGGTAAAGCGCCGGGCGCCCCAAATCAAGCCCGTCACGCCAATGCTACCGGTGTCAACGCATGCATCGTCCACGGAGCACCTCACAGAGGATTTCTAGCGAATCAGCAGCGGCAACCACCCTTTGCGTCGCTGGCTGGCGCCTGGCAAGCGTACTTCCCAGCGGACTTTGATACTATGGCGGCGCTTCGTGAGATCAGACAGGAGTGGGAAGGCGAATGGAAGTAGTGGCCACTGCCGTTCGTCTGGGCGCGCCGATGCTGACGCGCGATCTCGCTATCCAGAGTTCTGCCATCGTGCCATGCGTTTGGTAGAGTCGTAGCCCTATCGGGGCTTGCACTTTGCAGCCAGGCGGCTAAAAGCCCCTGGTGGGGCTTCGCTAGGATGAGGCAGTGGGCAGTAGGGGAGGAGTAAGCAGTGAGAAGTGAAGAGAGTGAGGAGGGTACCTCCCATTGACTTCATCCTCGATCAGGGGCGCTCCCCTGGGTTTTTTCTTCAGGACTTTACGGCATAGTGATCGTGACCAAGTCGCTATCGGGCGCGATCTCCACGACGTTTTCCGCATCCGCCGCCGAGAGTGCCGCTGTGCGATAGACCTCAAGCTCCCAGAACGAGTAGTTGCCACAACAAGGAGCGCGCTGTCGCATCAATATGCCGACATAACGCGCAGTGCGTGTGCCCAGGTTGCGGGTATGGGTACCTGCGGTGTTAGCCGTGTACCAGTAGCCGGTGAAGTTGCTGCCGTTGTCGGACCAGCCGATGAAGTATTGGGTGGCATAGGCGGCTTCCCAGCGCACAACCACCTGATCAAAGGTCTGTGTGCCGAGGTCTACCCACCACCATTCGTCTCTCGGGCTGGCACTCCACTGAGAAGACCAACGGGTACCCGTGTTGCCGTCGTTGCCCTTGGCGGGGGCGTAGGTCGCGCTCTCTTGCGATGTGGCGTTGGCCGGACGGCCACGCGCTAGGTTGCCGCTGCTAGCAGCCGGCTCCCAGCGAAACTGCGCCACGGCGCCACCGGAATTTTCATAGTATTCGACGCGGATGTCATGCATGCCGCTGCTGACGTCACGAGTGTTGCGATACTCGGTGGGGCCTTGATCCCGCCAGGCGTCGATGATGAGGTTGTTGTCAAGCCAAACCCGGATGCCATCATCGGAACGAGCGATAAATGTGTAGCGCCCAGCATTGATCGAGGCGCGACCAGTCCAGCGAGCGGAGAAGTTGTCGTTGCCGACGCCGCCACTTGGCCCGCCGCCACCCCAATCGTGGTTGATCGGCCAGCCTTCGCATTGGGTCAGAGTTGGACTGCCGCTGAGTGTGCGGTTGTTGTAGTACTCAGCGCGGTATTGGCTGCTCGTGCATCCGCCACTGCCGCCAAGCTCCAGGCTGAGGGCGTAGCCGCCGGTACTGACGCCGTTGTAGCTCTTGGCGACGATGCGGTAGCGGCCATTCTGCGGCAAGGCAACCTGGTTGATCAACGAGTTGGGATAGCCGCCGCCATCGTCGTCATAGGTCACCAGGCTGCCGTTGGGCGCATACAGGTACAGAAAGCTATCCAGACTGCCGCTGGTGCGATTCATACGGATGGTCGCCCGCTGGCCCTGGCTGGCATCGAAGACGAAGCTGTCCTGGTCGCTGGCGGGGTCGATCACGCCGTTCAGGGTCTGGCCGGACGAGATGAAACGATCGTTCGGCTCATCGTTGGAGATACGGCGGATGCGGATCGAAGAGGCGCGGTCGTGGCCGATGGTGTCGTTGCCGAACTCGATGTCGTCGCCGCGATAGGTAGAGGAGACGCCGCCATAGTAGGTGTGCTCGAAGACCTGCGCTTCCCAACCGCTGGCATAGCTGCCAACGAAGCGGATGGAGGAAGCGACGTCGTTGAAGCCGTTCAGGTTGAAGTCATTGTGATCCCCGGTGAAAGTGACGCAGCGCCCAGCGTGAAGATGCTCGTACAAGATGACGCCATTGGCGCCGGGCGTACAACCACCCCCGCCGCCGCCAAGCTCCAGGCCGAGGCTGTAGGCGCCGGTGCTGCGGCTACTCCAACTCGTGGCAACGATGCGATAGCGCCCGCTTTGTGGCAGCGTGGCCTGACTGATGAGTGCATTCCCGTTGCCGCCCCCGTCGTCATCTTGGGCCACCAAGCTGCCGTTGGGCGCATAGAGGTACAGGAAGCTGTCCAGGCTGCCGCTGTCGATGCGGTTCATGCGAATCGTCGCCCGTTGGCCCTGGGCGCCGTCGAAGTAGTAAGTGTCCTCGTCGGTGGCGGGATTGATGGTGCCGTTCAAGGTTTGGCCGGAGGCGAGGATGCGGTTGTCGTCAGGGTCTGTTGTTTGTCTGCGCTCAGAGAGAATCAGGAGTCCCTCGGGCAGTCGACGATCTTCGCTCGTTGCTCCCCACTGGCGAATTTGACCGCTGGCGTCGACCCACGCCATTCGCGCTGAACCACCACCATCGAACTTGATGGCGCTCTGAACATGAAAATTGTTGACTAAATAGGACGCCATGCCCGCGGCATCTTTTGCAGCAGTAACCAGAATAAGTCTGCCATCACTCGTCAGACCTGCAGCCGACTGGGCGAGACGTGTGCACACATCTGTGGAAAGGCCGTCGTTGGCGCAGGCGGAATTGTCCAGTGCGCTGCCATTTCTCACGATCATTGGCCCACCCCCAACAGTGTTATAGTACGCCCCCTGAGGATCGATATCAGATTCGCGGGCTGGTTTCCCTATTCTGGCCTCCTTGCTTGCTGAGAAAGCCAGTGAACTTCGTCGTGTGGCGTTGCCGTCATTGTCCCCATGCGCAGTTCCATCCAGTCGCACCCCGTTGCGTACGGTCAGTCCTTCCGCGCCGTGGTCGCCTGCTGGCATGGCAGAGTAGTCTGCATCAATAATCGCAACGCCGCCCCTCGCCTGATATCTGGCCAACATAGCAGACATTGCCTCGATCGGGTATGGATTTGGGCAATTTGATGTTGCGTCCTTTCCTACATGGTTTACGGAATTGCATTCACCATTTGGTCCGTTTGAGAGTACAGGCTGCACGCGAACATGTGAGTCTCTGAGATTGACGACAAGCATATGTGCGTTATTGTCCACACAGTGTTGCACGCCGTAGAAGATCTCAGGATCGCAGGTGATTACTGACGACGCATCAGGCCCTAGGTCAGGGGTATTGGCTAAGCCATCTAGTTGGATGATATCGACATTCTCGTTTGACAACAGTTCAGGGAAGATCGATATCCCGTTACCAGCTGTGAATTTGAACAGCGCCCCCCCATTATCGAATCTCTCTCCATCCGATACAACCACATAGTAATATCCCTTCCCCATCTCCAGCCCACTTACCACCACGCGATGCTGCGTGTCGGCCACATCCGACCCACGCTCATCGTAGGCGATGCTCGCAATTTGATCCCACGCTGTGCCGTACTCGATCCAGCCGGTTTGAGGCTGAATTGTCTGCCACTCAACCACGAATTGGGTTTCGCCTGCCTGGGTTTCTGTCACGCCGGTAGGCTGCGCCGGACCGATCGGCTCCACCTGCATGTCGGGCGATTGAGCCGCATCGACGCCTTCCGGCGTTGTTTCGATTTCGAAGCGCTCACCACCGAAGGCATGCTTGAAGGCCGGGCCACCATTGTCAAGACGTTGGCCGGCGGAGACGACGACGTAGTATATGACTGTGCCGGGTTGTAAATCGTTCAACACTACCCGATGTTGTGTATCGGCCACATTCGGCCCGCGCTCGTCATAGGCGATGCTCGTCATCTGATCCCATGATGTGCCGTACTCAATCCAGCCGACCTGAGGCTCCTTGGTCTGCCAAAAAAGAGTCAGAGCGCCATCGCTGGCCTCGGCCGTGACGCCCCAGACGGGGGGCGCGCCTTCGATGATGGGTGACAGGGGTTCAGGTGGGTCTTCGCCTTGGGCCAATGCCGAAGCGTTGCCCAGGGGCAGCAAGACGATGCTCAAGACGGAGAGAATGCGAAGGACATACCAGAAACGA
>CAZHTZ010000052.1:10205-20929 GCA_964535455.1 uncultured Caldilineales bacterium
GTTTGGATGTTCGTTTGGGTTGATAGGCTGTGACAGCCAGCCTGGGATGGTTCGGTGTTTCGATACTTGACTCCCCTGAAAAAAGGGGTAGCCAAACTCGCGTTTCTTCGCGAGATGGGTACAATCAGGGGTAGGGCAGAGGTCAGCCCTGAGGACGACGATTAAGCCATACATAAGGTAGTAGAGAAGGATGTTTCGGTCAAATAAGCGCCAACAACAACCAGCATTGATCAGCAGCGTCAACGAGATGCCAGAGAAACGGCGGCGGCGGCTGGAAGAGTCGTGGGCGGGGACGTTTCGCCACGAGTTCTTCAGTCGGCTCCAGGAAGAGGCGTTTGCGGTGCTGTACTCCGACGTGCCATCGCGGCCGAATGTGGCAGTCAATGTCCTGGTGAGCCTGGACACGCTCAAGGCAGGTTACGGATGGAGCGACGAAGAGCTCTACGATCATTTTCTGTATGACATGCAGGTACGCTATGCCATCGGCTATGACAGCCTGGGGGAGGGCGACTTTGAGTTGCGCACGCTGTACAACTTCCGCCGTCGTCTGAGCCAGTACAATGTGGGACATGGGACCAATCTGTTGGAGACAGCCTTTGCGGACATCACCGACCAGCAGATCACGGCTTTGGCGGTGCGGACGGGTCAACAGCGGATGGATTCAACGCAGATCGCTTCGAACATCGTCCTCATGAGCCGTTTGCAGTTGGCGGTCGAGGCGATTCAGCGCCTACAGCGCCTATTGAGCGAGGCTGAGCGCTTGCGTCATGCCGACCTGTTGGCGCCGTATGTGGGGGAGAGGTCCAGACACTACATCCATCGAGTCAAGGGTGATGCGACGACTGAGGCGCAGTTGCAGGCGGTGGGGCAGGCGTTGTCCCAGTTGCTGCAGGCGATGGCAGCTGGCTATGGCGAGGAACCAGCCTACCAGGTGGCGGCACGCCTGTTCGCTGAGCAATTTCGGATGGAGGCGGAGGGGCCGCAGCCCAAGGCGAACAAAGAGATCAGCGCCAGCAGCTTGCAGTCGCTGGATGACCTGGAGGCCAGCTATCGGGAGAAGAATCAGGTTGGTTACAGGGGCTATGTCGCCAATGTGACGGAAACCTGT
Source organism: uncultured Caldilineales bacterium (assembly GCA_964535455.1). GTDB lineage: Bacteria > Chloroflexota > Anaerolineae > J102 > J102 > SSF26. The sequence goes on from CAZHTZ010000052.1 coordinate 11,314, forward strand.
GACCCGGAGAACGCTGTGCAACTGATCACCGATGTGCGCGTGGCTGCCAACACGACCGCCGATAGCGCCTTGCTTGTGGCCGCACTGCCTGAACTCAAGCAGCGCACCGACTTGGACACGCTACACACGGATGGCGCTTACGGCGGTCCCGAAAGCGATACTGTCTTGCGGGAGCAGCAGGTGACCTTGATCCAAACCGCCATCGTCGGACCGAAACCGCATCCGGACCGGCTCTATTTGGCTGATTTTGCCATCACCCAAGATGTGCAGGGGCGCCCACTCACCATCACCTGTCCGCAGGGCCAAACCGTGGCGGTCTTCCCGGGCCGCAAGCCCCAGCGCTTTGGCGCCTACTTCCACATCGCCATCTGCGAAACCTGCCCGCTGTTTACCGCCGGGCGTTGTCCACCGCAACCCGACAAGCGTCGTGGCAGCGTCCAGCTCACCTTCAACCAAGCCCAGGTTGACAAGTCACAACGTCACCGCCGCAGCCGAGCGAGTCACGAGACAGGTCGCAATCCCCGCGCCGCCATTGAAGCCACCGTCCGTTCGCTCAAGCATCCTTTTCCCGCCGGTAAGTTGCCCGTGCGCGGCCTGTTCCGGATGACCTGCCTGATTGTCGCTTCGGCAGCGATGACCAACGTGCGCCGCATCCAGCGCTACTTGCAGGCAACCCCGCCCGAATCGCCCAAACGGTCCAAGCACTGCTGCCAGTCCAGCGACAACGCGGCCTCAAGCCGCAGTTCGGACTCAAGCTGCAGTCCGAACTCAAAACGCAGCCCTCTATCTACCCTGGTTGGGCGCTTTTTTGCCGCCCCTCTCGCAGTGCTGAAGGCTGTTATCCTGCCGTTGGCCGCGCACCCAGCCACGCTGTAGTTGTTAAAGTTCTGCTTCTTTCAGGGAAGTCATACTTGCAAGTGGATTTCGATGACTCACCGAGCAGCTACGCACCAACTAAGCTAGCGGCAGATTTGAACATACCAGCGCCGGTCATCGTCCCACCCCCAGTGTTCGAAGTCAATAAGCCAGCGTGTGGCAATGTAGTAGCCTGTCCATTCGCTAGATCGTGTCTGCGGAACCATCTGGATGCCCCATGAACTGGAGGCGGGAACCTGCTCCAACCTACCTGATCCATTCTTGTAATAGATACCGATCCCGGTACTGTCCTTGCCGAAATTTGGTATGCCCCAGATGTAGAGCGTAGGCTTGCCGTTATACCGCGAGGCGAATCTGGGATGTGGGGTGCAGGTTGCGACTGAGGCGCTGTGAGCCGAAGCGCCATCCGCCGCCACAAGCACCACAAGGAGTGAAAGCAGAACTAGCCAGAACTTCTTGGAAACGACTATGCGATTCATGCGTATTACCCTCCTTTCTTGAGATGATAGACCTGGCATTGCGCCAGTACGGCTTTGTCGGAATCTGTTCAAGACGGGCACAAAATTCATGCTGAAAATTGATCTCTACGTAACGTTGATTCCATTAAGATGCAATCACCCTGGACAAGAACCGAGTCAGAGCGCATTGAGTTCGGGTGACCGCTCAACCCAGATACAACGAGGTAACAGACTCGCTGCTGCCACCAACGGCTACTTCAATTCCCTCAATCTACCACCCCCATGTTACGCAAATGCTACGCAAACCCTTCTCCTCCTGCCTTCCTTGCCCTCAATCCCCTGCATCCTGCTCCCACTCTTGTTCTAAGGCCCGCAACCGACCCATCTGCCCCGTGCGGCGATAGTAATCCGCCAGCCATGCGTACGCCTCCTGGTCCCACGGCTCGTCCGCGTGCAACATCTGCCAGTAACCTGCCGCCTGCTCTTGAGCGCCCTCCGCCTCCTGGCCGGCATGATAGCGCGCCAGAAACCGCAGCCCTGTCAGCCACTCTTGGTGCAGATGCTCACGTCCTGCATCCACCACACCAGGTAGGAAGTCGCCGTCGGGCAGCAAACCCTCGGCGTCGTACAGCGCCACCGCCTCGTCCCAACAGCTTGCCGCCCCCACCAGATCGCCCGCCGCCGCCAGGCGTCCAGCTTTTTTCGCCAACTCGTCGAAAGCCCACACATCCACCCACAATGCTCCGGCTTGCAGATGAATGCGCTCGCCGCTTTGCACCACGTACTGGCTCTGCCCTCGCCGGTGTTGCGGCTCCAGGATGTGGCGCAACGTCGACAGATAGGTGGTCAAGATGCGGGCGCGGTTGGGTTCTTCGGGCCAGAGCTCTTCGGCCACCTTTTGCCTACTCACTCCTCTCTTGCCCATCAGCGCCAAATAGGCCAACAACTGCAAGGTCTTGCGCATCCGTCTGGTCTCATCGGTATGGGGTAATGGCTGCCCATCGCGCACCACCCGCATCGGCCCCAGCAAATAGATCCGCAACCTCGGCTCATCCCTCGCCGGCTGGTCCACCGGTGGTGTCAGCAGCAATTCAGGCGGCGCCGGCGCCGGCAAATCCATAGCCACAGGTGTAGGATCGGGGGTGGTCACTTCTGCGACCTGGGGCGGAGCAACCGCCAGCCGGGCTGCTATCCAGGCTGCGCCAGCGCCAACGCCGATCGCCAACACGCTGAACGTGAGGATGGGCAAGGGGAGCCCCAACCACTGGATGTCGGCGATGACGGCGACGACGAGCAGCGCCAGCCACCCCACGAGCGCCTCGCGCCATCTTCCGGTTGGCAGCGCACTCTCCTCCTCTTCCAGGAGCAGCAACATCCGCGTCGTGACGATGACACCGAGCAGGACGGGGACCTCGCTGGGAAACACCACCCGATTGAAGTAACCAAGCAAATGATTGAGAGCGCCTGCTATGAGGACGCACGCAGCCGCCAACCCCAGATAACGCCGCAATATCACCCGATAGCGGCCGCTGGCGATGGCGCCTGCCCGCAGAAAAAGCGTGAGCATGAGCAGGACGCAAACGCTCGTGGCGACGATGCCGGCTTGCACCGTCCATCCACAGGCCAGGCGTGGATGGCCAGAGGGGTGGAGTCCGCAGGCGTTGTCTGGCTGCGGTTGCAGTGTGGCCAACCAGACCAGGTCCACCAACATGCGGGTCACTATGACCGCCACGACTATCTTTTCCCGTAACTACTCAGCCACTAAATAGCGGTTCTCGTGATTGCAAATGCACTACATGTTGTGTTCGGACGACTCCTGAAGTACGTTGGTTCCGGCATTTTCGAGGTGTTTCCCAGACCGTGCATACTGCATCTAGTGGTGCTGGGCCTTTGCTACGCAACAGGTAGTAGTGAGTCAGCCTGAGTAGTTACCTTTTCCCAAGGCGCCAGGGGTTTCTGATGCAGGGTGATCGCCAGCGCCATCCCTGAAAGAATGGCCACCCATCCCCCATAACTTTGAGCGACCTGCCAGAAGTAGTTGGCGCGCAGGCTGAGATTGGGCTGATAGAGCACCGTGTTGCCCAGGTGAAGAATGATCAAGCCCACCAACACCCCTGCAAACGCCAGGGCGTAGCCCTTGCGCGGCCGCCGCACGACAACATAGGTCGCCAGGACGCCAAGTAGCGGCAAACTCAACAATGCCAGGGGTCGGACCAGCTCTTTGAACATGTTGGGAAACGCCAAAAACGGGCGCGCCGCCACATCGGTGCGCCCTAACGAAGGGTATCGAGCTACGCCAGGACAGGCCAGTAAAAGGCGAGACCCGGCCCATCCTCCCCGCGGCCGTGGGCAAGACGGCGAGCAACTTCCGCCAGGTCATGCCGCGCGTCCGCAACGATAGTATAGCGGCTTTCGGATCAGTCGTGCAAACAGTCAAGACCCTCCATCGAGGGTTGGCGCGCAAGGGTGTGGGCGTTCGGTGTCTACGCGGACGAGGTCGTGGCCGCCTGATGCAGGACTTGACAGGAATAGAACAAGTGTGCTATTCTATCCCCAACACAGGCCCAGGGGCGCACTGGCGTAACCTGGCTCGATCTATCTACCAGCGACCGGCAGCGGCGCAACAGCGAAGCGCACTTGCGCAGAGGAGAATGACCATGAGCGGCAACGGCACGAACGGCAAATCACAGGCGCTTGATACAACACTCTCGAACCTCAACAAACGCTTTGGCGACGGCACCATCATGAAGTTGGGCGATGCCAATCACCTGCAGGTGGAATCCATTCCCACCGGCGCCCTGGCCCTCGATATCGCTCTGGGCGTGGGCGGCCTGCCGCGCGGGCGCGTCATCGAGATCTACGGCCCGGAGGCATCCGGCAAGACCACCCTCTGTCTTCACATCATTGCCGAAGCACAGCAACGCAAGGGACTCTGCGCCTTCATCGACGTCGAGCACGCACTTGACCCCGCCTATGCCGAGCGCATCGGCGTGGATGTCAACAATCTCTACGTCTCCCAACCCGACACCGGCGAGCAAGCCCTCGAAATCGCCGAAGCCCTGATCCGCTCTGGCGCCATGGATGTCGTCGTCGTCGACTCCGTCGCCGCCCTCGTCCCTCGCGCCGAAATCGAGGGCGAGATGGGCGACAGCCACATGGGCTTGCAGGCCCGGCTCATGAGCCAGGCCCTGCGCAAGCTCTCCGGCGCCATCAAGCAGACCAACACGATCATGATCTTCACCAATCAGCTCCGGCAGAAGATCGGCGTGATGTTCGGCAACCCGGAGACGACCACCGGCGGCATGGCGCTCAAGTTCTACGCCTCGGTGCGGCTGGACATCCGCCGCATCGGCTCGGTCAAATCGGGCAGCGAGGCGGTGGGCAATCACGTGCGGGTGACGGTGAAGAAGAACAAGGTGGCGCCGCCTTTCCGCGTGGCTGAGTTCGACATTATGTTCAACGAAGGCATTTCCAGAGCCGGGAGCGTGCTCGATATCGGCACCGAGATGGGCATCGTCGAGAAGCGAGGGGCGTTCTTCAGCTACGAAGGCCAGCGCCTGGCCCAGGGTCGCGAGAACGCCAAGGAATTCTTGAAGGCCAACCCCGACCTGCTGGCGCGCATTGAGCGTCAGGTGCGCGACCAGGCCGGGCTAGGCAAGGTCGTGGTCACGGCGGCCGGCAGCGAAGACCTGTCAGACGCCGAGCTGGAGGGAACGCCGCTGGCCAGCGTCATGGACTGAACACCATCACTGATGCGTCACAGCCACAATCAGGTTGCAGGTTGCAGGTTGCAGGTTGAACGTTGTCCGCAACCCGCCACCCCTCACCCGCTTCTCGCTTCTCGCTTCTCGTTTCCCGTTCCTCCATCGCTACCCCTCACCGTTCACCCGCCACCCTCTTCCCGCCATGTCGCGTCTCCACCTCTATCTCGACCGTCCTGGCACCGCCATTGTTACCGGCGTTTGCCCTCATGACTGCCCTGATACCTGCAGCTGGCAGGTGGCCGTCGACACGACCACGGGCCGAGCCCTCGATCTCTGGGGACATCCCGACCACCCGGTGACGCAGGGACGCCTCTGCGGTAAGGTCGACCGCTACCTGGAGCGCACCTACCATCCCGACCGCCTGCAAACGCCACTCAGGCGCACCGGGCCCAAGGGCAGCGGTCACTTCCGGCCGATTTCGTGGGATGAGGCCATCGCCGAGGTTGCGGAGAACCTCGGGCAGGTCGTGGCGGACCATGGCGCCGAGGCCGTTCTACCTTACTCGTATTGCGGAACGATGGGCCTGCTCCAGGGCGAGGGCATGGCCAGGCGTTTTCTCTACCGCCTGGGCGCCAGCCGCCTGGCCCAGACCATCTGCGCCGAGGCCGGCTTCGAAGGGTACGGCTACACGACGGGCAAAGTGATGGGGATGGAACCCTCCGATTTCGCCCACGCCCGGCTCATCCTCCTTTGGGGGACCAACACCCTGACCAGCAACCAGCATCTGTGGCCGTTCGTGCAGGAGGCGCACAAGGCCGGGGCCCGTGTCATCGTCATCGACCCGGCCCGTACGCGCACCGCCCGCGCTGCTGATGAGTGGATTCCGATCCACCCCGGCGCCGATGGCGCCCTGGCGTTGGCCTTGATGCACGTGATCATCGGTGAGAACCTGTATGACGAGGCCTATGTGGCTGAACACACCTTGGGCTTTGCCCAACTGGCCGAACGCGTGCGCCGGTATCCGCCGGAATGGGCGGCGCCCATCACAGGCGTCGCCGCCGAACGTATTCGCCAGCTTGCCCGCGAGTATGCCACGACGCGACCGGCCGCCATCCGCATCAATTACGGCCTGCAGCGCCATGCCGGTGGGGGAATGGCGGTGCGGAGTCTTGTATGTCTCCCCGGTCTGGTTGGGGCCTGGCGCGAGCGTGGGGGCGGCATCCTTCTCAGCACCAGTGGCAGCTTCGCGCTCGATCGCAGCAGCCTCTATCGCCCTGACCTGCTGGCGGGACGCCACCCGCGCACGATCAACATGAACCGCCTGGGCGACGCGCTCAGTCTGGATCCCGCCCGTCTGGCCCGCGCTCACTTCCACCCCCGGCCTGTGGACACACCTCCGGCGCCCGACCAGGCCGGCGCACCCGTCCGGGCGCTCATCGTCTACAACAGCAATCCTGCCGCCGTCGCCCCCGACCAAAGCGCCGTCCTCCAGGGCCTGCGCCGCGATGACCTGTTTACCGTGGTGTTGGAGCACTTCCAGACTGATACCGCCGACTATGCCGACATCGTGCTGCCGGCGACGACACAGCTTGAACACTGGGACCTGCTCAAGCCCTACGGTCATCTTTACCTGGCCCTCAATCGCCCTGCGATCGCCGCAGTCGGGCAGAGCCTGCCCAACAGCGAGATCTTTCGTCGCCTGGCCGTGGCAATGGGTTTCGACGAGCCTTGCTTCCGTCAAAGCGACACCCAGATCCTGCAGGAGTTTCTGGCCAACCAGACGGACCCGGTGGTTGCGAGCAGCACCTGGGAACGACTACTGCAGGAGGGCTTTGCCCGGCTGGACGTCCCTGAGCCGTATCTGCCGTTCGCCGAGGGAGATTACCCCACGGCAAGCGGCAAGTGCGAGTTTTACAGCGAGCGCCTGGCGGCCGACGGCTACGACCCCCTGCCCACCTGGGCGCCACCGCAGCATCTGGAGCCGGCGCCGCCGGACGAGCCGGCAGCCGCTCTGACCTGTATCTCACCGCCCGCGCATTCCTTCCTCAACAGCACATTCGCCAACCTCGATCGCTTCGTGCAGCGTGAGCGAGAGCCGGTCGTATGGCTGCACCCCAACGACGCCGCCGCTCGCCAGATCGTCGATGGCGCCGTCGTGTGCCTGGCCAATGAGCACGGCAGCGTCACCCTTACCGCCCAGGTCACGACGGACATCGCACCTGGCGTGGTGCTGGCCCCCAGCGTGTGGTGGTCCAAGCTCAGCCCTGACCGCCGCAACATCAACCAGTTGACGCCGCAAGACGAGGCCGATATGGGCGGAGGAGCGTTGTTCTATGATGTGAAGGCGTGGGTGACCAGGATCGACTAGGACACAGGCCATCCGCAGCAGCGCTACACGGCGCCCCTTTGCTCCGCCTTTCTCTGATCAACTACAATGAGCATGGGATGGGTAGGGGCAATTCATGAATTGCCCCTACGTCTCGTCTCCCGCAACCTTCAACCTGCAACCTGCAACCTTTAACCCCTCATGCCCCATCACCAAGACGAAATCGACGCTATTGTTCGCCGCATTGCCGACCTCTCGGAAGAGAGCTTGATGCTGCTGTCACAGTACATCAGTTTTCTGAAGTGGCAGGAGGAACAGTGGCATTCGCCCGGCGGCTGGCAAGTCAGCTCCGGGCTCGACACCGTCTGGGTGTACGACCTGATTGAGCACTTCCACGAGGCCACCCAGTCAGCCACGGTCGACGCGGCGGGCATGGAGGTCAAGCTGGCGCCGGCTTCATGTGGGGGCGTCATCCGCCAGGCCATCTGGCAGCACCCGCCGGCAACTGGCCTCTCTGTGATCGATTACCTGGTCCAGGTGCCCATGGATGCGGATGTCCTCAAGCTGCGCTTTGCCGTCGGCGTACGGGATGGGGCTGTTTTGTCTGAAGACAACCAGGTTGCCTTCCGCATCCGCGTGAATGGAAGGCCTTTGTGGAACCACCTCAAGCCTGACGTCGGCTGGGAGAACTTCGTCGTCGATCTGCCTTCGTTGGCCGGTCAAGACGCCGTCGTCCAGCTCATCACCGATGCCCTGGGCAACTCACGCTGGAATTGGGCGGTGTGGGGAGAACCTCAGGTGGCTGGCCTGGCCTATCCTGAGGCCTGAAGCGCCCGCCCAGCGCCTACGGTTGAAACCGTAGTCTGACACAGCCAAAACCCGTTGAAACGGGTTGACGCCATGGGGCGCAGTGCGTTTCAACGCACTTTTCGTACCAGCCGGTGATTTCAATCACCGGCTCGAATGGCTGAAGTCATGCCGAACGACCCACTCAGCGGATCACCAGCCTATGCCCATCCCCACGCTGCGCATCTTCGGCGCCCCCATGGACCTGGGCCAGCAGCGTCGGGGTGTGGACATGGGTCCCAGCGCTCTGCGTTATGCGGGCTTGCAGGCACGGTTGCAGCGCCTGGGCTATGACGTCCACGACGGCGGTAACATCGATGTCGCCGCGCCAGAGGAAGCGACCGGGGATGAGGCGCTCAAAGTCATCGGCGACGCGCCCGTCCGCCACCTGCACGCCGTGCTAAGCGCCTGCCAGAGCATCTATCAGACGGCAGCGGCCTGTGTCTTGGAGCATAACCTTCCCATCTTTATGGGCGGCGACCACTCGATCGCCATGGGCACGATCGGCGGGGTCAGCACGGCTGGCGCCACCGGTGTGATCTGGATTGACGCCCATGCCGACTTCAATACACCGGAGTCATCCCCTTCCGGAAATCTTCATGGCATGCCGCTGTCTCATTTGGTGGGTCTGGGCCTGCCGGAGTTGGTTGATCTGGGCCGTCCCGGCGCCAAGATCGACCCGCACCACGTGGTGCTCATCGGGCTGCGTAACCTGGACCAGGGAGAACGCGACGAGCTGCGACGACTGGGGATGCGCGCTTATACGATGCGCGATATCGACGAGCGCGGCCTGGCCGCGGTCGCCCGCGAGGCGATCATCCACGTGGCGGGCCTGCCCCGCGTCCACGTCAGCCTGGACCTGGACAGCCTGGACCCGTCCGTGGCGCCCGGCGTAGGCACGCCCGTGCCCGGCGGCCTGACCTATCGTGAGGCCCATCTCCTGATGGAGATGCTGTCGGAATCGCGCAAGATCACTTCACTCGACATCGTCGAGATCAACCCCATCCTCGATCACGGCAACCAGACGGCGGAACTGGCGGTGGAGCTGGCGGCGTCGCTCTTGGGGGCGCGGATTATGTAGGTATTGGGTCACCGTCTGCCAACATGCAGCAGGCCTAACGCATCTGGCCATGATCCTCAACCAATAGCGGCCAGGGATTCCAACTGGCCGTCGTGAGCAGCGCGGCAATCACGAGGACATCTACATCAAGGACTATGGCTCTGTGCTCGACCTCGATCTGGGTCTGCTTGCCTACTTCCACTTCTACAATCACGAGCGTCCTCATCAGAGCCTGGGCTACCGCACGCCTGCCGATGTCTACCTGGCCACGCCCCAGCTTGCACTCCCCGCTCTGATTCCCTGACAACTTCGTGGGGAGGGGGAAACTGCTCCCCCTCCCCACACC
>CAZHTZ010000053.1:0-10576 GCA_964535455.1 uncultured Caldilineales bacterium
GCGGGGGGGTGGGGGGGGGTGGCGCCGTCGGCGTGGGGGTAGTTGTGGGCGTTGGTGTGAGCGTCGGGGTGGGACGGGCGGTGGGCGTCGCCGGCGGAGTCGGCGTGGGGGCCGGCGTGGGCGTGGGCGTGGGCGTGGGCGTGGCCGTGGGCGTGGGCGTGGGCGTCGGCGTCGGCGTGGCGGTCGGCGTAGGGGTGGATGTGGGCGTCGGGCACGGCGTGACAGGGGGCGTGACGATGGCATCCGGTCGGAAGTAGGGGTTGTTCGTCAGCCAGAGCGAGTCAAGCTGCGTCAAGGCCTCGCGGCCGCTGATACGCAGCGTGTGCACACCAGCGTTCAGGGAGTAGGCATTGCCGGGTACCGGCTGCCAGGACCATTGGCCATTCTTGAGCGCAACCTCAAATACGGTATCAGGGCCCCCATCCATGCTGACCCAGAAGGAATTGTGCGTGCCGTCGATCCCGATTGCCCGCCCCCATAGATAGTAGTTGCCCGAGGCCGGCGCCGTAAACGTGAAATTGGAAACGCCAGCGTTGACCGGACTGGCGATGAAGGTGCAGGCCGAGGCGTAGGCGCCGAACTGCGCCGCCATCGGCGCTGTCAGCACGCCCTGTTCGGCTTCCCGGGACCAGTTCTGGCCGGGATCGGTGGGGACGCCGGCGCCGAAATTGACGGCGATGGTGGCGCCGCTGGTAAAGGTGACTGTCACGAGGGTCGTTGCGATCAGGTAGCCGGCGGGACTGGTGGCGGACAGGCGGTACGTCCCCGGATCCAGGTCGGGGAAACTGAAGCTGCCGGTGGCGTCGGTGGTGCGGGCGTCGATGGTGGCTCCCGCGGCGGTGGCGAGGGTCACGGTCGAGCCGGCGAGGCCGCTTTCGCCAACGTTGCGCACGAAGTCGCCATTGGCGTCGTAGAAGACCGAGCCGGCGATCTGCCCCAGGTCGGAAGCCAGACCCTCGATGTAGACCGGGTCCAACCCCACGGTGACGGGGATGAACCCATTGGCCTGCTTGTCGGGGTCCGTGGGCCCGCCGTCGCGCACGGTGCTAACGACGCCCAGATGGCTGGTGATGCGGAGGTCGCCGCCCGTCTGGACCAGGGCGAAATTCCAGGACACAGGCTGGCTGCCCAGCGCCCAAACGAGCGTCTTTAACTTGCCGCTCTTGGCGAAGTCATAGCCTTCGAGCGATGTGGGCAGGCCGCGGCGCACTCGTATGAAGCTGTGGCCGTCCAACTCTCGCGTGAGGGTGCGATAGGCGTTGTAGGATGCCTTGGGTTGGAACGTGGCTGTGACGAGACCGTAGTAGTAAGGATCGATGTCGTAGGGGTAGTCGACCAGGCTGAACCAGCTAATGGGGTAGATTCCCATCGACATCGCCCGGGCATAGACCTGGGGCACGTAGCGGTCGGGATGGTCATAGGAAGCGGGCTGCGCCGTTTGCGTCGGCCAGCCGGTCTCGGTGAGGGCCATGGGCAGGTTGAACCCGGCGGCCTGGAACCTGGCCCTGAGGGCGCTGGCCTTGCCCGCCACATCGCGGACGTAGCGGTCAGGAGTCGACCATTTGGGGGCGAAGGCGGGGTAGTAGTGGAAGTCGACGCCGTCCAGGTAGCGCCCCCCGCCCGCGGCCAGGAAGTTATCGACGAAGTTGGGATCAACCCGTCCCTTGCCGGTGGAGGGGTTGTAGAACTCATCATAGGCCAGGCCGCCGTTCATCACCCGGGCTGCCGGATCGCCCGCCTTGATGGCGGGGTAGGCAACGGACATCATGTGAGCGTAAGCCGCCCCGCCTGCTCCGGCGGCGCTGTTGGGATGGCCTGACCCCCAGCAGCCGCCGAAATCCAGCGAGGCGTCGGCGATGTCGGGCTCGTTGTAGACCGACCAGTAAGGCGCCACGCCGGGGTATTTGCTGCGGATATGGGTGGCAGCGGCGGTCAGGAACGCGGCAAAACCGGCGTATTCCGTCTCCTTAAGGGGACCGCACGATTTGACGGCCGCCCAGGTCGGCGCTGCCACGACATACACCGCCACGCGCATGTTGTTGGCGACGGCGTTATTCAAGTCGGAATCGAGCTTCGTCCACTTATAGACCCCGCGACTGGTCTCGGTCTTGCGCCAGTTCAGCGGGTAGCGGATCCAGGTCACCCCCGCGGCCTTGCCCTGGGACAGGCCTTCGCCCGGCCCGATCTCCTTGAGCACTTGCACGCCCCAGGGGTTCACCTGGGCTGCCGCCGGCGCCGCCGGTGACGGCCCAGCCGGAGACGGCCCAGCCGGAGACGGCGCCGCTGCATTCGGCGCTGCCGCCAGACCGGCATCGGCGAGCACCAGCAGGCCCAGGAGGACGACAAAACCCGCCCACCCTCGGACAAGAGACTCCTGGACATGCCAGCGATGTCTCATGGCCGGGGCGCAGGCCGGGTCAGGGTCCCGCGGCAAAGCGCGAGCGATGGTGAATGCATGATAAGAAGGCGGAAGCTCCAGGCGCGCCCGTCAAGAAGGCGCGTTACACGTTGTCTATATGACGATTGTCATAGCACAGACCGTGCTCGCGGCGCAAACGCATAGTCGGCCTCCCCGCAACTTATCAGCCACAAGTTCGGAGCCACCCTAGTCGAGGAGTGGCGGCATATCAAAGCCCGCTGGCTGGATGGCGGGCAACAAAAAACGGAACTCCCCGGCTAGCACGCTCCACTCTGGCAGAGTGGGGAGAGCGGATGAACCGCCTTCCAGCTTGACCGGGACTTACGTTCCGTCTTCACTATCATTATGGACCGCAATCAGGTCTTGTCAAGCGCCGTTTCGCGATATCGACGCCCAGGATTACGGCAGGTAGCAAGCGCGCCTTCCCGCAGAAGGAGGTCATCGAGGCGGGTGCGCATGGGCTCTACGACCTGGTGCAGAAGGATTCCGAAAAGGGGTCTACCAACCTGGCGCGGCTGCGCTTTCCCCATGAGAAGCGCAAGATCAGATGCGCCGAGCGCTACTTCGCCGCCCTCGGCGTCAACTATCAGACCATCGACCCATCCGTGCACGGGAACTGGTGGGAGCCGGTACAGACGGAGGAGATGGGATACTGACTCCCATGATTGTCTGACTACTCGCCTCACCCCATTCCGATCTTTGGCAAGGGCGTCATACGAATGCGGTCGTCTTCAACCACGGAGAAATGCCCGAACCAATCATCGCGTGTTTCCAATGCCGCTGTGACAACGCGAGTGATGTGAGCAGAGGAAGGCTTGGCAATCCGAAACAAGATCACCCCACTGGTTGCCGGGAGCCGTGAGCGAAACGCAAGTTCGCCAAAATCCTTGTCAAAAGTGACCAAGACTCGTCTTTCCGTTTGAGCACGAGCCAGAATGACTGTTTCGCTGGTACCAGGCGCGTCGACGCGAATCCAGACGACGTCATGGCCCTGTGCGATCAGGGCTGAGACGGCATCGCCTGGGAAGTTCTCGTTTGCCAGAATGCGCATGACTCAGGCGAAAGCCAGCGGGTAGACTTTCTCCGCACTCAGGGTGGCGCTGGCATAAGCCAGGCACGCCTGCACATCCGCGTGCGTCAACCCCGGATAATTACGCAAGATCTCTGCTTCCGGCCATCCTTCCGCCAGTAGATCGATAATGAAGGCGACCGCAAGCCGCGTGCCCTTGATCACCGGCTTTCCCACCAGGATGTCTGGATCGACGACAATTCTATCCTGCCACATGGTCTTTTCTCCCGGCTTCAATGAGGTCAGGCAAGCGCCCCCGGCAGGACTCGAACCTGCGACGCAGGGTTTAGGAAACCCTCGCTCTGTCCCCTGAGCTACGGGGGCGCCTGAACTACTATCTGTAGTGGTCTGGTTAGGTGTCTGCTACTACATGTTGTGGTTTGGCGAATGATGTGTGCAGCACATTTAAGGCGAAACCCTGACTCATTGGTGGGTTTCAAAGTGCTTCAAAATGAGTATACAACACCTTTCGCTGGGGGATGCATCAGCACCTTTCTAGGAAGCTAGGCAGGAGTCGTAAGGTCTTTCTGTTATGCAGTTTCAACACCCAGCGTCCGCATTACGGCTACCGAAACATGGGCGGGTACCCCGGGGATGCAGTCGAAAATTGCCTGCAGACACGAATACAGGAGTCAATACCGCTGGGGGTCAGTACAGAGCTGTCTTCGGGTCCGCAAACAGGCAGTTGAAGGCTGAGCCCCCAAAAGCCCTTGCTTTCGACGGGCCTGATTCCAAGCTTGACCAGGCGGCGACAGCCGTTTCTTGACCTCGATGGCGCAAGACATGAAGGTTAGCAATACATCCGTGCGGAGCGCGTCGGGTTCATACAGGTGTTGGCGGCGCTTATGCCTTCTTGTTGAGAACGTACCAGACCTTCATCTCGCCTTTGCCCTTGACGTTGAGGGTGCCCTGCGCTTCGCAGACGAAGTCATCCTTGATGAGTTCGTAGGTGGCTTCGGTAATTTGAATGGCACCACCCGTGGCGTGCGACTCCATGCGGCTAGCGGTGTTCACGGCGTCGCCCCATAGGTCGTAGATGAATTTTCGCCGGCCAATGACCCCCGCGATGAGCGGCCCCGAGTTCAGGCCGATGCGAAAGCGCAAGGGGTGGCCCTGGAAATCGCGGCTGGCAACGAGGGCTTGCATATCAAGCGCGAGCTGCGTCAAGGCTTGGGCGTGGTCGGCGCGGGGCAGGGGCACGCCGGCCGCCACCATATAACAATCCCCGATGGTCTTGATTTTCTCTAAGCCGTGACGCTCCACGAGTTGGTCAAACTCGCTGAAGACATCGTTAAGCATCGCTACTAACTCGGCGGGACTCATTTGCGCGGACATGGGCGTAAACGACACCACATCAGCGAACAAAACGGACGCGTGGTCGAAATGTTCGGCAATTGAAGCGCTGCTGTCTTTCAGACGCTCGGCGATTTCATCCGGCAAAATGTTGCGCAGTAAGTCGTCAGACTTACGTTGAAATTCGTCGCGTTGACGGATGAAGTATATTAAGGTGAGAAAGAGGAATGCCCCGACCACAATCAACTGAGAAGCCAGGAAGGCGTTGAGGTTGGGTATCACAAGCATATAGCGGGCTGGCACCCAGTTCGACGACATTGCCACAGCGATCACTACGATAAAAGAGACCCCCAGCCAGAATTTCCCGGCTCGTGGCCCCAACAAGACAAGGGCCATTACGGGAATGATCAAGCCCCAAATGATGATTGCGCTCCCAGTGATGAGCCCACCGAGGGCCAGTGCGAGGCTCATCATCACTAGGTTATTGAGCAGACATAGGATGTAAACGTTGATGGAGAACAGCGCCGGACGCAGGTGCAGGCTGACGAGCAGGCCCACGAGGACAAAGACTGCAAAGGCCGATATCGCGGCAAGCAGTAGGACCCCCTGAGCGACAAAAAACAGGGCAACGAAACTATAGGTCGGTATGGATCCCAAAATTAAACCGACCATGAGTAGCTTACGCTGGCGCAGATTGGCTGGGTCGGCAGGGTCCGCGCCAACTGAGAGCAGACGGTTGATAACACTTGAAACAGCGGTAGAGAGGGACATAGTCAAAGCCTAATGGAATGATGACAGTGCATGCTCCCTACTCACCGTATTCATCGAGCAACTGACGGCAGGCGTCACTCAAGGGTTCAAGTTCGATCGTGAAGTACGGCGTCTATGGTCTTGCCATCAGCAGCAAAACGAGCGAAGTCGTACCCGGCCGTATAGATCTGGATGGCCGTTGTGGCGGTTACGATATCGTCAAGATAAAGCCCGAAGTCTCGGGACATGCTGCACCTCGGCCAGGATCAGGGGCTTGAGCCGGGGCTTGACGCTTTCGGTCATCACCAGATCAACCTCGCGACCCAACAGCGTCTCCAGATAGAATTTCAAATCCATGTAGTTGTCGAAAGTAGGCGTCTCAAAGTCCACCAGGATGTCGACATCGCTATCGGACCGGGCTTGTTGGTGCAGGTGTGAACCAAACAGCCCAAGCTGGCGCACGGCAAACCGGCGGCGGATTTCATCCGCGTGCCGGTTCAGAGTCTCCAGAATGGTTTCTCGGGTCAGTGGCTCTATCGACATAACCCCGCCTGCGGGGGTGGCACTGGTGGCTGGGCCTTGTTGAGAATGACGCAAGCGCCCCCGGCAGGACTCGAACCTGCGACGCAGGGTTTAGGAAACCCTCGCTCTGTCCCCTGAGCTACGGGGGCGCAAACAGGCGCAGTTTAGCATGGACGGCCGATAAGTTGCACGTTTGCAGGTTGCAGGTTGCACGTTAGCATGCTCTCTGTCACCTGCCTCTCGCAATGTTCAACGTTCAACCTTCAACCTTCAACCGCCGTTATGCTATTATCCCCCCATGACTGGCAGCGGCGATAACGTCATCCGCACTTTCAACGAGCGCCTGGCGGTCGAGCAAGGGGTGCGAGCACTGGGGGCAGCCCCCAACGCCTACGAGCTGGAGCGCCGCGCCCGCGAGCTGTCCGCCCAGGGCGACGCCGCCCTGGCCGCCCTCCTGCGCCAGCTTGACACCGATAACCCCACGCTGCGCGGGGGATTGGGCCTGCTGGCCCAACACCTTGACCACACTTTGGTGTCTCTGGCTCTACGCCAGGCCGCTGCCGACCCCCGGCGCCCGGCCGCAGCGCGGTTGACCGCGGTCATGATCCTGGAGCGTTACCTGGAAGAGACCATCGACCCCAGCCTTGCCCGCCTCCTGCCGGAGCCGGCCGACGTCGCCCGCCAGAGCGCCGAGGAGGCGTTGATGCTGGCGGCTTCGTCGCCGCTGGTGCCGGTGGAGTACGCCCACCAACTGCTCGACGAGCCGCCGGAAGTGGTGCACGTGGTGCTCGACGTGGTCGCCGGTCTGGAGACTCACCAGCGGGCGCGGCTGCTGCACGCTATCGCCTGCTATGGCGGTGAGGACGTGGTGGGGCGCATCCTGCCCTGGTTGGGCGGCATCCGCCATCCTTTGGCCCTGGAATCGCTGCGCACCCTGCGCCATTTGGTCGGCGATGACATGCGGCCGCTGGCCGAGCGCCAGGTACGCAAGCTGCAGATGGCGGGCGTCCGCAGCGAGAGCCGGCCGCCCACGCGGGCGCTGTGGTCGCCTCTCAGCGCCCAGGGCCAGAGCCTGGTCTGGTTTCTCTGCCCGCGCGAAGAGACGCAGGCCGACCTCCTGATCCTTGTCGTCCACGACCGGCTGGGCGTCGTCCACGTCGATGCCGAGCCGTCTGTGTTGATCAGCGGGCTCCCCATGCCCGCCCCTCGCGGCCACGTCCACCGCCTGCGCCTGCCCGGCAGCCATCAGGTGGTTCGCCTGCTGGAGCTGGAGGTGACGCTGGGCATGACCCTGGTCAGCGAGGCGGTGGCTGCCGGCCGCACGCTCGACATCCCCTGGCCCGCCGAGTTGGTGATCTTCGGAAGCTGGCTGTGGGGAGGCGAGCCGGCGGGGGGAGAGGCCGCCGCCGCCTGGCCGCTCCTGCCCGAGCCGGACGAGCAGGCCCCGGCCGCTGCCTTCGAAGAGCTACTGCGCCATCTTGCCTTTGCGTCCTGGGCCTGGGATCTGCCCGACTTCCCGCAGTTGCTGAGCCTCTCACCGGCGGGTGTGCACCTGGAGCAGGGCGGCCCCGCCCACCAACAAGTCGCCCGGCGCCTGGCCCGCGGCGAGGCCGCTCATATTCTGGCTTCACGGCTGGAGCTGCAGGCGCGGTGGTTATGCCTGGCCCATGATCAGGAGACGGCGGCCCTGGCCCTGGCCGCCCGGCAAGCCCTGACCTCCGGACAGGTTGACCACCCCTTTGTCCAGGCCCTGGCCTGGCGCAGCCTGTTGACGGCGGCGGCAGACCGCGCCGCCCAGCGGGCATTGCGTATCGCCGGTCAGGCTCATGCCGATGCCGGCAGACAGGCGCCCGGCGACGGGGCCCCTGAACCCGCCTGACTCTTTTCCTCCCATATCCTCTTGTTCGTCATCCTGCTGGCAATGTCTTCTAACCTGGTCTCTCATCTCTACCCAGTCATCCTGGCCGGGGGCGTGGGCAGCCGCCTGTGGCCCCGCAGCCGCAGGAGCACCCCCAAACAGTTCCTGGACCTGACCGGCAGCGAGCGCACGCTTCTGCAACAAGCCTGTGACCGCATGGCGCCGTTGGTTCCGCTCGACCAGGTCTACGTCGTCACCAACGTCGAGTATGTCGACAGCGTGGCCGCCCAGCTTCCCGACCTGCCCCGGGCCAACATCATCGGCGAGCCCGCTGCTCGCGGGTCGGCCGCAGCCATCGGTCTGGGCGCCATCCACCTGCAGCGCCGCGACCCACAGGCAGTCATGGCCATCCTGACTGCCGACCACCTGATCCGCAAGGCAGACGCCCTGCGGCAAACCCTGGTGGCGGCGGCGGAGTTGGCGCAGACCGGCCAACTGATCACGCTTGGCATCGAGCCCACTTATCCCGAGACCGGCTACGGCTATGTCGAGATGGGGGAGGCGCTGGGCGTTTACAACCAGCGGGAAGGCCGCGTCGTGCGCGGGTTCCGCGAGAAGCCCGACCGCGCCACGGCCGAGGCCTTTCTGGCCGCCGGCAACTATGCCTGGAACAGCGGCATGTTCGTCTGGCGGGTTGATGCCATCCTGGCCGAGTTTGCCCGCCACATGCCGGAGCTGCACGCGGCGCTGGTGGTCCTGGCGACCCAGATCGGCGGCCCCGGCGAAGGCGGCGTCATCGCCGAAGCCGCGTTCGCGACCCACTGGATGCCGCTGGACGGCAGCATCACCATCGACTACGGTGTGATGGAGAAGGCCGGCAAGGTGGCGGTCTTTCCGGCGGATTTGGGCTGGGACGACATTGGCTCGTGGGCGGCGCTGCTCGACGTGCTGCCCAAGGATGG
Source organism: uncultured Caldilineales bacterium (assembly GCA_964535455.1). Lineage (GTDB taxonomy): Bacteria > Chloroflexota > Anaerolineae > J102 > J102 > SSF26. The sequence continues at coordinate 8,874 of CAZHTZ010000053.1, forward strand.
CGACGGCAACGTGTCCCAGGCCAACTACGTACAACACGACAGCAGCAACGTGCTCGTCTTCAGCCGCGACCGCCTGATTGCCACCATTGGTCTGCACGACATGATCATCGTGGACACGCCCGACGCCTTGCTGGTAATGCCGGCCGCTCGCGCTCAGGACATGAAAAAGCTGCTGGATCAGTTGAAGGCCGGTGGCCAGGCATCCTACCTGGAATAGGCCCCCTGGAACAGGCCCCCTGGAACAGGCCCGCGTCGAACCGTCGCCACCCGGCGGATCGTCGCCGCCCTTATGGAGATGGCGGGCGCGACGTGGTAGTATCTGTGCAAATTATTGACAAATTCCCTGAAGCCGGAGCGTAACATGTCCGAATCGAAGAGTCGCCTACCCTGGATCGTTGGTATTGCCATCGCCGTCGTCTTTGTCTGTTCCGTGTGCGTCGTCGGCGCCGCCGCGATCAGTTCTGTGGTCTACAATCGGACGATCGCGCAGGCTGACATAAGCAATCGGGTGCTGCCTCGTCGCCCCACGTCGACACCTGTGGCCGTCGAAGGCGCCGCCCGGCCGACTGCTGCGGCTGTGGCCACGGCCACACCCGCGCCTGTGGTGGTCCTGCCGCCGCTCGATCCGAATAGTGATATCGAGACCCAGATCAACGTGCGGGTGTATGAGCAGGCGAACCCCAGTGTGGTGGCCGTGCGCGTGCTCGACGTAACGACTATGAAGCAGGCCCCTGACCCGAACATCCGTCCCTTCTTCTTCGACAGCGGCGAAGGCTCCGGTTTCGTCCTCGACGCCGACGGGCACATCGTGACCAACCGGCACGTCGTGGACGACGCCAAGAGCGTGGTCGTCCAGTTCTATGATGGGATTCGCGCTCCGGCGGAGGTCGTCGGCGTTGACGCCGACTCTGACCTGGCGGTGCTCAAGGTCGATCCGGAAGGACTCGATCTGCGGCCGCTGCCCCTGGGCGACATCGCCGACCTCAAGGTGGGTTCGCGCCTGCTTGTGATCGGCAACCCCTTCGGCAACGCCAACACGCTGACGACCGGCATCATCTCGGCCCTGGGCCGGCAGATCGACCTGCCCAACTCCCAGTTCCTACTGCCCGAGGTCATCCAAACGGATGCTGCCATCAACCCGGGCAACAGCGGCGGCCCCATGCTCAACGACGAGGGCAAGGTCGTCGCCGTGGCGTTCATGCTGCAGTCGACCAGCTCCGCCAATTCTGGCATCGGCTTTGGCATTCCGGTCTACTTCGTCGACCGCGTGTCAAAGGCCATCATCGCCAACGGCTCTTACCAGCATCCCTGGCTGGGCGTGCGCGGCACCAGCATCTCACCCTTCGAGGCGCGCCAATTGAATCTGCCTGTCGAAACGGGCGTGTTGGTAGCCGAGGCGCTCGCCGATGGACCTGCGGTCAAGGCCGGCATTCGCGGCGGCGACGAGACCGTCAACATCGAGGGCGTCGACTTCACGGTGGGCGGCGACATCATCACTGCCGTCGACGGCCAGCCCGTTAAGGTGTTCGAAGATCTCCTGGCCTATCTCAGCCGCTATGGCGAGCCTGGGACCAAGGTCACGCTCACGGTGCTACGCGACGGGAAGCCGATGGACATCGAAGTCACCCTGGAAGTCCGGCCTGCGGCCACGGGTCAGTAGGGGCGGTTCATGAACCGCCCGCGATGCATGTAGGGGCGGTTCA
>CAZHTZ010000053.1:10676-12992 GCA_964535455.1 uncultured Caldilineales bacterium
CGCCTCGTCCTGGTAGGCAGCCAGGGCATTCTTGTGGGCTTCATCTCCGATGGCCGCCGCGTCCCCCAGTTGTGTAAGCATGCCGGGATAGCCCCAATAGCGCGGCAGCAGCAGCAGGGGATCGTTGATGGCGCGTTCCGGGCCGCCTTGCGGGATCCAGTTGTACATCAGCGGCCCGCGTGAGTGCACGGTGAAACCGAGCTGGTAGCCAGCCTGGCGGGCGGTGCGCACGGTCGTCGCCGTGTAGTTGCCGCCGGGCCAGATGAATGCCAGCGGTCGCTTCCCAAACCGCTGCTCCAGAACCGAAATCGGGCCGATGATCTCCTCCCGAATCGTGTCCATGGGCGTGCTCGCGATCATGTATTGGTGCCGGTAGCCGTGGGCCTGCACATCCAGCCGCCCGCTCGTGCGCACCAGGTTGTCCAATCGCTGCCACGTGTCGGGCCGGCTGTCGGGGTTGGAAATCCACGACAGCGTCAGCGTCCAGTTGTTGCGCTCCAGGACGGGCAGGAAATGGTCTTCAACGGTGGAAAGCCGCCGGTCGTCCACCATCAGTAGCAGCGACCGAGGCGGGATGCGTTCGTTCCGTTCGAGAAAGTCTACCACCTGCGCCGTGGTGACGGTCTTGTAGCCCAAGCGCTCGGCCTCGGCGATGGTCTTGTCGAAGTAGGGCGTGGGGGTCCAGGTGTCGCCGGCCCCACGGTTGCCCCGCTTGCCGACGCTGTGGTACATCACCGGCACGATTAGGGTGCCTGGGGCGCTGTTGTTGGGGTCCCAGCGCCGGTTGAGGTATTGGCAGGTGTCGGTGAGATAGGTCGACGGCTGCACGCCGGTCAGCAGCGCAGCGCTGCGGAAGGCCGGCAGCGGGGGAAGGTTGACCCGGGGCGGCGGGGCGGTCGTGGGGCTGGGCGGGGCCACTGCCGTGCTTTTAGTCGTCGGCGTGGGTTGGTTGCGTTTGCCGCAGCCTGCCAACCCCACCAGGAGCAGGCTGAACACCAGGAACGTCAGAAACCACAAGAAAAGGCGCGTTGGCCTGTGTGACTCGTTTTGCATGGGAGGCCCAGATTCGGGGGGAACGGCGCTCAATAGACGAAGTCACGCAGATTGTACGGAACTCGCTTGGGACCTGCAAATGGGGGCAGGAGCGCCAGTCCGTCGCGTATCGCTATTTCCTGAATCCGGGCAAATTCGGGCGTAGATGATTCGATCCCTTCGGCAGCGGCCAACGCCTCATACGGGGCGTCGGGGTCGGACTCGAAGGGGCTGAAATAGATGATGTCGCCGGGGCCGAGGGGCATGGCGTTGAGCACGGCGGCGGTGTCGCGGCAGTGTCCTTCATGGAAGCGCCGGCCGCCGATGCCGGTCAGCACGATGACGCCGACGTGGAGCCCGGCCTCCTTGAGGCGCTGGACGGCGTCCAGCATGGCAGCCGCGGTGCTGGGTTTGCGCAGCCATGCCAGCAGCGGTTCATGCCCGCTCTCCAGGCCGATATAGACGCGGCGGAGCCCGCGCAGGCGCAGAGCATGGAAGTCGTCCACCGACTTGCGCTCGGCGCCGAGCCCGTCGATGAAGGCGTAGATGCCACTGACGCCGTCAGGGTGGGCTTGCAGCCAATCCCGCTGTTTTGCCGGAGGCAGGTGTTCGGGCATCAGGGCGAAGGCGGTCGCAATCGTGCTGAAAAGCGGCGCCAGCCGCTCTTGCGGTACGATGAGGGCGTTGGCGTCGGCCAGGAACATGCTGCGCCGGAATGAGATGCCCTCCCCAAAGAAGTCCCGCACGTCCTCGATGTGCAGGGCGAACTCCACGGGGTCCTTGATGCGGAAGCGCTGTTCGCGGTACAGGGCGCAGAAGGTGCAGGTGTTGAACGAACAACCTTCGGTGGCCTGCAGAACCAGCGCCTGATACTGGTCGGGTGGCAGAATGGCGACGGGCCGGTAGATGCGGTGGTACTCCGCCACATCGGCGGTGTCATCGAATGCCAGGCCGCGTTGCACCACCGCCGCCATCGCCGGCGGAAGCGGCAGCTTCGCCAGAGCATCCAGATCTTGGCGGAGCGCGGCCAGCAGCGCCGCAGCCGCGCCGGGTTCGAGCCAGGACCGCTGCCGGGGACCGCGATCGTGGCGCCAGCGCCCCAGCACGCGGCCGTCCAGCCCGCGCCGCAAGTTGCGGCCCTCACGAAAGGCGCCTGCCAGGCGCCCGCCGTGGTCCAGCGTGTAGACCAGGTCGGCCCCGAAACTGGCTGTCAGGGCAGCGTCGCTGAGACGAAGGTGGGCGCTACGACCGTCGTTTAGAGAGAGATCGAGTTGCATGACTGCG
>CAZHTZ010000053.1:13092-20772 GCA_964535455.1 uncultured Caldilineales bacterium
CGTGCATCTCCTCCAACGCTGCCACCACGCGGCCGTTGATCGTATCGGCCGGGTAGCTGCCTTCTTCGTCCGGCTCACCTGCGGGCAAGCCGATCAGCAGCTCGAGGGCCTGGTCCACCGTCTCCACCGGGTAGATGTGCCAGTGCCCCTCGGCCACGGCCTGCACGATGTCACCGCGCAGCACCAGGTGAGGGACGTTGGAGCGGGGCAGGAGGATCCCCTGGGCGCCGGTGAGACCGCCCAGCGCCACACATGTGTCGTAGAAGCCTTCTATCTTTTCATTGATCCCGCCGATGGCCTGGACATCGCCGTGCTGGTTGATGGAGCCGGTAAGCGCCAGGTCCTGGCGCAGGGGCAGACCGGCGATGGCAGAGACGAGCACGCACAGCTCGGCCAATGAGGCGCTATCGCCCTCGACCCCGCCGTAAGACTGTTCAAAGACCAGCGTGGCGTGCAGGTTGAGAGGGATCCGCTGGGCATAGCGCCCAGAAAGGAAGGCGGTGAGGATCATGACGGCCTTCGTGGCGATGGGACCGGCCAGATGCGCCTCGCGTTCGATGTCGACCACGCCGCCCCGACCCACGAAGGTGCGGGCGGTGATGCGGCTGGGCGTTCCAAAGGCGGCATTGCCCAACGACATGACCGAGAGTCCGTTGACCTGGCCCACACGTTCGCCTTGCACGGAAACGAGCATCGTGCCGCGAGCGATCTCGTCGCGCAGCCGTTCCTCGAGGCGATTCCCGCGCAGACGCTTTTCGGCGATTGCCTGCTGCACATCTGCGGCCATGACCAGATCGTTTCCATTGCTGCGGGCCCAATACGCACTCTCGGTGATGAGGTCAGTGATGTCGCGGAACCGTGTGGAGAGGTAGTGCTGATCCTCCACCAGCCGCGAGCTGTGGTCGATGACGCTGGCTACGGCTGCCGGCGCGAAGGGGCGGAGGTCCTGCTGCCGGCACATCATGGCGATGAACTGGGCGTATTCCTGGATGTGCTCGGGGTCGCGGGACATGCGGTCGTCGAAATCGGCCTGGATCTTGAACAGCTCGTCGAAGTCCTCATCGTAGTTCTGCAACAGATAGTACAGGTAGGACGGTCCCGCCAGCACCACCTTGATAGTGAGCGGAATGGGCTCCGGCTCCAGCACGGCGGTGGAGATCAGCCCCAGCGACTGCGCGTATTCTTCCACCCGCACGACGCGCTCCTTCAGTGCCCGCTTGAGGGCGTCCCAGGCCTGGGGGCGTTCCAACAGGGCCTGTGCTTCCAGCACCAGATAGCCGCCGTTGGCGCGGTGCAAGACACCGGGCCGGACCATGGTGAAGTCGGTGATCAGGGCGCCCATCACAGCCTGATGCTCCACCCGCCCCACCAGATTGGCGAAGTTCGGATTGCTTTCGTATACCACCGGCGCGCCCTTGGTGTCGGCGTTGTCCACAAACAGGTTGACGCCGTAGCGCCGCATGACGCTTTCGGAGCCGGCCACCTGCATGGCCGCGGCCAGATCGCCATCCTTGCTGGCGCTCTTGAAGGCTTCGACGTTTGAAACAAGGTCTTCGGCCAGGGCTTGCAGGTACTGCACCACCTCCGGCAGCTCCTGGTATCGGGTCAGAAGCTCGCTGATCGGGTGCTCGATGGTGAAGCGGGCGGCGCCTTCATCCAGCCTGGCCATCTCGCTGCGGGCCTGCTGCTCGCGCTGGTGCATGGCAATAATGGTCTTGTCGACCTGCTCCTGCAGCTTCTCGCGCAGCTTGCGCAGCTTGTCCTTCTGTTCGTCGGTGAGCTGCTCGAACTGCGCATCCGTGATCGGTTTGCCCCCGACGACCGGCGACAGCATGAACCCGCCCGGCAGGCGGATGAGCGAGAAGCTGAACTTCTCGACCTGCTCGGTGAGCTGCGCAAACAGCTTCTCGTGGTCTCCTTTCAGCTCCTCGATGATCTTCTCACGCTGCTTGACATAGTCTTCACTTTCGAAAGCCGCGGGGATCACCTGTTGGAGCTGCCGGATCATCGCCGCCAGGTCGTCGTGCAAGGCGCGCCCGCGACCGGGGGGCACGTGCATGGCGTTGGGGTGGCCGGGATCCTGGAAGTTGTAGACGTAGATCCAGTCATCGGCGGGGGGTAGCTTGACGGCGTCGGCCTGGATGAACTGGCGGACGGCGGTGGATTTGCCTGTGCCTGCCGGGCCCTGGACGAAGATGTTGTAGCCGTTTGCGGCCATGCCCATGCCAAACTGCAGCGCCCGCAGCGCCCGGTGCTGTCCGATGATGCCGGGTAGATCGGGAATCTCGGCCGTAGAAGCAAAGGAAAACTGCGCCGGGTCGCAATAGGGGCGGACCTGTTCGGCGTTCAGGGGTTGTACGGAAGGCATCGTGGACTCCTTGGTAGCATCGCCCTCAGCTCCGGGCGGTCAATAGGAGGAAACCAGCGGTAAATCACAGGAATCCCTTTCCTAGCATAACCCGTCCAGGTTGAGTGCGCTATGACGTACGTCAGGTTGGCAAAAAGGCCACGGACGCCATTGGCATCCGCGGCCTTGGGATAAGGTGGGTGCAGGCCCGTTCAGGCCCTCTCAGGCGCCGGTCGGCAGGGTCGCCGGCTGATGGCGTCCGTTGCCCGAGAAGGCAGGCGTCTCTTCCTCGCGACTGAACTGGCTCATGTACAGGTTGTAGTAAAAACCCTTGCGGGCCAGCAGCTCGGCGTGGGTGCCGCGCTCGACGATCTGGCCCTGATCCAGTACCAGCAGCTGGTCGGCGTGCCGGATAGTGCTCAGACGGTGAGCGATGACGAACGTCGTCCGCCCGGTCATGATCTCTTCCAGCGCTGCCTGGATCTGGCGCTCGGTGCGGGTGTCCACGCTGCTGGTGGCCTCGTCGAGGATGAGGATGCGGGGGTTGATCAGGGCAGCGCCCGAGCGATGGCAACTCGCTGCTTCTGGCCGCCGCTGAGGGTGGCGCCGCGCTCGCCGACGGAGGTTTCGTAGCCGTCAGGGAAGGACATGATGAAGTCATGGGCGGCGGCGGACCTGGCAGCTTCGATGACCTCTTGGTTACTGGCGTCGGGACGGCCGAAGGCGATATTGTCCCGAATGCTGCCGGAGAAGAGGGTCGTTTCTTGCAGGACAATGCCGATCTGGCCGCGCCGGCAGGTCGATCGTGAACGTGGTCCCCCGGCCCGGCGCGCTCTCGGGGCGCCATACCTCCGGGAGGTCCGACCTCAGGATCATAGAGCCGCCCAGCATCAACAGGCCGATGACGATCAGCGCTGTGACAATGAGCATGGGGAAACGTCGTGTGTACATGCTACAATCTCCTGTGGTGATGTGGGGCATTCGTGCTGCCCCGTTTGACGATCTGCCTCCATGTTCCCCCAGGCTCGTGAAGAAATGATGAACATTCTGGCAATGTCTTGGGAAGGATCGCCGCATGGCTAGCCTTGCCGAACTTCGCGCCCTCTTGCGGCAGAGTCGCGCCGCCCTGCTTGCTTCGGTGCATGGCTTACCCGAAGACCTGCTCCAGCGGCCCCATGCCAGCGGTCCCTGGTCTGTCGCCCAGGTGATCGCCCAACGCATCGAAGCCGAGAGCCGGGCGCTGACGCTCGTGCAGTCGCTGTTGCACGGTCATCCCCTGTACCCCGACCTGCCGGAGGAAGCGCTTGACCGCCGCGCCATGGAGCGCCGCCGCGCCTGGACATGGGATGGGTTGATGAGCGAGCTTTACCAGCAGCGCGAGGAGACCGGCATCAACCTGGACGACCTGGCGGGTGAAGCATTGACCAGGACGGTGGCGGTTGGCGGCCGGCGTCTCTCGCCCTTCGACGTGCTCGCCACCCTGGCAGCCCAGGAGGAAGCACTGGCGCTGCGGCTGGCCGCGTGGCGCGACCCTGTTGACGAAGAAAAACGCTCATGAGCGATTCGACCGAGCAAACGTTCACGGAGATGGAGCTGCGCCAGTATGACGGCCGCAAGGGCCGCAGCGCCTACATTGCCTGCGACGGCATCGTCTACGACGTTACCAATGCGCCCAACTGGCGCCGGGGCATGCACCGGGACATGCACTACCCTGGGTTGGATTTGACCCGTTCGCTGCGCAAGGCGCCGCACACGGCCAGTGTTTTCGCTCGCGTCCCGCGCGTGGGTATTCTCGTCGGATAGAGCAAGGACTTGCAAGCCCCGGAAGGATGATGTACGATATGATGTATATTCCTAAGAGGAGGTCATGATGACGGTCAAGATACGCAAGCAGCTCTACATTGAACCTGCTCAAGAGGCCAAGTTAAAACGGTTGGCTGAGGCAACCGGTCAATCCGAGGCGGAAGTTGTTCGAAGCGCGCTCGATCGGTACGTGACCGACGTCCGAGCACCCCTACCCGATGGGGGCGCCTGGGAGGCCATTCTGAGTTTCATCGAGGCACGAGCGGCACTAGCGCCGGTTGAAAGCAAACGAACCTGGACACGTGAGGAACTTCATGATCGCTCAGTTCTTCGTGGACACTAACGTCCTGGTGTATGCCTACGATCTTGGTGAGACGAAGAAGCGACAACGATCGGTAGAACTACTGAAACACCTGACTCGAACGCGATCGGGGGCCATAAGCACCCAAGTACTGGCCGAATTCTATGTCGGCGTCACCCGGAAGATTGCGCCGCCGTTGTCACCGATTGAGGCAGAGCAGCAGATCAGTTTTTGGCTGCAAGCTTGGCCTGTCGTTAATATCACAGGCTTTATCGTGCTGGAGGCTGTGCGCGGTGTACGCCAGCATCAGATGAGTTTCTGGGACGCTCAAATCTGGGCGGCAGCCAAGCTCAATCAGGTTCCTATTATCCTGAGCGAGGACTTCAACTCTGGAGCCGTTGTCGAAGGTACGCGTTTTGTCAACCCGTTTGCGGAAGCCTTCGACCTCGGGTCTTGGTTCTAGACACCTGTTCGATGGCGGAGGCCCAAGCCAGCAACTTCTCATCCGCCATCCATGCGCCCACGACCTGGAGACCGAGGGGCAGACCGTTGGCGGCCCGCCCGGCGGGGAGGGTGAGCGCCGGCAGTCCCAGATAGGTCCACGGCAGGTTCATGACCGGGTCGCCTGTCGAGTCCAAACCGGCAGGGGCAGGGCCGACCGCCGCCGGACACAGCCATAGGTCGATGCCGTGCGCCTGCATCGTCTGCTCAACCTCACGGTGTAGGCCGGTGCGGGCGTCTCGGATCGCCGCTGCCTCCGCCGCCGGGACGGTTTGACCTTCGCGGAGCAGCGCCGCCGTCCGCCTGCGGTAGAGGGGTTCATAGAGAGCGAAAAGGCGGGCGTGCTGCTGAGCGAATTCGTGAGCGATCAGGCGGCGGTGGTGGTCATTGATCTCGGCGATGTCAGGAAACAGGGGGACGCGGACCAGGTCATACCCGGCCGCGGCCAGGCGCTCGATCTGGGCCGCGTACGCAGCCTGAGCTTCCTCCGAGGCCTGCGTCAGGTAAGGGCCAGCGGGGATGCCGAGCACGGGGCGGTTGTCTGGGCGCGCCGGTCGCCAATCCCGGCACAGCACCGGCGCCGCCAGGGCCATGCCCGCCACATCCTGCGTAAACAGGCCGGCGTGATCGGCGCTGGGCGCAAAGTAAAGGAGGCCCGACGTCGGAATGCGGTCGTAGGTCGGCTTGAACCCGACAACGCCGCAGAAAGCGGCGGGGCGGATGACCGAGCCCACAGTTTGCGTGCCCAGGGCCAGGGGCGCCAAGCCTGCTGCTACGGCCGCGGCCGAGCCGCTGCTGGAGCCGCCGGGCGTGTGGCCCGGGTGGTGCGGGTTACGCGTGGGGCCCGGCTCGAAGTAGGCGAACTCCGTCGTGACGGTCTTGGCCAGGATGAGCGCTCCGGCGGCCATCAGGCTGCGCACGGCCTCCCCTTCAGCGCCCGTCAGCTCTGCCACTGGCAGAGCTGAACCCGCTTGGGTGGGGAATCCGGTGACGTGAAAGATATCCTTGACCGCGATGGGCACGCCGAACAGCTGCGGGCGTGTGTCCGGATCAGGGTAACGCGCCAGCAGCTCTGCGGCCGCAGCCAGCAGGCGCTGGCGGCGGTCGGGTTCGGGAAGCAGCGCCTGCACGTGCGGCTCCACCTTCTCGATGCGGTCGCAGAGGTCGTGCAGGTAGCGCCGCAGATCGAGCCGCCCGCTTCGCAAACCACCGGCAAGGACCGCCAGCGGCGCCTCATAGAGAAGAGAAGTTACAGGCAACATCTCCATATCGGCCGATTCGTGACCGCTTGCCCCACTAATCACGGCCGATCCGTCGAACGCACGCAACCCGCAACCCACAACCCGCAACTCGCTTCTCGCTTCTCGCTTCTCGCTTCTCGCTTCTCGCTTCTCGCCTCTGTCCTCTGTCCTCTGTCCTCTGTCCTCTGTCCTCTCGCCTCCCATCTCTCACCACGCCAGCCGCAGCCGGCGTTGCAGGCGTTGCAGCCGCGACGGCTTCCGGCGGGCCAGCGACGCACGCTCGGCGGCCACCACTTCCAACGGCGGCAGCAGATCGGCGATCTGGTCGGGCGTCTGAGCGTCGCCGGCCGGCACCAGAGGGAAGTGCTCGTAGCGACGGGGGTGGACGAATGTCGGCGCCGCCTGGTGCAGAAAGTCGGCAGTGTGGCGAACGTGGGCCAGGGTCTGGCCGGGGAGGCCAACCATGACCCAAACGCGGGTGGTAATGCCGTAGCGCCGGGCGTCGGCGATCATCTTCCGGGTATAGGCCAGATAGTGAGCAGCCTCTTGCGGCGCTGCCACGCGGTCGAGCTTGGCCAGGAGATCGGGATCGGTGGTTTCGAGACCGATCTTGATTACGCTGCAACCAGCCTTCGCCATCTCCTTGAGCAGCTCGCCGTCGAAGTGTTCGGGTCGCGATTCGCACTCCCAGGGGGTGTGGAACCCGGCGGCGTGCAGACTGCGGGCAATGGCGATGGCACGCAGGCGGCTGGCGCCGAAAACCAGATCGCGCACCAGGATGCGCCGCGGCTGGAAGGTGCGTTCCAACCAGATCAGCTCGTCGGCGACATCTGCCGCCGGGCGCGGGCGGTAGGCGCGACCCTGGACCGTGGCATAGGCGCAGAACTTGCAGCCATCGTCGCAGCCACGGGCGCCGAAGACGCTGAGGAAGCCGTAGGACGCCCAGGGCACGGCGTCCCACGCCGGCCGCGGAAGCGCTTCCGGCTTGCGCAGCAGACCGGCATGGTTGTGCTGGTTGGGTAGAAAGTCACGAACACGCAGGAGCCCGGGCGGCGGCAACGGTGTCTCCAGCCGAGCCACAGTCAGATCCGGATCGCCCAGGAGCACGTGCGATGCGCCCGCCACCAACAGCTCGTCGACGCCAAAGCGGGCGCTGGCGCCGATGGCGACCAGGGGCAAGTCAGGAAAGGCGGCCCGTAAGGCCACCACGTTCTCGCGGTCGCTGTCGAGCGTGCCCCAACTGCAGTAGACGGCGACGATATCGGGTTGGGCGGCGGCCACGCGGGCCCGACACGCCTCGATGTCCAGTCGCTCTCCCACCGCGTCCACCACCGCCACCTCGCGCCCATCCTGCCGGCAAACGGCGACGATCGTCGCCAGGGTGTGAGGCGGGTACGCGAAGCCGGGTGAGAGGGCGCCAAAGCTGGCAGTGCCTTCGCGGTTGGCGACGGCTTCGGGCGGTGAGGGTGGGTTGAGGAGGAGCATGG
>CAZHTZ010000054.1:0-16311 GCA_964535455.1 uncultured Caldilineales bacterium
GCCTTTCTGGCCATGTTCTTTCTCGGCGTGGCCAATTCGCTCGTGGGCGCGGCCGCCGAGAGCATCGGTCTGGCGCCAAGCCAGATCGGATTTCTCATTGCGGCCATGAACCTCGGGTTTATGGTGGGCGTCATGGTGGCAGGCGCCCTGGCGGATACTCATGACAAAGCCCGCATTCTTCTCGGCGGCAGCCTGATCCTGGCCGTTGCTTTCCTGGCTTTCTATGTCACGGATTCGTTCGGAGTGAACCTTCTGGTGATGTTCTTTGTCGGGGTGGGCATGGGTGCGTTCGAGGGAGTGACGGACGCCCTGCTTCTGGACATTCACAAGGCGCGACAGAACTACTACATCAACGTCAACCATTTCTTTGTCACCTTTGGCTCCATCATTATCGCCGTCTACTTCCTGTTTCTGACGGTCAACTGGCGTCTCGCCCTGGAGCTTTCCGCCGGCATTGTGCTGCTACTTGCCGTCGTCTTCGCCCTGACACGGCTGCCCCATGTGGAGCACCATCCAGAACCTTATTTGAACCGGCTGCGCATCCTGGCGCGCGACCGGATCGTCCTGACGCTGTTTGTCAGCGCCGTTCTGGTAGTGGGGGTGGAAGCAGGGACGGTGGGTATCCTGACCTCGTTCCTGACCGATGTGCGGGGCCTGGCGGCGTTCCAGGCGCAGTGGGGGCTGGTGCTCTTCCTGGTCGGCGTCGGCGTGGGACGACTGCTGGTAGGTTACTTCTCCGGCGATGAGCAGGTGGCCACGCTCCTGATCATGCTCCTCGGCTTCTCTACCCTGATCTATGGCGCCCTTTACTTCGTCAACTTGGGGCCCCTGGTCTACGGGCTGATTTTCCTGGCCGGGCTGGGGATATCAGCGCTTATCCCCCTGATGTTGACGCTCGCCGGACTGCTCTATCCCGACATGGCGGGCACCGTTCTGGGTGCCATCAAGGTCGCGTTTCCCGTTGGCGGCATCATTCTCCCCTTCCTCATGTCCGTGCTGGCCGCTCGCGTCTCCTTTGGGGCTTCCATCGCCCTCTTCCCACTCGCCTTCCTGCTCGGCTTCCTGCTCCTGTGGTCGACCCTGCGCGGGGTGCGAGTGGTGAACCCGGAGCCGGTGGCATGAAGTACGGCTTCGTGCTCCCCTGGGGTGACTCTCGCACCGCGGCCAACATGGCTTTGGCGGCGGAACAGGCAGGCTGGGACGGCTTCTTCGTGTGGGAACCGGTATGGGGCGTCGACGCCTGGGTGTTGCTGGCGGCGGCGGCCATGGTGACCACACGCATCCGCCTGGGCACCATGCTGACGCCGCTGCCGCGCATCAAGCCGTGGAAGCTGGCGAGCGAGGCGGCAGCGTTGGACAATCTTTCTGGCGGACGTGTCATACTGACCGTGGGCCTGGGCGCTGTCCATGGCGGCTGGACGGCCTTCGGCGAGGTCAGCGACCGCAGGACTCGCGCCGAGCTGATGGACGAGGGGTTGGACATCCTCACCGGTTTATGGGCCGGACAGCCCTTTCGCTACGAAGGCAAACACTACCAGGTGCAGGAAACGGACTTCATGCCGCCGCCCCCGCCGGTGCAGCAACCCCGCATCCCCATCTGGGTGGTGGGCGCCTGGCCGCACGAGAAGTCCATGCGCCGGGCGCTGCGCTACGATGGCCTTGTACCGTCGGTCGTTGGGGGTGAATCTGGAGCCCGCCAGGCCACCCCGGAGGAGGTGCGGGAGATACGGGGCTACATTGGAGCTCACCGCGCTGATGCCACACCGTATGACATCGTGGTCGAGGGTGAGACGCCGGGCGATGACCCTGTTGCCGCCAGCGCCATCGTCCGCCCATGGATCGAAGCGGGCGCCACCTGGTGGATCGAGGCGATGTGGAGCACGATGGAGCAGCCAGAGGGGGCGAAGGCGGTGTGGAACCGTGTGGCACAGGGGCCGCCGGTGCCCCGATAGTGCTGCGGCCGGCGACAGAGGATCTAGGCGATGAGAGGCAAATACACTGGATGGCCGAGGCGTTCGCGTTCCAGAACGGCCAATCGCTGCGCCAGTTCAGCCGCCTTGGCGGCATACGCCGGATCAGTGGCGAGGTTGAACCGCTCGTCCAGATCGACGGGCTCACCGGCAGCGCTGCGCAACTGGTAGAGCTCGTGTTGGTCGGGTTCTATGCCTGCGGGGTCGAAGTAGCGGGCGTACTTCCACTCGCCTTCACCGTCGCGGCGCATAAGGCAGCGGATGTGGTTGGGCTGCGTCACCATTGGCTTGCCCGTCATAGGGTTGAGCGGCAGGCCGTCGGCCTGTCCGGCGTTGTCGTCGTCGAACAGGAAGAGCAGTTCGTCCTGCACGGACGCGACCTGTTCAGCCAGGATCGGCGTCAGGTCGACGCCGCTGAACTGCCAGCGGTCGCGGTCGGGTACGCCAGCCAGCGTCGCCAGCGTAGGAACGAGATCGACAAGAGAGGCGCAGGCGTCGGTGCTCCGCGGCGCCGGGAACATTTGAGGATGTGATAGGATGAGCGGGATGTTGATTGCCTCCTCATAGGCCATGAACATCTTCTGACGCTGCCCACCGTGCGCCAATCCCATTTCGCCGTGGTCGGAGGTGAGGACGATGAGGGTGTTGGCCAGCACTTCGGGCGCAATGGCGTCGAGGATTCGGCCGATCTGCGTGTCTACTTGCTGCACCAAACCGGCGTAGAAATTGACGTAACGTTGCTTCTGGGTCTGCTGCGTGAGCGTTCCCAGCCCTAACGCATACAGTGAGAGCGCCTGATTCTGACATGTGGGCTTGGTCGCCAGGTCTTCGCCGGCGGTGGCAGGCAAGGCGATGCCGCGGTCGAAGTCGAAGCCGGCGTAGTTGTCGCAGCCGGTGACGAGGTCCTCGGCGTCCCAAGTGCGCGGGTAGGCCAGTACGTCATGCGGGTTGCCCAGGCCCACGACCAGGGCGAAGGGCTGTTCGGCGGTTGTTTGGGACGTCTGGCCACCGAGGAAAGAGATGGCCTGGTCGGCGATCTGGCGGTCCCAATCGGCACAGCCGCCTGCGAAGTTCGCCATATCCTGGTTCTCGCAGACCGTGGTCGGCTCCCAGTCGTGAAAACCCAGTTGCGCCGCCTCTGCTGCGCCCGGTTCGCCGCCTGTGGTCGTCTTGGTCACGTGCAGCTTGCCTTTGTAGACTACTCGATAGCCGGCGGTGGCCAGCACGTGGCCGAGCGTCTGCGGGTAGTCGAGGGCCAGCGGCGTCTCTGCGGCCGATGCCGACCCGCCGTAGGTCAGTGTGCGCATGACACCGTGCCAGGTGGGGTAGTGGCCGCTGAGCAGCGTAGCGCGGCTCGGCGAGCACATGGCCGCATTGCAATAGGCACGGCGGAAGGTGAGCCCGTTCGCTGCCAGCCGGGCGTGGTTGGGCAGGTTGGTCTCGGCCCAGCCTTCGGGCCAGTGCCGGGAATGGCGCTCCTGGTCGGTGAGTAGAATCAGGATGTTGGGGCGGGTGACGCCGCGCGGCTGCCAGGTGTTGGGTAAGGATGCGGCACCAAGGGAGCGCCCGCCTGGCCCGGTAAGGAGCAGCGCAGCGCCCGCCAGTCCTTTGATGGCGCCGGCCATGAAGCCGCGGCGGGTGATAGGCTGTTCTGACACAGCGGCATTCTAACATGCCACAGCGCTGTTAACAGCAGCACCAATCTCCACCCAATGTGCCATCGCCATCGGCCGCGCCGCCGGTGACCCAACTTCAGGACACCCCGGCATGAGCGCTTTCGGCCTTCAGCAGAGTACCTTGCGCCGGGAGCACCGCACGATACGCTTGCCGCAAGTTCTCTTCGACCGCGCCCCAGTCGGCGTCGACATCGGCGGAGCGACCTCCTGTGATGCGGTCGACGACCTCGGCTGCGCGGGCGCGGGCTTCAGCCGAGGCGCGTAGGGCCGCGGCGGGAGCGTCGAAGAGGACGGCGTGCAGGCGAACCAATGAGGCCACCAGCGGCTCGAGTTCGCCTGGCTCGGGATGTTGCAGCCGCCGGAGCGCCAGGCGCCGGTGCACGACCTAGTAGTCAAGCTCCAAATCTGCGACGGTGGCAGTTGCGGCGCCAAGATGGACGTGCCGCCGGGCCTTGTCGTAGAAGTGGGCGAGAAAGCGTCGCGTCCTGGGTAGTCGCTCTCGACCGGAGCAAAGGCCCTGGAAGCAGCCACGATGTCCATGGCGGCGCCAACGGCGGCCGGCCAGGACATGGCAAACTGGTCGCGGTTGAGCCGCACCATGAGGGCAAAGGCTCGAAGCCAGTTGCGGTCGTAGTAGGCCTTCCAGCCGGCGGTTTCGAAGAAAGCCACCTTGTCGGGATCGAATTGAGATTTCGCCGGCACCATCATTCCTCGATCACTTTCAGGAGTCACTCGCGCACGAATCGCACTGCAAGCCACACCAGTTGGCTGCAGTGCGATTCGTGCGCGGAATCACGACGGGTGGCCTAGGCGTGCCAGTCTACCACCTGCTCGTTCGGCGCAGCCGGTTTCGTCACGTCGACGCCATGTGCCTTCATCAGGAGGTCGCGGAAGCCAGCCGCCCAGGGGGAAGTTGACGTAGCCAATGTGCCGAAGGCGCGTTCGACCGAGTCCGCTTCGAAGCTGACAACCGCCAAATCACCCATCGGCGTCCGTTCGATCCAGACCTGTTCGCGAGTGATGCCCGCCTCGCCGAAGACGGCGTCGTGCTGGGCGCGGTGACCCTCAGGCGCCGGCAGACATGCTCATGGATTTCGTGGACCAGCCCTTGCGTACCTCCAGTCCCAGCCAGACGTACCAGACCGGGTTGAGGATGAAGCCGGTCAACGCCGCAGGCACCAAGACGAGGGGATTGCTGGGTGTCAGCACGATCAGGCGGCCCAAATAGATGACGACCAGCAGAATGCCCAGAACGAGCGTGAGCAAACGGAAGCTATTGGGAAAGCGGCCACCTCGTCCCATCAGGCTGGCAGCGACAAGTACGGCCAGGCCAGCGGCGGCAAAGGTGAGGAAGCCGCGCGGGTCGATGGCGCTCGGCAGGTTGGCGACACCTTCCGGCAGCGCTCCGGCGGGGTGGAGGGCGTTTGCCAGATCGTAGGCGCCGTGGACGGCGGCGCCGAGGGCGCTGAAGCTGCCGAGGATGAGTCCGAGGAGGGCGAAGGGGGTGTCACTTTCGGCCAGCCGGTTGAACAGAGCCACCAGGGCGACCAGAGACAACAGGCCGCCGAGCGTGAGGCACAGCGCACTCAGCAATGCGTTCTGCAGGACGACAAAAGCAATCGAGTAGAGCAGGCCGATGAGACCGGCGAGGATGGCGGCAAGGCCGGCGGAACGTTCATACGGGGTCGTAGACATGAGAATTCTCCTGACGCGTTGAGTGGTCTGGATGGTAGCGGGCGCTGGCAAGCGCTAACGAGTGCCAGCAGGTTTGGATGGGACGGCGCCGGTCTTCGAAGAAGAGGCGGGCGTTGTCGAAGTCGAATTGGCCAGACAGCCGGATGAGGTTGTCAGGATGGATGCTGTCAGTCTAAGTTCCGTCGCTGCTCACTTTCCAGCCCATTCCCTGCTCATTTGGCGACCACTTTCTCCTCCGTTACAATCGCGACATGTCCACCCCCATGCGCCGGCAGTATCTCCTGTTGAAGAAACAATATCCTGACGCCATTCTCTTCTTCCGGCTGGGGGACTTTTATGAGACCTTCGACGAGGATGCCCGCATTGTGGCCGAAGTCTGCGATGTGGTGCTGACCAGCCGGCCGGTGACGGCGGGGGAGCGGGTGCCTCTGGCGGGGGTGCCGTGGCACAGCGCCGACATCTACATCGCCAAACTGATCCATGCCGGGTACAAGGTCGCCATCTGCGAGCAGATCGGGGAAGTGGGCAAAGGGTTGGTGGACCGGGAGGTCATTCGTGTGGTGACGCCCGGCACCCTTATTGAGCCGAACCTGCTGGAAGAGCGCCGCAACAACTACCTGGCAGCGCTGGTCTTCGAAGGTGGCAAGCGAGCAGGGCTGGCCTATGCGGACGTGACGACAGGTGAGTTCGCCGTTACCGAGATCAGCGGTGAAGACATCGCCCGTCGCGTGTCCGAAGAGCTGGCCCGCCTGGATCCGGCCGAGATCGTGGCGCCCGAGGGCAGCGGCTACGACACCCCGAGGACCGATGGCTCCAGGACCCTGCCCCCCCGCTTCGAGTACACCCTCTCGCCTTACGCGGCCTGGCGTTTCGCGCAGGAGACGGCGCGGCAGGCGTTACTCGATTACTACGGCGCCGCCAGCCTGGCGGCCTTTGGCTGCGAGGGATTGCCTATGGCGATCAGCGCAGCCGGCGCCCTGATCCAATACCTGCGCGATACCCAGAAATCAGCGCTCGGCCATCTCATCCCTTTGCGCACCTACAGCACCGAGCAGTTCATGGTGCTCGACCCGGCTACCCGACGCAATCTGGAGCTGGTGGGGACCTTGCGCGACGGACAGCACAAGGGCTCGCTCCTTTGGGTGCTGGACCGGACCCGCACGGCCATGGGCGGGCGATTGCTGCGTCGCCGCGTCAGCCAGCCCTTGCTGGATGTGGCGGCGCTGCAGCAGCGCCTGGACGCGGTGGAGGCCTGGGCTCAGGATGCCCTGACGCGGGCTGAGCTGCGCCAGGCCCTGCGTGAGGTGGGCGACATCGAGCGCTGGACCAACCGCTGCACCCAGAAGACCGCTACCCCGCGCGACCTGGCGGGCCTGCGCCAGAGTTTGCAGGCCCTGCCTCAGGTGGGCCGCATCGCCGCCCGGCTGGACCAGAAGGAGGGGTTGGATCCCTGCACCGAGGTGCTCGAGCTGTTGGAATTGGCCATTGCCGATGACCCCCCTGCCACGCTGCAGAATGGCGGAGTCATCCGCCCCGGTCACAGCGCCGAGCTGGACGGCATCACCCTGGCAGCCAAAGACGCCCGCGCCTACATTGCCGGGTTGGAGAGCCGCGAGCGGGAGCGCACAGGCATCAAGAGCCTGAAGGTCGGTTACAACCAGGTCTTCGGCTACTACCTGGAGGTGAGCAAGTCCAATGTCCCCCTTGCGCCGGATGACTACATTCGCAAACAGACCCTGGCAAACGCCGAGCGGTATATCACGCCCGAGCTGAAGGAGTACGAATCGCTGATCCTCAATGCCCAGGAGCGGCTGCTGGACCTGGAGACGCAGATTTTCCGAGGCGTGGTGGAGCAGGTGGCAGCCATGGCGCCAAGACTGTTGGCCATGGCCGCAGCGGTGGCCGCCGTGGATGTGCACGCTGCTCTGGCCGATCTCGCCGTCGACCGCCGCTACGTACGACCCGAGCTGTCTGACGACCTGGTCCTTGCCATCAAGCACGGGCGCCATCCCGTGGTCGAGCTCACGCAGGCGGTCGTGCCCTTCACGCCGAACGACACGCACCTCGACGCCGAGCGCAGTATCGTCATCCTCACCGGCCCGAACATGGGGGGGAAAAGCACGTTTTTGCGCCAGACGGCGCTCATCACCTTGATGGCCCAGATCGGCTCGTTCGTTCCGGCGGAGGCCGCTCACATTGGCCTGGTGGACCGCATCTTCACCCGCATCGGGGCGCAGGATGAGCTGCACAGCGGCCAGTCCACCTTCATGGTGGAGATGGTGGAGACGGCCAACATCCTCAACCATGCTTCGCGGCGGTCGCTGATCATCCTGGACGAGCTGGGCCGCGGCACCAGCACTTATGACGGCATGGCCATCGCCTGGGCGGTGATCGAGTTCGTTCACACCCATCCCCGGCTGCAGGCCCGCACCCTCTTTGCCACGCATTACCACGAGCTGACGGCCTTGTCCGAGCGCCTGCCGCACCTGGTCAATTACCACGTGGCCGTGGCCGAACAGGGGGACGATGTGGTCTTCCTGCACGAAATCCGGCCCGGCGGCGCTGACCGCTCCTATGGCATCCATGTGGCTCAACTGGCAGGGCTCCCCCGGCAGGTCATCGGCCGGGCGACCGAGATCATGCAGCAGCTCGAGCAGCAGGCCACGGCCGGACAGGCGCTCAGTCTCGATCTCAAGGGACCGATCCAGCTTGACCTGTTCAACGAAGGCCCCGACCCCATCCGTCACGAGGTGGAGCAGGTCGACATCAGCACGATGACGCCGCTTGAAGCCCTCAACTTCCTGTACGCGTTGCAACAGAAGGCCCGGCGCCTCACATAGAGGGAGGCAGGTCTTGAAGGAGCGCTGGGTTGTGCGGTAGGATTAGGCTCTTCTCGCCGTAGGATTGAGACCTACCTCATGCGGTCGGTGCAGCGCCTTTCATGCACCGACCGTGATGCAAGCGCATTCCCCCCTTGGTGCAAAGTCCCATGAGCCGATTCCCCTTCGCTCTGACCGCCGGACTCCTTTTGTTGGCTTTCTCACTGTCTGCCTGCTCCCGCTCCTCCACGCCCACACCCCTTCCGGCGACCCCGACCCCGGAGCCTACGGCCACCCCCACGCCGCTGCCTCCCATCCTGCGTCAGAGCTTTGCGCCCTACGAAGCACCGAACGGTGCTTTCACGTTGCAGGCTCCGGCCGACTGGATCGCGGTGACGGCGCCGGGGGGTATTCGCTTCCTGGAGACGACGGACAGCCCACGCAACCTCACCGCCTACTACCAGGTCGTGCCCGACAAGGTCGATGCCACCGCCTATTTGACCAGCGTCGTCAGCACGACGGTCACGGCGCCCGAGGTCATCAATCCTGATAGTTACCACATTCTTGCCAACACTACCACGCCGGAAGGACGCCAGCGCCTGGAGTGGGTCGGCCAACTTGAGGCCAATGGGCCGTCGCTGCACTTCCTGGGCGAATTCTGGTTGGACGGCGCTACCGTGGCCGGTCTGAGTCTTACCAGTGCCGAAGCGGATTGGGAGGACGTGAAGCCGCTGTGGACCTATGTGGGGTCCACTTTGCAGGTCAAGGCGGGCGTGCAAGCGCCGGTGGGCCAGCTCTACGTCCACCCTTCCGGGACGCTCACCCTCACCCTTCCCATTGCCTGGAACGTGTTGGAGGATGACGAGGGCGGAGCTCTACTCCAGGATGCCAGCGGCCTGGCCCAATTCTCGGTGGCGGCTTCGGACCTCGAACGCAGCCCGACCCCCAAGGATCTGGGCGACGCCCTGGCCAACGCCGTGGGTGATGTCGCCAAAGAGGACGGATACGAACAGCTTGCCAGCGAGCAGCTCTCCTTGCACGAACAAATGCTGCGCTTCGACGCCCTCAGTCCGGACGAGGGGATGTACCGCACGGAGCTGCGGTCTTTTTCCGGCGGCAACACGCTTTACATCGCCAGCTTCAGCACTCCGCCGGGAGACGCAGATCTTTATGCCCCGACCTATGATTTCCTCCTCAACTCGATCCAGCTTGTTTCACCGCCGCTGGATGACGTCGTCCAGGATGCCGATCCGCTGTTGGGTATCGAGGTCGGTGAGACGATGATGGTCAAGACGGCCAACGGCGCCCTGGTCTCGGCGCCCATCCACAATGGACGCACACGCAACCTGGGAGACTTGACTGCCGCGATCGAAGTCTACGACGCCAACAACCAGCTTCTGGGCGCCGATTCCTGGCGTCTGGAGCAGCGCGTCGTCCCCGCCGGTGGCACGACCTATCTCACCAAACGCATAGGCAGCGACGTGGCTGCGGTCGACCAAGCCAGCTATGCCGTGGTTCGTCTCGTCCTGGCCAAGGATACCAAGAACGAGGCCCTACCTGCCTGGGAGTACGTTACCGGCAAGACTGAGACAAACGACAACGGCGATGTCGTCCTCAAGGCCACTTTGCGCAATCCCAGCAACGATGTTCGCCGCTACATCTATCTGGTGGGCCTGTTGTATGACCAGGACGGCAAGCTCGTGTTCGCCCGCAGCGACACCCAGCGTCTGCCCTACGCTGTGCCCTCCGGGGCCGAGGTGGATGTACGTTTGAATGTGCCGGGTTCGTTCAGCAACCTGGGCAATTTCAACGTGGTAGGCGAAGTACCGAAGTAACTCATTATGCCTAATCGCCTGGCAAACGCCACCTCACCTTATCTGCTGCAGCACAGCCACAATCCCGTCGATTGGTACGAATGGGGTCCCGATGCTTTTGCCCGGGCGCGGGCCGAGAACAAACCGGTCTTTCTCAGCGTTGGCTATGCCGCCTGCCACTGGTGTCATGTCATGGCCCATGAATCCTTCGAAGATTCGGGCATCGCTGACCTTCTCAACCGGCACTATGTGAGCATCAAGGTGGACCGGGAAGAACGGCCCGACGTCGACGCCATCTACATGGATGCGGTGGTGGCGCTCACGCAGCGGGGCGGCTGGCCCATGTCGGTGTTCCTCACGCCGGAGGGCGAGCCGTTCTACGGGGGCACCTATTTCCCGCCCACAGAACGCTATGGCATGCCCTCATTTCGTCGCGTCCTCCAGAGTATCGTGGACGCCTGGCAAAACCGCCGCCAGCGCGTGGACGAGTCGGCCGCCCAGCTCACCGAGGCTTTGTCTCGCAGCGGCAAGCTGCAGGCGGACACCGGCGATCTCGCGGTCAACCTGCTCGACGCGGCGGCGGCTACCCTCTACCAGAGCTATGATGACAGGGAAGGCGGCTTTGGCAGCGCGCCGAAGTTTCCTCAGGCCATGGCGCTTGAGTTTCTGCTGCGCCAGCACGACCGCACCGGCCAGCCGGCGGCATTGGCGATGGTCACGCATACCTTGCGCAAGATGGCGAACGGCGGCATGTACGACCAGCTCGGTGGGGGCTTTCATCGCTACAGCACCGACGACCACTGGCTGGTGCCGCATTTCGAGAAGATGTTGTACGACAACGCTCTGCTGGGCCGCGTCTATCTTTATGCCTGGCAGGTCACGAGCGACCCCTTTTTCCGCCGCATCGTCGAGGAGACGCTGGACTATGTGCTCCTTGAGATGACGGACCCTTCCGGCGGGTTCTACAGCACACAGGATGCCGACAGCGAGGGCGAGGAGGGCAAGTTCTTTGTCTGGACCACCGCCGAAATCAAGGAGCTGCTGGGCGACGCCGAGGCAGTGCTCTTCTCCCGCTATTACGACATCACCTCCCAGGGCAACTTCGAGGGCAAGAACATCTTGCATGTGGCCAAGAGCCTGGACGTGGTGGCGGAGGAGGCGGGGGTCACGGCGCAACATCTCCTCGATGTCCTCAATCGTGGTCGCCGGCTCCTGTTTGGCGTGCGGGCAAAGCGGGTGAAGCCCGGCCGGGACGAAAAGGTGCTGGCGGCCTGGAACGGGCTGATGCTGCGTACGTTCGCCGAGGCAGGCGCGGCCCTGCGCCGTTCCGACTACGTGGAAGCGGCCGTCCGCAATGCTGAGTTCCTGATGGGAAGCATGACCGATGAGCGCGGCCGGCTCTACCGCTCCTGGAAGGATGGCCGGGCGACGCTCAATGCCTACCTGGAGGATTACACCGTCGTGGCCGACGGCCTGGTGGCGCTTTACCAGGTGACCTTCGACGAGCGTTGGTTGGCCGAGGCCGTTCGACTGCTTGGCATCGTGCACAGCCATTTCTGGGATGAGGCGAACGGCGCCGCCTATCACACCGCCGACGACCATGAGCAATTGATCGTCCGCCGCAAGGACTTCTTTGACAATGCCGAGCCCGCAGGCAACAGCGCTTATGCTCATGCGGCCCTGCGCCTGGCCCGCCTGCTCGACCGTCCCGACTATGCCCAGCGCAGCGAGACGATCTTCCGCTTCATGCGTCATCCCATGACTACCCAGTCCACCGGGTTCGGCTACCTGCTCTCGGCTCTGGACCTCTATCTGCGACCCTCGCGGGAGGTGGTCATCGTGGGCGACCCAGACGATCCGGCCACGCAAGCCCTGCGCCAGGCGGTGCAGGAGCGTTGGCTGCCGGACACGGTGACAGCGGCCTGTGGGCCTGAGAACGCAGCCCGCAGCCTTGTGACGCCCCTGCAGGGCCGTACGCTGGTCAACGGCAAGCCCGCCGCTTACGTCTGCCGGAACTACGCCTGCAACCTGCCCGTCACAGAACCTGAGGCGCTGGCCCAGCAGTTGCATGATTAGAGCAAGGCGCAATAACCGCCGCGGTCTGCGGTCCCCCCACCACTGTTTTCGCTACCCGCCACCCATCACCCGCCACCCATCACCCCTCACCCGCCACCTCTGCCCATGCGCCTTGGCTTTTCGGTTACCGTCGTTGGCCGTCCCGGCCTGCGCAGCCACGACAGCCGCCGCTGGCAGAACCGGCCGCATCTCTCCGTCAGCCTGGCCTACCTGCGCGATCTGTTTCTCTACATGGACAGCCAGCGCATCTGCATGTACCGGCTCAGCTCTGACCTGGCGCCTTACCTGACCCATCCGGCCTTTCCGGAGTTCCATCGCCAAATTGAAGAGTGTGAGGCGGAACTGGCCGCCACAGGCGACCAAGCGCGACGTCTGGGATTGCGCCTGAGCTTTCACGCCGGTGCGCATGTGGTGCTGAACGCCGTCGACGAGCTGCTGGCCACGCGTGCGGGAACTGAGTTGAGCGGGCTGGCCCGCTTGTTGGCGGCGATGAGGGTGGGACCTGAGGCTGTCATCGTTCTGCACGCCGGCGCCTCTCAGCGAAACCGGCAGGCAGCGCTGGAAGCCTTCTGCCGGGGCTTCGAGAGCCTGCCGCCGGGGGTGCGAGCGCGATTGGTCCTGGAGCACGATGACCGCCTGTTCGGCGTGAGCGACTGCTTGTGGGTCCACGATCGCACGGGTGTCCGGCTCGTGTTCGACCTGCTCCACCACCAGCTATACAACCCGACCGGCCTTCCCACTGCCTATGCGCTTGCTATGTGCCTGGACACTTGGCCGGCCGAGCAGACGCCCAAGATTCATGTCGCCACGCCTGCCACCGAGCTCGTGCGCGATCGCCGCAACCGTCCGCATCCACCGCGCCTCAACCGTCACAGCGCCTACCTCAACCCCTTCCCGGTGATCGACTTCTTGCGAACGCTGCCGCCGGTGCGGGACTTCGACGTCATGATCGAAGCCAGGGCGAAGGACCTGGCGCTGCTGCAACTCCGGCAGCATTTGGCCAACTACGCACCTGACCTTGTAGACAGGCATGGCATCGCCTGACTCAAGAGATGGCCTCGGGTCTACGGCGTTGTTAGTTGACAGGACGCTGATCCCTTGACCCCCCATTGGGGGCAGGCTAGAATACTGTTGTCAGCACGCCTATGAAGCTCACGCCTTCTGGTCCCTCCTACCGCCGTTCGCATCCCGACGACGCCTGGACGCCCGTTCTTGTCGCCGTCGTCAACAACGACCGCGACCTGCGACTGGCCCAGGACCAACACTGGTACCGCATCCCCGTGGGGAGGGCGCCCCGCCAGATCGCGGCCGAATACCTGGCGCTCTACCAGACGAGCGCCTTTGGGGCTCAGGGGCAGCGCATCAATTACCTCGCTCCCATCCTGCGATACCATTTGCTGACACGGGCCGACCTTCTGCCGGATGAACCCGATCACCCGCGCGCTGCTGACCAGTACTTCAAAATCGAACTCGGAGAACTCCAACCCCTACCCAAGCCGGTGCCTTCGGCTCATCAGGCCCGTATCACCTTCATCTACACCACGTTGGAGAGACTTCTCCAGGCGACCGACGTCAGCGATCTCTGGCTGCGGGCCGTTGCACGCCAGAAGCTCTACGCTGCCATCCGTGAGCGCGGCCTGGCGGTTGAATGCTGGTATCCGGTGGACATGGGCGACCGGCCAGAAGCCGATCTGGCCCTGTTTGGCCCAGGGGGACGGCTCAACATCTACATCGATGAGCCCTCCTGGGAAGACCTGGACGAACCAGGGCCAGCGTATCAGATCGTTGGCGACGTCTACCATATGGATGCCTTGGCGCTCCTGCGCGACCCCGACGGGCTGCTCGATCAATTTGCCAGTTGGACAGGAGCGATGTCACCGGAGGCGTAGGTCATCCGGTCTGCGAGTTGACGTAACGTGACTCCGAGCTGCGGATGCACCCAGGCGGGCGCCACATCGGCCAGCGGGAGCGCCAGGTGGGGGAAGTGGGCTACTTCAAGTGGGCGCCACCGTTGAGCCGGATGATTTCGCCGGTGACGAAATCATTGCGCAGCAGATAGAGCAAGGTGTCGGCAACGACCTGGGCGCCGCCGGCGCGCTGTAAAGGTATGGTAGCGACCAGGGCATCGAGATAGGCCTGGTCGCGGTCGGGCGGCGGCAGCATGGCCC
The DNA here is from genome assembly GCA_964535455.1 of uncultured Caldilineales bacterium. Lineage (GTDB taxonomy): Bacteria > Chloroflexota > Anaerolineae > J102 > J102 > SSF26. Next base: position 14,219 of record CAZHTZ010000054.1, read on the forward strand.
CCAAGGCAATGCCATTCACGCGCACGCGGGGGGCGAGTATCAGAGCGGCAGTTTCGGTGAACGTATCCAGAGCGCCTTTGGCCACCGTGTAGCTAAGGTGGGTGCGATAGGGTCGTTCTGTGCGCCAATCAGTGATGTTCACCACGGCGGCTTCGGCCTGCTCCGGCAGGGCGCGCACGAACGCTTGCGTGAGAAAGACAGGCGCTTGCAGGTTGGTTTGCAGGGTTTCGGTCCAGGCCGGAAGTGTCAGATCGAGCAGCGTGTCGTTGGGAAAGATGGCGGCGCTATTGACCAGAATCTGGGCAGGGCCAAGGCTTTCCGCAGCCAACGCCGGGAGGGTCGCCAGTTCGTCCAAACGTGCCAGGTCGGCCTTGTGCACGACCACACGGACGCCATAGCGCCGCGCCTCCTCGGCGGTACTCTCGGCCTCGGCGGCGGAATGGTTATAATGCAGAAGGATGTCGCTGCCAGCCTGGGCCAGGGCCAGCACCAGCGCCCGGCCCACCCGATTTGCACCCCCTGTCACAATCGCAGTTTTGCCTTTCAGTTCCATTTGGAGTCGCTACTCAGCTTACAGAAGCGGATACGAGTATGGACGCACAGTTCCATGTCGACGAAGAGAATCGCACCGCCGAGTGGTGGATCGAAGGGATCGCGCCCGGCAGCACGGTGATTTTGCCGTGGGGCAGGGTGCAGATAGGGGAGCAGTCGGGCGCGGGCCAGCGGGTGGAGGTAGAAGCGGATGAGCCGTTTTTCCTTTTGCTGCACAGCGCCTTCACGAGCTACCACGAGCATGTGCTGCCGGGCAGGCACCGGCTGCTGCTCACGGTTTTGGACCGCACGGACGTCTCCACGCAGCCATAGAGCAAGCCGGGCCGGTTGCCGGCAAAGGGCAGCCCGTCAGTACTCCGCCTCATCCTCGATGTCGATGCTGAGCAGGCGGCGTACGGCTACATACTCTTCAAGGCACTCCCCACAGAGGTGCAGGTGATGCGCCACCCGTGGCATCAAGCCATGCACGTTCTCTCCCGCCAACTCCAATTCAGCATAGTAATCGACAAGTTGGAAAGCTTCCGGGCAGGAAAGCTCGCGTTCTTCGGTCAGTGACAGAATGCGCATGAGCTTGGCAAGTATTTCTGCCCGGCGAGGCGTGGCTGGTGGCATCGGTGTGTTCATCAACTGATGGACGACGTACGGGCGGCGTTTCTTACGAAACTCTAATATTCGAGTTCGCTTCAGGCGAAGGTGGCGAGCACCTCTTCCGGGCTGATCCCCCGCTCGCGCAGGCGGTTCTTCAGACGCTTGCGAGCGTCATGCAGGAGCTTGTAGAGGGCGTTTGGATTCGTCTCTAGCTGCTCGGCCAGCAACTCGATTGGGATGCCCAACACCAACCGCGAGTAGAGGGCCTGTCGCTGCCGGTCACTGAGCTCGTGCTGCAGCACATCCAGGACGGTGTCCACCACCGCCTGCCGCAAGGTGCGCTCCTCGGGCGTGGCGGAATCCGAGGCCAGGAAGGAAAAATCCGGTTGGCCTTCGGCGGTCAGCGCATCCAGCGACACGTCGCGCCAACGCGCCCGGCGCAATTCCCCCAGGGCCTGATGGACGGCAATCTTTGCCGCCCAGGTCGTGAACTTGCTGCGCCCCTCAAACTGGTCGAGCTTCTGCAGGATGATCAACACGCTGTCTTGGGTGAAGTCAGCGGCTAACTGCTGCAGCTCTTCCTCTCCCAGATCGCGCAGGTCGCTGCGCTCGCGCAGGTAATAAAACAAGCGGCGTCGCAGCCAGACCAGAAGATCCTCGATGGCGGTGTCGCGGCGGACACCCTCAGCGTGCAGATCGGCTATCCAGACTTCGTTGCTGCGCTCGATGGACATGAAGAGAATCTACCGGGCTCGGTAGTCTGCGGGCGCGTTCAAGACCAGCAAGCGCATTCCCGGTTTGATTTGCAGCTTGTTGATCAGGGCGGTATCGGTCATTATCTCCTCTGCGGCGCCTATTGTAATGGCTTTGCGGGAACGCACCAAGAGGGGCGGGTGGTGGGTGGCGGGTGGCGTGTAGGGGCAATTCACGAATTGCCCTGGGTGGCGGGTGGC
>CAZHTZ010000054.1:16411-18085 GCA_964535455.1 uncultured Caldilineales bacterium
GGGTGGCGGGTGGCGTGTAGGGGCAATTCACGAATTGCCCTGGGTGGCGGGTGGCGGGTGGCGTGTAGGGGCAATTCACGGTTTGCCCCCGAATTGCCCTCTGCCTACGACAGGACCATATCTTCCCGACCTGCCAGCTTCTCCTGGATGCGGTTGATGACGATGCCCAGGTGTTTGGGCTTGTGCACGAAGTCAAGATCCTGCGAACGGATCGTGAGCACGGGACAAAGGTCGAAGTTCTGCAGCCATTCCTCGTAATAGCGGTCGAGGAGGGCCAGATAGTCGGAGGTGATGCCGCTCTCGATGGAGCGCCCGCGGCGGTGGATGCGCTCTCCCAACACGGAGACAGGTGCAGTCAGGAACAGGAGGAGGTCGGGACGCGGCAGGTTGGCGATGATCAATTCGTAGACCTTGCGGTACGACCGGTAGTCGCGCTCGTTGAGATTGCCCATCTCGTGCAGGGCGCGCGCAAAGATGTGGGCGTCCTCGTAGATGCTGCGGTCTGAGATGGCTGATTGGGGGCTAAGCGCCAGGGCGAGGTGCTGTTGAGCGCGATGGCCCAGGAAGAAGACCTGCAGATGGAACGACCACTGCCTCATGTCGGTGTAGAAGTCCGCCAGGTAGGGGTTGTCGGCCACCGACTCGAAGCTGGTCTGCCAGCCGAGCCGGACGCCGATGCGCTCCGTGATCGAGGTCTTTCCGGTGCCGATGTTGCCGGCGACGAGGACGAAGCGCTTGGTCATAGGACTGAGCCGCCACCGAGCCTCATCATGCGAACACCCTAGAACCCTTTGGCTTTGACGCCCAGCGCCTCGGCGATGTTGGTGAGCGCCTCTTTCTCTGTTGCGCTTACGCGTTCGCCGCCCATGCCCAGAAAACCACCTTCCTTGGAGGCTTTGGCGACGGCGACGCCCACCGAGTAAGCCCAGGTCTTGTAGTCAGCCGTCTCCTGCGCGGTTGCCTTGGCTCCCAGGATCCCGAGCGCCTGGCCTGTTCTGGCAAAGATGTCGGACCCAATGGCCTCTGCAGTCTCCCCCTCATACTGGGAGGTGAACTGCTGCTGCTCGTCCTGGTCCCATTCGTCGCGCTGAAGTAGGGCCTGGATCAGCTCGTCCTGGGGATAGTCCTCGGCGGCAGCGGCGACCGACTGGACAAGTGTCCATGCTTCTTTCTTGGTGGGTCCGCCCGCTGCCATAATGGCGGTCCCAATCAGCATGGGCACTTCCTTGAGGAGCTGCCATTCATCGGCGGTGAAACTGGTTTTGGCGGTCATCGATCTCTTCTCCTGGAGGATTTCGGCATACGCTGGCGTGTGCCTTTGACTGTGTCAAGCTCCGGTCACCACTTGAGAACGGCGCCGGTAGAACCGCTGGTCACCATCTGGACGTATTTGCTCAAGAAACGGGGCAGGTTCGGGCGCACCCGCGGCCTCCAGTCGGCCCGGCGCTGCTCCAGTTCGGCGTCGTCCACGTGCAACTGCAGGCGCCGGTTCGGAATGTCCACGGTCACGAGATCGCCCGCCTTCACCAGGGCAATGGGGCCGCCCGCGGCTGCTTCCGGGCTGACATGGCCGACGCAGGCGCCGCGAGTGCCGCCGCTGAAGCGGCCATCGGTGATCAGCGCCACGCTGTTGCCCAGGCCGCGACCCATGATGTAGCTGGTCGGCGAGAGCAT
>CAZHTZ010000054.1:18185-20571 GCA_964535455.1 uncultured Caldilineales bacterium
CAGTCAGGGTCTTTCGAGGCACATCCGGCGATGTTTTCGCCCAGCGTCTTGCCCGTGACCGTCAGGCAGTCCAGGTTCAGGGCGCCGGGCTTTTTCCCCAGCTCGTAGAGGATGGCGTTGATGCCGCCTGCCTTCAGCACGTCCTCGACGTGATAGCTGCTGGAAGGTGAGACCTTGCAGATGTTGGGAGTGCGGCGACTGACGGCGTCGATACGGGAGATCGGGTAATCGATCTCAGCTTCGATGGCGATGGCGAGGGTGTGGAGGATGGTATTGGTGCTGCCGCCCATTGCTGCGTCAAGCGCCATGGCGTTGTCGATGCTGGCGGGCGTGACGATGTCGAGCGGACAGACGTTGTTGTCCAGGAGCCACATGACTTGGTGGGCTGCCTGGCGGGCCAGCGCCTCGCGTTCCGGGCTGAGGGCCATAGCGGTGCCGTTCCCCGGTAGGGCGATGCCCAGGGCTTCGCACAGGCAGTTCATGCTGTTGGCCGTGAACATGCCGGAGCAGGAGCCGCAGGTCGGGCAGGCCACCCTCTCGATCTCGGCCAGCCGCGCTTCCGTCATGTTGCCCGCCGCGACCGAACCCACGCCCTCGAACACAGAAATCAGGTCCACGATCTGGCCGTCCTCGGTCTTGCCGGCATACATCGGGCCGCCGGAGACGAAGATCGTGGGGATGTTGCAGCGCATGGCGGCCATGAGCATGCCGGGTACGATCTTATCGCAGTTGGGGATGCAGATGAGGGCGTCGAACTGGTGGGCGTTGACCATCGTCTCTACCGAGTCGGCGATGATCTCGCGGCTGGGCAGGCTGTATTTCATGCCGAAATGCCCCATGGCAATGCCATCGTCGACGCCGATCGTGTTGAACAGGAAGGGAACGCCGCCAGCGTCGCGTACCGCTTGCTTGACGATGTCACCGAACTTGTCCAGGTGCACGTGCCCGGGGATGATGTCGACATAACTGTTGGCGATGGCGATAAAGGGCTTGACGAAGTCTTCTTCCTTGACGCCGGTGGCCCGGAGCAGGGCGCGATGGGGAGCGCGCTCGATGCCTTTCTTGATGGTGTCAGAACGCATGGGGCGGTGGACGTTGCTGGTCATGCAGTACCTCGATGAGGGGCTCGTTGAGCCGAGAGTTAAGCTCGCTTGGTTCAAGACTGGGGGTCGACCCAGTCGGTCAGATTAAGAACCATGGGCCGGTAGATGATGCCATCCGTCTTCTGCATCGCCGCCGTGGCTCGAAACCCGAAACGCCGATAGGCGCCCACGGCATTGGGCGACGCATTGACTGACAGCGCTTCGAGCGCCGGGTTGTGGCTGCGAACCAGAGTGATTGCCTTTGCAAGCAGGGCACGGCCAACACCCTGGCGCCGGTGATCGGGATCGACGAAAAGCATGGAAATGTGCCGGTGGGCGCGCACTTCAACCATGCCGAGAAGTTCGTGCTCGTCATTCTCAGCTACCAGCACGAATTGATCCTGGCAACAACGGCTCTGTAGGGCTTGGCTGCTGGCATAGGCAAGGAAGTTGGCAATGCCAGGCGCACCATACAGCGGCGCGATACTCTGGTGGAAGCTGCGAACTGCCAGGGCGCTAACCTCTGGCAGCTCATCCGCTGAGGCCAACCTGCACAGTGCCGGGACCGGTTGGGAACGACCGGCGCGGGCCAGATGCTGCACCGCGCCTTCAGGCGATGGTTTCGTCATCATGATACCAGGATACGGCTTGGTCCCGAAACCGAACTGCTTGCTGTCACCCATCTAGCCGGCCAAGTTCTGCACGAACGCCTTCGTCGCAGTTGCCAGGGCCTGCGGTGTGACGCCAAAGACGGCGTTTGGTGTCCCGGCCGCGGCCCAGATGACCTCATACTGCAATAGATCCTGATCGAAGAGCACGTCCAGTGGTTCAGGATAGCCAAAAGGAGCGATGCCGCCGATGGCGTAGCCGGTGACGGCGCGAGCGGCCTCGGCGCCGGCCCGCTGCACCTGCTTGCGCCCCACGCCCGCCCAACCGGCCAGCTTGCGCTCGTCCACCCGGTTGCTGCCCGACACCAGGCAGATCACCAGCTTTCTGGCCACCAGGAAGACCAGAGACTTGACGATCTGCCCTACCTGGCAGCCCACCGCTGCAGCCGCGTCCTCAGCCGTCCGTGTGCTGGCGTCGAACTCGAGGACGTCGATGTCGAGTCCCAGGGCGCGTCCGGCATCCTGGACGCGTAGGGCGGTGGGGTGGGTGGCGGGGTGCATGGGGGAATTGCGGATTGGGAATTGGGAATTGCGAATTGGGAATTGCGAATTGGCTTCTGGTTAGTCCAGTGGGCTGCGGACGGCAAGGGGGCCTTTTTGGAGGACGTGGGTGTAGATCATGGTGGTTTTGACGTC
>CAZHTZ010000055.1:0-8232 GCA_964535455.1 uncultured Caldilineales bacterium
GCTCAGCCGCAGCCCAAACGGGAGGTGCGCCAGGTCATCACTCATCAGGGCGATGTCGGCGGTCTCCAGCGCCTGGGCGGACCCCGCCGCGCCCATGGCAATGCCAACGGTTGCCGTCGCCAGGGCTGGGGCGTCGTTGATGCCGTCTCCCACCATCGCCACAGCCCCGTACTGAGCCATCAACTCGCGCATCGCCGTGACCTTGTCACCGGGCAAGAGGTTGGCGCGCACGTCGCTAACGCCGACCGCAGCGGCCACACTGGCGGCGGTCGCGGCTTCGTCTCCCGTGAGCATGACCAAAGTCCGCACACCTTGTTGCCTGAGCGCGTCCATGACAGCCCGTGTGCCCGCACGCGGGGTGTCGGTGATCGTCAGGTAGCCCTGGTAGCGGTTGTCACTGCTGACAAGAACGGCCGTCTGGCCCATCGCCGCCGCGGCGGCGATGTCGGCGCAGTGCTCGGCGTGGGGGATGTTGGCTTCGAAGTAGGCGTGACTGCCCAGAAAAACCTGCTTGCCCCCAAGTGTGCCCTGCAAACCCTTCCCGGCCAGCGCCTGCACTGCCTGGGGCGAGGCATAGACAGACGGGCGGAGGCGCTGATCCTGGGCGGCGACGATGGCCCGCGCCAGGGGGTGGGTGCTATGCCGTTCCACCGCACCGGCCAGATCGAGCAGATCGTCGCAGGGGTCGCAAACGCCGCTCTCGACATTCTCGCAGGCAACAGAACGCACCCGCGCCACGGCCGCTTGGCCCGTGGTCAGGGTGCCGGTCTTGTCAAAGGCAATGGCCTTGACCCGGCTGAAGGCCTCCAGATAGGCCCCGCCCTTGACCAGCACACCTTGCCGGGCGGCGGCGCTGATGGCGCTGATCAGGCTGACGGGGGTGCTGATGACCAGGGCGCAAGGACAGGCGACAACTAACAGGGCCAGGGCCCGGTAGAGGGAGCCGGTCTCGTCCGCGGTGCTGAGGAATGGTAACCCGAACAGCAGGGGCGCAAGCAGGGCAACCGCGGCTGCCAGGACCATAACCGCGGGGGTATAGATGGCGGCGAAGCGGTCGACAAAGCGCTGCACGGGGGCACGCTGCTCTTGCGCTTCCTCCACCATGCGAATAAGACGGCTGATGGTGTTGTCCTGCGCCAACCGCGTCACCTCGATCTGCAGGGCGCCCTCGCCGTTGATGCTGCCGGCGAACACCTCGGCGCCCGGCGTTTTATCCACCGGCAGGCTCTCGCCGGTGATGGGCGCCTGGTTGACGGCCGACAGCCCCTCTGTCACCCGGCCGTCCATGGGGATGCGCTCACCCGGCTTGACCAGGATCGTATCGCCGATCTGCAGCACCTCGACCCGGACGGGCTTCTCCTCCAGTCCGCAGAAGGGGCAAGGTCCGCCGGTGTAGCCGTCGCGGCCCAGGTGCTCATGGCAATCAATACAGGGACCCAGCAGCATGGCCTCAGCCGGGGCCAAATCCACAAGCGTACTGATAGAGGTCCGCGCCCGCTCCACCGTATAGCCCTCCAGCGCCTCGCCCAGGGCAAAGAGCACCATCACCAGCCCGGCCTCGGTGTAGGCGCCGATGACCACCGCTCCCACCGCGGCGATAGTCATCAGCACATTGATGTTGATCTCGTGGTTGACCTTGAGCGAGCGCCAGGCGCTGAGGGCGATGGGATAGCCGGCCACCACCATCGCCAGCAGCGAGGTCACGTCGAAGAACCAGGGCGCCGCGCCCAGCGCGGGCAGCAGCTCATTGAACACGACGCCGGGCAGGATCAGGGCAAGCCCCACCAGCGCCAGCGTGGTTTCGCGGCGGCGCAGGAGAAACTGCACGAAGCCCAGGACGCCTCTGCGCTCAACAGGACGCGAAGTTGCCACCGCATGCTTCTCTGTTTCGGCGCCGACCCCGTAGCCCAGTTCCTGCACCCGCGCCACCACCCTATCAGGCGACACCGCTCCCTCCACCCTAAGCGTCGCCGTAGCGAAGTTCAGCGACGCAGCCTGAACGCCTTCGATCCGGCAGACGCCGCGCTCGATGCCGCGGGCACAGTCGGCGCAATCGATGCCGGTGATGCGAAACGTTTGGGTAGCTTCTGTCATCGCGTCAGTCATGGGGGCGAAAAGGTTCAAATTTAGGTTAACCTAAATTCTAGCGGATGACAGGCGTGTTTGTCAAATGAGCAGGAAGTGAGCAGGTTTCCGCCTGGAGAATGAACAGCGGAGCGGGGTAGGATTATACCATCAAGCCAGCAGCCTACTTGGCATGTTGCGACTGCCGGGTGTGCTTTCGGCGCCTGACTCGACAACCCACCGGCCTGCACCGGTTATCTTCATCGCTCGCCATTGCAGGAAGGCGGGCAATCAGATCGCAGGTACCTCATCTCAAAGGAAGGTGCACTCACATGGCTACACAATCGTCAGTTGGATGGCGGCGCAACGATGCCGGGCGGCACAGAGGCCGGAGCGCTGAGCACATTGAGCCGGATCGAGAAGCTGCTGCTCGTCGTCCCTCTTCTCGGTGGGCTGTTCTTCGGGCTGCTGCCTATCCTGGCACAGCGATGGTTTGCTCAGATCAGCCAGGTGTCCGGCGATGACCCCTATATCTACCGCCTGGCCGGCGCGGCGACGTTCGGATATGCCATCGCCCTGATCATGGCGATCCGCCAGGGCGAATGGCTGCCCACGCGCAACGTCGTCATCGCCACTCTGACTTTCAATCTGGGATCGCTCTTCGCCATCGCCGTCGCCATCGCCACGGGCACGGCGACCTTGATCGTCTACGCCATCCTGGTTGCTTCCATCCTCATCACGGTCATCACTTCTTGGCTGCTCTATCGCCATCGTGGCCTGGCACGAGCGGAAGGAGACGTGGCCAGATGGCTGGTCTGGCTGGTCGTTTTTCTGGCCGTTATTGCCACGGCCCTGGGCGCTTTGGTTCTCTTCCTGCCGCAGCTGTTCGCCCAACTCTTTGGCTTCCTGGGTACGGATGGCTTTGTCTACCGGCAAGCCGGGGCCGCGACCCTGGGTTATGGCATCATGGGTGTCTTTCAGCTACGCACGCGCTCATGGCGACTCTGGCGCCTGCCGTCTGTCATGGCGTTGGTGTTCAACGGGCTCTCCTTTGTGGTGACCGTATTGGCCCTGGCCGGAGGTGAGCGTTCGATCCTGCTGCCTGTCGTGGCAGTGGTTTCGCTGGTTGCTACGGTCGGCACGTTCCTGGCTTTGCGGAGACAGGGCAAGTAGCTCCTTCGCCGAGACCTGGCCAAGCTACGACATGCTGGGCATACTGCAGCAGCCAGGCTTCGTCCCGACGCTGGGCCAGTAGCCCCGCGGCGCTGGAAGCGCTCGACCGCAGAGGCTCTGGCGGCGCAGGGTCAGACGTTCGCTCACACAAGTGGGCGGGCCGGCCTGGTTGGAGAAGGTATGCACCACACACAAGACCTCCGAGGCGAGTCACCTCGGAGGTCTTGCTTATGTGAGGGAAACGGAATGAGCAACCCCGATCAGTCGGGCGCGCCGGGCAACCTTGCGGGCAGCCCTGCCGGCGGCAGAGGCGGGGTCTTAGGGCGTGGCGCCTGGGGGAAACGCCCTTCCCGCACCCCGGCGGCGCTGGCGATGAACAGGGTGCGCTCCTGGAACGAGACGCCGTAGCCGCCATCAAAGCCCGACGGGGTCGTAACGTACACGTACCAGGTGTATGTCTCATCGGCGACGATGGTGCACGCGTCTGCCGTTGCTTCATCCAACGTAAAGTTGGTGGCAGCAGTGGGTGAGTCATCGAAGCACCATTCGTCGCCGTCAAAGGCGATGGCCCAGGCATAGCGATCGCCCGATACCCCACGGCCCGTCCAGGTGAACCCAATCGGCAAAGTCTCTGTGGCGGCATTCGCCGGCGTTGTCAGATTGACGTTGCCAATATCGAAGTTGACGTTCGTGGCGCCGGCGCCGACTGCTTGTGTCACCCAGTAGGAGAGGCGGTTGGACTGGGTGGGATTGCCGCCCTGACCATTGACGTAGCGCAGGCGATAGGTCACGCCGGGACTGACACTGCTAAAAGCGTAGTTGCCATTGCCAGCGGTCGTGGTGGTTGATTCCACATCACAGGCACCGCCGTCACAGTTCAGGAGTTCCAGGGTGATGCCGCCGGCTCCTGCGTTGGCCGCCGTCACCCGGCCGGAGATACCCTGCCCGGTCGAAGGGGTGGATGTGGGAGTGGCTGTGGCCGGTGGGCGAGTTGGGGTGCGCGTGGGCGTGGCGGTCGGGCCGCCGCTTTGCTGGAAGGTGATCGGCGCGTAGTAGTAGGAGTCGCCAAAACCCTGGTTGTCCTGCCAGGTTGCACCTTTCACCGCCCAGGCAAACCAGCCATACTCGACGCCGTAGCTGCCGCCGCAGGCGCCGGTAAAATTGGCGGCGGCGAGGGTGAAGGAAGGGATATCGGCAGGGTTGCTGCTGCATTTGGTGGCACCCGTGCCCAGGTCGAACAGTTCCCAGGCATAGCGCTCACCGGCCAGGTTGCGCGCCTCCCAGGTGAAGGTGACGGGAAGGGAAGTGTGGTCGGTGTCTGGGCCGGTGAGGTGGATGTCGGCAATGTCGAAATCGCCGCCCGGTTTGCTGGCGCCAGCGGCATAGGAAGTGATGTCTGGTCCAAACCAGCGCCAGAGGAAGCGGTCATCGGGGTTGTTGCCGCCGTCCAGGTGGTTGAAGTAGTAGACGAAGTAAACCTGGCCCGCCGGCAGCGCCGGCACGCCATCGAAGCGATAGTAGCCTTCGTCGTCGCTGGTGGTTTCGGCTACCTTGCTGGTCGCCAGCGCACAGCTGCCGCTGACCGGGCACTGGCGCAGCAGCAGGTTGATGCCGCCGATGCCATTGTCCTGGTAGCGCACCTGGCCGTTGATCCCGCTGCGATTGGAGGGGGTCGGGGTGGCAGGCCGGGGGGTGGGGGTCGGGGTCACCGTGGGGTTATCGGCCTGCCCGCGCCACGTCGCTGTCCAAGCTACATCGCCCGCCCATGACCCGCACGACTCCCCAAGCCAGATGCCATCGACGTGCAGGGCGCCATGGGCCTGTGTGGTCGAGGTGAACTCGCCTTGGTTGGTCCAGTGGCCGTCCGCACGCAGATCCACTTCGAAAGAAAACTGATTGTTCTGGATGGGAACCACTTCAGGCTGTTCCAGCCAAACCTCACAACCCGGCACCGGGATGCGCACGCGGATGGCCCAGGCCCCGTGTTGGTCGGTGGTCACATTGAACTCGGCGACCTCGCCCTTCCAATCGCCCGGACGCGGGCCCGAACCCGGCGGTGTGGGTTGGACGCGACCGAAATCGTTCAGCGTCATGGGCAACCACAACGAGCGAGGCCGGGAAGTGGGGGTGGCAGTGGCGCCGGGCTTGGCTGTGGGGGTGGCGGTGGGAACCTGGCCGCCGCCAAGATTGAGGCGGAAGACGCCCCGGCCATAGGTGGCTGCCCACAGATAGCGCGTTGGCTTCTGCAGGACTAAGTCGGTCACAGGCACGGTAGCCAGACCGTCGTTGTCAGGGGTCCAACTAGCACCATCGTTGATGCTGCGGAAGACGCCGATGTCGGTGCCCAGGTAGATCGTACCTGGGTTGTTGGGGTCCAGGGCGATGCTGAGAGCGGGGATATCGGGCAGGTTGCCGCTGATGTCTTGCCAGGAGCCGCCGCTATTGGTGGTCTTGAAGACATGCCCCGGTTTTTGCGGCGTATGCGCATTGAAACCATTGAAGACGACATAGACCGTGTTGGCGGAGGTGGGGTGGATGGCGATCTTGGATACCTGGCGGTTGGGCATGTTCGCCCCGGTAGCGTTGCTCCACTCGCCACCGAGGTTGGTTGTCTTGGCCACAAGACCATCCGAGGAACCGGTAAAGAGAACACGGGGGTCGCTGGGCGCCACGGCGATGGCGGTGATCACGCCGTCGGTGCTTTCTCCGCGTGTCAGATCGCCGCTGATCGCCTGCCAGCTTTCTCCGCGGTCGTCGGTGCGATAGAGACGGAAGGTGCCCCAGTAGAGCACGCCTGAACTCGCCGGGTCGGTGATGAATGGCGCATAGAAGTTCACCCGATCCTGCGTGGTGATGCCGTTCGACTTCTGCGGCCAGTCTTTCAGATTGTCGGTTCCACCAAAATCGTTGCGCTGGAACTGTTGGCAGCACGTGGGATCGCTGAAGCGGGAGCCGTAGAAAATCTTGGGGACGAAGGGGTCGATCTCGGAATACCCGCCATCGCCGGTATCCATGCCGGTCCATTTCTGGCCATCGTATTTGACCTTGGCATTGTCCTGTAAGCCGCCAAAAGCGATATTGGGGTCAGAGGGATGCACGGCCAGGTCCACGAATTGAGTTACTGCGATATTGCCGGGACGCCCCTCCCACGTCTGGCCGCCGTCAGTACTGCGATACAGACCGCCGTCATTGCCAATCCAGATTTCGTTGGGGTTGCCGGGTTTGAAGCTGATGGCGTGCATATCGGCGTGCACGGCGCGGTTCAAGGCCAGACCGGGCGTCATATCGAACCAATTGGCGCCACCGTTGGTCGAGGCAAGCACTCGGCCGTCGGCGATGGAGTCGGCTGTGGAGTCGTAGAAATTGCCGCCAATGAGCACCGTATCGGGGTCAGTGGGGTGGACGGCGATGATGTTGTCGTACCAGCACTGGCTGCTACAATAGTTGGGCGCCTGCTTCAGCTCTTGCCAGGTGGCGCCGTGATCGCTGCTCTTGAAGATGAGGCCCCAGGCTTCGATCTGGCCGCCCACACTGACTTTGGCATCGAAGCCGGCATAGATCACGCCCGACCCGCTGCCATGGCCAATGCCCAACTCGATGCGTCTGAAGCCCCGTTCGGGCAAGCCGTTGGTCAACTTAGTCCAGCCTGCGCCGCCATCGGTCGTCTTGTAGACACCATTCTCGCCCGCCGCCGCATAGAGAATCTGGGGATTGGCATCTTCCATCACCAGGTCAGAAAACCCATAGCAGTCATCACAGCCCAACAGGGATTCCCAACTCTGGCCGCCGTCAGTGGAGCGAAAAACGGCGCGAGTCGCCTTTGGCACGCCCGCCGTGTTGCCGTGCGCGGCGTTGGCCGCGGCAGCATAGACAATGTTAGGTTGGGTAGGGTGAACGATGATGGCCGATGTGACCAGGCCCTCGAAGACACTACGACCCAGCAGAGTCCAATTGGCGCCGCCATCGGTCGATTTCAAAATACCAACGCCGTAGAGTCCGCCGATCTCGCCGGTGCCGGCGTAGATGATGTTCGGGTTCAAGGGATCGAGAACCAGCGAGTGGAAGGCCTGCGAGGGCTGGTCATCGGTGAGAGGAACATACGAAGTCCCGCCATCGGTCGTCTTCCAGATGCCGCCTCCCGCTGTGGCCACATAGACAATGCTGGGATTCTGAGGATTGAAGGTAATCACCTTGATTCGCCCGGTGGTGGGGCCGCGCCACATGGCGCAGTCCTCACCCTGGCACTGGAAAATGCCGATCGCTCCCCCCTGGATAGGCCCCGGACCCAACTCCTGCCAGGTTTGTTCCTGGCTCTGCGCCTCCATCTGGCTGCTCACGTATGCGAGCGCCTTGATATTGGCGTCTGGCGGGATCGTGTCCAAGGGATAGGCGCGCTGGTTCCAGTACCAGTCACGGCGGAGATCGGACAAGTCGCCCCAGCCACCCTGGCGCGGCGGCCGGCCCTTGGCCCGATCCAGGACTTCCTTGAGTTTCGGATCGGGTTGGCGGTTGTCGAAGACCAGCCGCTCAGGTGGTATCTCGACTGCCCAGGCCGAAGCATCGGCGTCGCTCTGGGTCAGTTGTTGCCCCAGCGTCGGCCGGGACCACAAGCGTACGGCCAACAAGACTAAAGCGATCAATACGAGTACCAGTATCGCTGCAAGGAATTGCAGCCGGCGGAGCGATAGATGACGCATGTTTCTGCCTCCTCAAGTGATGTAGTTGTGGGCGCCGCCGTTGCTGCTACGCCCCTAAACGCTGACAAAAGGGCGTATCATGGTGCCCAATGACGACTGAGGGAACGCTGTGCATCCTAAGGCGGCCTCAGGTGGCTGTCAAAGGGACTAAGACTATGAAGCAACCACTGTCAGTCCCATCCCGATGGACCCATGGAGTGGATCAGGCTGCCTCGGCTTCGGCCTGCCGCGCGAACAGGATGCCGGTGATGATGATGGTCAGGTGCACGGCGATGAAGACGAGGTAAAACGACGCCTG
>CAZHTZ010000055.1:8332-11037 GCA_964535455.1 uncultured Caldilineales bacterium
ATAGAACGCTCCCACGATGCGAAACCACCACTTCAACTTGTTCATGACACAACTTCTCCTATCGAAAATGAGCGCCAGACCTGACAGGTCTTGAAGACCTGTCAGGTCGACGTCTGATAGACCCTACCCGCGCAGTTCCTCTATCAGCGCGTTGAGAGACTCGGCATCGAGGCCAGAAAGAGAGGCGCGCTCGGCGGCGCTCAGTTCATGACCGGCGAGGGCAGCGTCGGAATCGCGAAGTAACAGACTGCGATACTGCGGGTCGGCGGCAGCGCGTTGGATGATGGCGACGGCGGTCTTGCCGTACTGCATGATGGACATTGGCATGGTGCGGCTCCTTTTCTGAGTGTGAGTGTGAGTTATTGGGCTGAGAGCCGATTTCCGGCTCAATCCGACTGGGGCAGTTCTCTACCTTGTTGATCAGCTTGTGAGGGGAGGGTGCCTGTACAAGGTTCTTGCATCCATACTTCCAGAAAGGTCGTCAACTCTTCGAGGCTTTTGAACCCCCGGCGCTGGGCCGTTTGCGAGTGTTCGAGGCTGAAGCGCCAAGTCGTCCCTTCACCGACGTAACCCCCACCTTGTTCCCAGAGGCTGAGAATGAAGATGTGGTAGCGGGGCGGTCGATCCTGCGCGTTTGGTGGCATTGGTCTGTGTTCTGTGTCAGCGATTGTGCTATACTCGCACCATCGTAGCAGGAGATCGTTTGGAGATCGTTTGCCGGAGCGGACGATGGTCCACGAATTGGAAATTCGTCTGTTTGGCGGACTTCGCATCATCCAGAATGGCGTTCCGCTCACGGCCTTCATGTCGAACAAGGTGCCGGCGCTGGTGGCCTACCTGGCCGTCACGGGACGCGCCCAACGCCGCGACGACCTGGCCGCTCTGCTGTGGGGCGAAATGCCCGACGTCGACGCCAGGAACAACCTGCGGCAAGCCATCGCCAACCTGCGGCGGACGCTGGATGCGCATCTGCTCGTCACCCGCGAGACGGTGGAACTGAACCAGGGAACACCGTGTTTCCTGGATGTCGAAGTATTCGAAAGACAGCTTCACCTCGAGCCGTCGCTTTCCCCCGAGGTGAGCGCCCAACGGCTGCAGGCTGCGGTTGCTCTCTACACCGGGGACTTCCTGGCCGGGTTCTTTGTGCGCGACGCGCCCGCGTTCGAGGAGTGGATGCTGGGACAACGGGCGCGCCACCGGGAGCTTGCGCTTCACGCCCTCCACACCCTGACCCAGCTTCATCTTGACCTGGGCGACTACACCAGGGCGATCAGCGATGCCACCCGGCTGTTGGCGTTTGATGCGTGGCGTGAGGAAGCGCACCGCCAGCTCATGCTGGCCCTGGCGCGCACCGGCCAACGCTCCGCTGCGCTGGCGCAGTACAAGCGCTGCCGCCGCCTGCTCTGGGAGGAGCTGGGCGTCCAACCCTCCGCCGAAACGACGGCGTTGTACGAGCGCATCAAGGTCTCCCTGGCCGGGCCGCGACACAACCTCCCCGCGGCCACGACCGAGACCATCGGCCGCGCTGCCGAACTGGCACAGTTGCGCCGCCGGCTGCTTGCGCCCTACTGCCGGCTGCTGACCCTGGTGGGGCCGGGCGGCGCCGGCAAGACACAGTTGGCTGTGGAACTTGCACGCGCCTGTCTTGACGACACTATGGACGGCGCCTGGCTGGTGCAACTCGCCCCACTGGGCGAGTCCGGCGAGCTTACGGCCGCTGTTGCCGGCGCCCTGGGCTTCGGTTTCTCGGGCGCAGGACCGCTCGAACCGCAGTTGATCGACTACCTGCGGCGCAAGGAGCTGCTGCTGGTGCTGGATAATTTCGAGCATCTGATCGCTCCTGTCGCCCTTGACTTGCTGAGCAGGCTGCTCAAACAGGCGCCCGGTGTGAAATTGCTGGTCACCTCGCGCGAGCGCTTGAATCTGGCTGCAGAATGGGTGACCGACGTGTCGGGTCTACCCTACCCTGCGGGCGATGGGGTCGCAGAGGCGGAGACCTATCCCGCGGTGCAGCTCTTTGTGCAGCGCGCCGGTCGCATCCGTCCTGACTTCAAACTCAACCCGGACAGCACAGACGCCGTCGTGCGCATCTGCGCCCTGACCGAGGGTCTGCCCCTGGCCCTTGAGTTAGCGGCCTCATGGGCGCGCACCCTGTCGCCGGACGAAATCGCGGGGAAATTGGCGCACGGATTGGCATCTCTCGCCAGCAGCGCCTACGACGTCCCCGAACGCCACCGCAGTTTAGCGGCCGTCTTCGAGCACTCGTGGGCGCTGCTTGATCCACCGGAACAGGCCGTCCTGGCGCAACTCTCCACCTTCCGGGGCGGCTTCGACCGTGGGGCGGCCGAGGCAGTGGTAGGACCGGTCTCGCCGGTGCTGGCGGCGTTGGCCGATTGCTCTCTGCTGCGGATGAATGACCACGGGCGCTACGACATGCACCCCCTGGTGCAGCAGTTCGCCGGCGACAAGCTGGCGCAAGGGCCAGAGGCTGTGTGGCAGCAGGCCCACGACCGCCATGCTCACCATTTTGGCAGCCTGGCCTGCCGCCGCGAGCACGATTTCCATGGGGAACGGGACAAACAGGCGCTGGCCCGGATGATCGAGGAGGCAGACAACATCCGCGCGGCCTGGGGTAGGGCGGTCCAGCAGGCCGACGCCGCACTCCTGGAGCAGTTTCTGGAGAGCTTCCTGTACTTCTTCGACCT
>CAZHTZ010000055.1:11047-15523 GCA_964535455.1 uncultured Caldilineales bacterium
GACGCGGTACCTGGCGTATTGCCTCGAATTCACCGAGGGCATCGAGCTGACCGGACAGGCGCTGCGGGTCTTGCAGGCCGCCGGACGCGAGCAGGAAAGGCCCGATCACCGCCGTGGCCTCGGGCGTGTGCAGGCGCTGCACGCCGCCTTCCAGTTTCGGGTCGGCGCCTTCGAGCAGGCCAGAAAAGACGCGGAGGTGGCCCTGGCCCTTCTCGAACCGTTCCGGCCGTTCAGGGATGTGGGCCACGCCCGGCTCTACCTGGGCGCGGCGTGGTACGGCCTCGGCGACCTGAGCCAATCGGTGGATTGGTTCCTGGCGGCTGCCGCGGCTTACGAAGAGGCCGGACATCCCTGGGGCGTCGGCGCAGCGCTGGACAACGCCGGCTATCTTGAATTCCTGCGTGGCCATGGCGTCGCCGCCGAAGCCCACCTCCAGCGCGCCCTGGACATCTCGCACCAAACCGGCAGCCGCTATCTGCTGGCCGGATGCTATGACCATCTGGCAACCCTGACCGCTGCACAGCACCGCTTCGGCGAGGCGATGGCCTACGTCGACAGTTGTCGCAAGGTGCTGGACGAGTTGGATAGACCTTATATCGCCGCCAGCCTTTCGCTCTCGCTGAGCCAGATTGCCCGCCAGGCCGGCGACCTGGCGGCAGCCAGGGATCATCTGCTCCGCGCCCTGAGCCTGGCACGTAGGACCGGCAACCGGTTGGACATCGTCAAGACGCTCGTCCAACAGGGAGAGCTTCAGGTGGCGAGCGGCGATCTGGCCGCCGCCCATGGGGCTTTCCGGGAAGCGGCTGCCGTGGGGTTGGAAATTCACGCCGAGAGCATGCTGGTAGACGTTGTTGCCGGCCTGGCCGAAATGGCACTGTCCGCAGGTCGACGAAGCGAGGCCATTGCGCTCTATCGCACCGTCCTGGGCCATGCAGCCGCTAACCAGGAGGCAACCCGCCGGGCATCCGCTCGCCTGGCTGACCTGGGAGCCGCCGCCGCGGGCGAACGCCTGCCGCTGGATGCGGCGCTCACTCATGAGTTCGGGCTGATGGACAGAAATGAGGACTGAGGGTCTGCGGTCGAAGCTGCGATAGTGATAAGTGGGGACGGACCCTCTATTTGGGCGCCGCAGCGCCAACCTGCATCGACAGCCTGGCTGCGTTGACGCCCTTGCTGCCAGAAGCTACAATCTGCCCCGCAGACGCTGCACTCGCCCGCCACTGACTCTCCTGGAGCGCGCATCTATGGGTCGCATCGTGGTCTCTTCCCACCCGCTTATTCGCCACAAAGTCACGCTGCTCCGCAACCAAACTACTGAGTCACGCAAGTTCCGAGATCTGATACGGGAGATCACGATTCTACTTGCGTATGAGGCGACCGCCGACCTGGCGCTGTCTCCTCTCACCGTGCAGACGCCGCTCGCCCTGACCGAGGGTGAGGAGCTGGCAGAACGCATCGGGTTGGTGCCGGTGTTGCGCGCCGGGCTGGGTATGGTCAACGGTATCTGGGAGCTCATGCCCCAGGCCGAAGTCTGGCACATCGGCCTCTACCGCGACGAGAAGACACTGCAGCCGGTCGAGTACTATAACCGCCTGCCGGAGAAGTCGACGGTGCAGGTGTGCCTCGTGCTCGATCCCATGCTGGCCACCGGCGGCTCGGCCAGCGCCACCGTGGACATCCTCAAGCGTTGGGGCGCCGGACGTATCAAGTACCTGGGCATCATCGGCGCACCGGAAGGGGTGAAGGCGCTTTCGGAGGCGCACCCCGACGTCGAAATCTACCTGGCAGCATTGGACAAGCACCTGACTCCGGAGCCGCAGAAGCCGGGCGACCCGCCGCGCGGGTTCATCGTGCCCGGTCTGGGCGACGCCGGCGACCGGCAGTTTGGAACAGGATGAAAGGAATCCCATCATGCGCAAACGACCGAGTTGGGACGAATACTTCATGGGAATCGCCTTGCAGGTTGCCAAACGGAGCACCTGCGATCGGGCCCACGTGGGCGCCATTATCGTCAAGGACCGTCGCATCCTGACCACCGGCTATAATGGTTCGCCTTCGGGGCTGCCACACTGCGATGACGGCGGGCATCTCATGGTCGACGGCCACTGCGTGCGCACGCTGCATGCGGAGCAAAACGCCATCATTCAGGCGGCCTATCACGGCGTTTCGGTGCATGACAGCATCCTTTACGTGACGCACCAGCCCTGCCTGACCTGCGGCAAGATGATCATCAACGCCGGCATCCGCCGCGTGGTCTACGCCGGCACCTACCCCGACAACCTGGCCAGGCAGTTCCTGGCTGAGGCCGGAGTCGGCCTGCAGCACTTCCCGCTGCTCGACGAGCTGCAGGAAGCGTTGGCACACAGGCCGGAGCGCGACGAGATGCCGGGCGTGTAACGCGCGCCACCTGGTCAATCCTGCCGGCCGTCCCATACGGCGCCGGCATTCCCATTTCCACACGCCCCAATCTGACCGAAGGAGATGCCCTCATGGATCGTGAGGCCGACATCATTGCATCCGCACACGAAGTGTATCAGCCCTCGCCCGAGGTTGTCCGCGACGCCCTCATCCAGAACTACGACCAGGTCCTTGCCCGCGCCCTGGAAGACCCGCTGGCGTTCTGGGCCGAGCGGGCCCAGGCACTGGACTGGTATGAGCCCTGGGACAAGGTGTTGGACGAATCCAATCCGCCCTTCTACAAGTGGTTCGTGGGGGGCAAGACCAACATCGTCCACAACGCCCTCGATCGCCACGCCAAAACCTGGCGCCGCAACAAGCTGGCCCTGATCTGGGAAG
This sequence comes from uncultured Caldilineales bacterium, assembly GCA_964535455.1. Taxonomy (GTDB): domain Bacteria; phylum Chloroflexota; class Anaerolineae; order J102; family J102; genus SSF26. The sequence goes on from CAZHTZ010000055.1 coordinate 13,844, forward strand.
GCGAACCCGGCGACACGCGCACCTTCAGCTACTACCGGCTCTGGCAGGAAGTCTGCAAGTTCGCCAACGTCCTGCGCAGCATGGGGGTGCGCAAGGGCGACCGCGTCACCATCTACATGGGCCGCATTCCCGAGCTGCCTATCGCCATGCTGGCATGCGCCAAGATCGGCGCCGTCCATTCGGTAGTGTACGGTGGCTTCAGCGAGCAGGCTCTGGCCGACCGTATTGAGGACGCCCAGAGCCGGGTGCTGGTGACGACCGATGGCGCCTGGCTGCGGGGCAAGGTCGTCAACCTGAAGACGATGGCTGACGAAGCGATCCACCGTTCGCCCGTGGTGGAGCATGTGATTGTGGTCAAGCGCACCGGCCAGGACGTCTACATGGAGGCGGGGCGCGACTACTGGTATCACGACCTTATGACCCTGCCCATCGCCTCCACCTCCTGCCAGACCGAGGTCATGGACGCCGAGGACCCGCTTTTCATCCTCTACACCTCGGGCACTACCGGCAAGCCGAAGGGGCTGCTGCATACGCACGGCGGCTACCAGGTGTTCACGAGCACCACCTTGCAGTGGGTCTTCGATATCAAGGAGGAGGACCGCTACTGGTGCGCGGCCGACCCCGGCTGGATCACGGGTCATAGCTACATCGTCTACGCGCCGCTGATCCTCGGCGCCACCAGCTTCATATACGAGGGTGCACCGGCCCACCCGTACCCCAATCGCTGGTGGAAGATGATCGAGCACTATGGGATCACGATCCTCTATACGGCGCCCACTGCCATCCGCGGCTTGATGCGGTTCGGCGACGCCTGGCCCCGGCGCCATGACCTCAGCAGCCTGCGCCTTCTGGGCACCGTCGGTGAACCTATCAACCCAGGGGCCTGGCGGTGGTACTACAACATCATCGGCCAGGGGCGGTGCCCCGTCATGGACACCTGGTGGCAGACCGAGACCGGCGGTTTTATGATCACGCCGGTGCCCACAATGCCACTCAAGCCGGGCTCTGCCACACGCGGTTTCCCAGGCATCGACGCCGACGTCGTGAACGAGGACGGCGAATCGGTCGCCGCCAATGAAGACGGCTATCTGGTGATCAAGCGTCCCTGGCCGGGAATGGCCCGCACCATTTACGGCGACCCCGATCGCTACGTACAGCAGTATTGGGCGCGCTTCGCCACCCACGGCTACTATCTCACGGGCGATTCCGCCCGCAAGGATGACGACGGCTACTTCTGGATCATTGGCCGCATCGACGACGTGATCAAGGTCAGCGGCTACCGCCTGGGCACCGCCGAAGTCGAAAGCGCCCTGGTGAGCCATCCCTCCGTGGCCGAGGCTGCGGTCATCGGTATGCCGGACGAGCTGCGCGGCAACGTCATCTGGGCCTACTGCATTCTGCGCACCGGCTACGAAGGCTCCGAGAAGCTGATCGACGAGCTAAAGGACCACGTTCGTCACGAGACCGGCCCCATCGCCGTGCCTTCCCGAATCGAGTTCGTGGACGCGCTGCCCAAGACGCGATCGGGCAAGATTATGCGCCGTGTGCTGAAAGCCCACGCCCTGGGCAAAGACGTGGGCGACATCTCCACGCTGGAAGCGTAGTAAGGGCGATTCATGAATCGCCCCTACGGATCAACATCGATCACGTGGTCTGGAACGAGCCATCGATCGTGTGCGG
>CAZHTZ010000055.1:15623-20569 GCA_964535455.1 uncultured Caldilineales bacterium
CCCTACGGATCAACATCGATCACGTGGTCTGGAACGAGCCATCGATCGTGTGCGGAGCATCGGGCAAGGGCACCAATGTCCGGTAGACGCTGAGGCCGGCGTAGAGCACGATGTAGGCTATCGACAGCGCCACCAACAGAGCATTGGTCTGCGGGTAGATGGCCAGCAAGGTGGCGGACATGACGCCCCACAGCACCGTGGCGGCAAATAGGGCTTGCCGCAACCAGCGGCGGTGAGTCAGGTACTCCATGCGCGAGGGATAGACGTACTTGATAGGGACAAAAACAAGCACGGCCAGGATAAGAAGGAGCACCGCGTTCAGGACCGGGAATGTCTGCCACAGGAACAGATAGAAGACAACAACGTTCCAGTAGTCGGGGAAACCCTTGAAGAAATGGTCGGCCGTCTTGGCATCGCGTTGGGTGAACTGATAGGCCGACGACAGAACAATGATCGCCGCCACCGGCACACGTAAGGGCGCCGGCAGCAGATCGCTGACATACACGAAGAAGGCAGGGACGATGACGAAGTTCAAATAGTCGATCATGTTGTCGAGCAGGGCGCCGTCGACGTTGGGCGTCACCCGCGTGACCATGACCTTGCGCGCCAGCGTGCCGTCGAAGCTGTCGACGACAATGGACGCCCCCATGAACCAGAAAGCCAGGACAAAGTGCCGTTGGTTGATCGCCAGCAACGCCAACAAGCCAAAGACAGCGCCAGAGGCAGTCAGCAGGTGCACCAACCAGGCGGCGACATAGCGGCGCAGGGGATAAGGCCGTGAGCGTTGCTTCATACGAAAGGATCCCAGGAGACGAGTGAATTAAGAGCAGATCGTATCATGCCTGCCAGACGTGGGCAAAGAATCCGCGCCCCTATCGAACCTTGTCTCGTCCCCATGCGCCTGTTGCCACCCAGAAAGTCCGTAAGTCAGCCCCCTGTGACGACCGAGACTGTGGTATACTTCACAGTGTCAGGCAAAACTCATAGGAGGAGATGCCATGACAATCATCAGTTCCGGCCTTGAAACGAAATTGCGTTCCGGCTTCAAGGCCATCAATCGTTTCATGTTGCTCATGTGGCGGCTCGGGCTGGGAGGATGGGTCAACTTCTGGCCGTCGGGTGTTGGGCGCATCATGGTTCTCACCCATACGGGGCGTAAAACGGGACTCCGTCGTCGCACGCCGGTGAACTATGCCGTCGTCGACGGCGAGCTGTACTGCACGGCTGGGTTTGGCGCCGCCTCCGACTGGTATCGCAATATCATGGCCCATCCCCAGGTGGAGGTGTGGCTGCCGGATGGCTGGTGGACAGGGACCGCAGAAGACGTGACCGGTGTCGCCAATACACTTGACCTCCTGCGCCAGGTCCTGATTGCCAGCGCCTTCGCCGGCCGCGCCGCCGGGCTCAACCCGCACACCATGCCCGACGAGGAACTGGCTGCAGTCACCGCCGCCTACCGCCTGGTGCGCATCCGCCGCACTGCCGCCCGCACCGGCCCAGGTGGGCCTGGCGATCTGGCCTGGGTGTGGTCGGTCCTCGTGATGGTTTTGGCGCTGCGGATGAGCCGGCAGCGCAATAGACGATCCCAGATTGCCTGACCGTCAGGCGCCATACAGACCTTTCGCGGCCGATAGGTCCGCAACTGCTTCATTCCTGCCGTCCCTTGGCTGATCGGAGGTAACGAGGATGGGGAGACAGATCGCTCAAAGATGAGCCCAACCTGCTTCAACAGGTTTCTTAAGGCAATGTCACGCCCGGCCCAGGAAAGGGGCCAAACGAGTTACAGGAGGGTGAAAAATGGACTTCAAGCACCGCCGGCATACGTGGTTATGGCTCGCCATCGTGTTCACTGCGGCGTTGCTGGTCGTCGCCAGCATCGTCGTTTTCAGCCTTCCCGCGCTGTCCGCCAGCTACGAGCCTCAGGCTGGGTGGACATTCACGGGCAACGTTTATGAAGGTCTGGCACCCGACGCCAGCGCTCCTCTCAAGGGCGTTGCCGTCACACTCTATGGTTCAGACAGTACCACGGCTTGGGGGACGCTGCTCGCCAGCACGAACACCGACGCTGCCGGCGCCTATTCGCTGAACACGACGCTCACATTCGCGTACTATCACCTGGTCGAGACCGACCTAGCGGGCTACTACTCAACCGGTTCGCAAGCAGGGACAGGAGGCACAGCGATCAACTACAACTGGATTCGTTATCAGGCACCGACCAGCGCGACCTACGGGGGAAACCAGTATTGGGACAGACGGCCTGCCACCCCCACACCGACGGAAACGCCCGAAACACCCACGGCCACACCTACCTACGAGCCCTATCCCACCTATACGCCCACGCCCACGACGACGGGGCAGGTTCCCAACGAGGCCGACCTCACGGTCAGCAAGAGCGTGGTGACGCCGACCAGCCCGACCCTGTTGCCTGGAGCCCTGGTTGAGTACCAGGTGACGATCACGAACAAAGGCCCGGCGCTAGCGGCCGGCGTGGTGGCAACTGACACCTTACCCTCGGGGTTCAACTTCGAACTTGCCTCCACTGGCTGTACGCTGGTGGTGGCCGGCCCACCCAACGATGTGGTGCGTTGTCAGACCGGCGACTTATCGCCGGGTCAGAGCATCAGCCACACAATCAAGGCAACGGTGCAGCACGATGCCTGCGGGCGTGCGAGCAACCGTGTCGAGGTGAAGAGCAGGACACCTGATCCGGTATCTTGGAACAACACCACCTTCGCCTACGGACTCATTGCACCCTGCAACGTGCCGGGAGTGATGATCGAGAAGAGACAGGTGGACCCATCAGGCTACAGTGCCGAGTTGGGCGAGATCATCACCTACGCCATCGAGATCACCAACATCGGCAGCACAACGCTGAGTGCAGTGGAGTTGGTGGAGACATTCGAGACCGAAAGGCTGGCCTTCGTCGATTCATCACCGCTGCCCAATCGTATCGACGTCAACGGCACGGGCAGCGAGATGACGTGGTGGGATCTGACTGCACCATCACCGACGGGGTTTGGCCGTTCCTTGCCGCCGGGCGGTAGCTTCATCGTCTATGTGCAGGCCAGAGCCGACCAGAGTGGTTATGGGTATGACTGCGCCCACGTGGGAGCCAGCGCTGGTGACAACCCCCTGGTCACCGACAGCGACTGCTTTGGCACCAGCATCACCGTTCCCAACCGCGACTTCATCGTGAGCAAGCGTCTCGCGTACCCCCCCGGTGGCGTCGCCTACGTAGGCCAGTCGCTGACGTACATGGTCTCGCTCAAGAACAATGGGTCAACGCCTATCACCGGCATCCGGCTGCGCGACGAGTACAACACCACTTATCTGAGCTACAGTCATGCCGCCTACCAACCTGACAGCAGTGCGAACGACGGCGTCCTGGATTGGACAAACCTCACGCAACCGGAGCCGAAAGGCTTTGGCCAGCCGCTGCCGTCCCATAGCTCCCGCGGCTTCAGCGTCAGCTTCAGCGCCAAAGCCGCCACGCCTCCAGGCCAGCCCACCGAGAACTGCGTGCAGGCCTGGTACTGGCACAACGATCAGGTCGAACACGATGCGGGACGCTTCTGCCTTCCCGTGCGCATTCAAAGCCGCAACGAACCGCAGGTGGAGATCGACAAGATCTTGCTCGTACCGATCGGGGGCGTCGCCAATGCGGCCGACCCCGTGAAATTCGCTTTTCGCGTGGTTAACACCGGCACTACTCAGATCAAGAACCTCAAGCTCACCGACACCTACGACAGCAAGTGCCTCAGGTTCATCCCTCTTAACGACCCGTCGCACGATCCGGATAACCTCGCGGACGATGGTGCGCTGGACTGGGCGCACTGGCTGGGCACGCTGTCGCTCCAGCCCGGCGGCTCCATCCTGATCGGCCCTGCCGTGCAATTCCAGGCAAAGGCTGGCGCCTGCGACCCCACCACCAATACGCTCCAGGTGGTCGCCACCGATCAGTCCGGCAAGCAAGCGACCGCCACAGCGCTTGCGAATCTCCGTATTCCGGCGGAGCCTCTGGCTCTGCCTGACCTGGGCGACGCCCCCACCAAGTTCAACCACGCCGGGGTGGACATGACAGCTTATCCCGGCGTCGTCGCCCAATACCCCACTGTCTACGACCCGGCCGTCGGGGCGCAAGGGCCGATGCACCAGCAACCCCGCAACGGCGCCTGGCTGGGTGAATGGGTCAGCCGGGAGCAAGACGCCGACACGGCGCCGGATGAGGATGGGTTGACCAATCTCAGCCCAGCCGCGAATCAAGCTGATCGCGATCTCGCAGACGATGGTATGATGGCGGTGTCGCCCCTGTTCCATTGTCAGAGCGCCACTGTGACCTTCCGGGTGACAGTCCCGGCGGGAGCGCCGCCGGACGCTGCCTACTTCCTTAATGCCTGGTTTGATTGGAACCGCGACGGCGAGTGGGGCGATCAACTGGCCTGTGATAGCGTCGCTGCCGACGAATGGACGGTGAAGAACTTCATCCTGCCAGCCGGACTGGCGCCGGGCGTGCACACTTTCACCACGCCTGGTTTCCTACCCTGGAACGCCACGCCTAAGCAGCCTGTGTGGCTTCGATTGACCTTGGGCGATCGCCAAGCCACCCAGAGCGACGGCAGCGGCCCGGTGGGCGGCTACACCCTGGGCGAGACGGAAGACTACCTCCTGCCCGGCAAAGACCTGCCAGTCACCCCTACGCCTACACCGACACCATCGGCCACACTCACGCCGACGATCACACCCAGCGCCACACCGACGCCAACTCCCACGCGCGAAGCGGCCTGCATCCCACTCTACCTACCCGTTTTGCTCCACCAGGCTGCGGCCACCTCGTGACCGCAGCCTGCCTACACGCGAAGGGGGCGGGCACCCCAGCCCGCCCCCTTCGCAAGCCCTAGTACACTTTGGCGCAAATAATGAGACAATTAGGAGGTGAGCGGTTTGCC
>CAZHTZ010000056.1:0-5678 GCA_964535455.1 uncultured Caldilineales bacterium
TCCACGATGATGAGCGTGCGCTCGAACTGGCCCATGTTCTCGGCGTTGATGCGGAAATAGGCCTGGAGCGGGATATCGATGTGGACGCCCGGCGGTATGTAGATGAACGAGCCGCCTGACCACACGGCGCTGTTAAGCGCCGCGAACTTGTTATCCGTGGGTGGGATGATCGTAGCGAAGTACTTCCGGAAGATCTCAGGGTGCTCGCGCATCGCCGAATCCGTGTCCAGGAAAAGCACGCCTTGTTTCGTCCATTCATCCTTCAGAGAATGGTAGATGACCTCAGACTCGTACTGGGCGCCAACCCCGGCCAGGAACTTACGCTCGGCGTCCGGGATGCCCAGCCGGTCGAAGGTCTCCTTGATCTCACGCGGAACATCGTCCCAGTTGCGGCCCTGCTTCTCGGAAGGTTTGATGTAGTAGTAGATGTTGTCGAAGTCGATCCCGCTGAGGTCGGCGCCCCAGTTTGGCATCGGCTTGGACAGGAAGATGTTGAGGGACTTGTGGCGGAACTCGCGCATCCAGTCCGGCTCTTTCTTCATGTCTGACATCTGGTCGATGACCTCGTGGCTGACGCCCCGCTGCGACTTGAAGCTGTACGACTCGGGCATCGACCAACCGTATTTGTAATCATCCTTGACGCCGGTAAGCGCCTGGCGATCTTGTTCGCTAGCCATGGAATATGAAACCTCCTGAGAGGGCCCCCTGAGGGGGGCAGTGCTGTGTGGTATCAGGCGGGAACGTTGGCGAGCTCTTCTTCCACCCATTGGTAGCCGCGCTCTTCGAGCATGTGCGCCACTTCCGGGCCGCCAGTCATGTAAACGCGACCTTTGTAGAAGATGCTGACCTTGTCGGGCTTGACATAGTTGAGGATGCGCTGGTAGTGGGTGATCAGGAGGGCGCCCATCCCGTCCGCCACCAGCTTGTTGATGCCGTCGGCGACCACGCGCAAGGCGTCGATATCCAGACCGGAGTCACTTTCGTCCAGGATAGCGATCTTGGGCTCAAGCATGGCCATCTGCAAGACCTCACCGCGTTTCTTCTCGCCGCCGCTAAAGCCGTCGTTGAGATAGCGCTGGGCAAAGGCACGGTCCACATTGAAGCGGTCCATCTTGGTCAGCAGCTCCTTGCGGAACTCGCGCATGGGCATCAACTCCGAGCCGATTGCCTTCTTGACGGTGGACGTCTCCGCCTCCGCGCGCGCGCGGGTCTTATAGCCGCGCACGTTGCTGATGGACGCACGCAGGAAGTTGGCAAAGCTGACGCCGGGGATGGCGACAGGGTACTGGAAGGCCAGGAACACGCCCAGCTTGGCGCGCTCATCCGGTTCTTTGTCCAAAATGCTCTCGCCGTTGAAGAGGACGTCGCCAGAGGTAATCTTGTAATGCGGATGTCCGGCGATGGCGTAGGCCATGGTGCTCTTGCCAGAGCCGTTGGGGCCCATCAAGGCGTGCACTTCACCCTGGTGAATGGTCAACGTCACGCCTTTGAGGATTTCGGTGTCGCCGACGTTGGCATGAAGGTCTTTGATCTCGAGGACTGCGGTCATGTGGATACTCCTGGAAAAGGAATTGCGAATTGCGAATTGCGAATTGCGGCGATGACGCCGGCAAGGGACGGCCTGCCGCATTATTGATTGACGGTTTCCTTCGGACGCACGACAAACGAGCAGCCAATGTGCCCATCCATCATGCAGTTGGTCAGCTCCACACGGGCGTCGAGAACCTGCGCCATCATGGTTTGTTCCATGTTGCAGATCTCCCGGTGCACCGCGGCCAGCTCGTGGTACGGGCAGTTGTATTCGTGGAGTGTGATCACGTTGGCATCGTGCGAAACGTCCGAGAGGATGCCTTTGTCGTCGAGGACGCGCGCAAACGAGCGGACGCGCTCCTGCAGCGCCTGGCCTCTCACCTGCTGGCTGTACTGCAATGCCAGCTTGGCGCCCACACGGCTGAGAAGACGGCTGACGGTATCGGTCCCCTGTTCGGCCAGAAGCTCGTCGTAGAGGTTGAGCGCCAGGTCTTCGCAATAGCAGGCAAAAAGGTTGCGCGCCTTGTCGCTTAGCTCATAGACAAACGAAGGGCGACCCACGCCCCCGCGTTCAGCCTGTGCAACCACAACCAGCCCCTCCGCCATCATCTGCGTCAGCTGCTGGCGTACGGCAGTATCGCTGAGACCGCCCAGCTCGCGACGCAAGTCCTTGATGCCCAAGGCGCCGTGTCGCTGCAGCAGGCGGGTAATCTGTCCGCTGGGAGAGGTGTCGAAACTACGGTAGAGGGAAGCCATTTGCGAGTTGAGTCTGTCTGGAATGCCTCAGGGGGTACTTTACATCTGCCCGCCTGGTTTTGTCAAATCTCCCTATAAAAATAGTGAAAAATCGGAAACGGCGAAGTGACCGAGCTTCCCAACGTGGGGAATCGCACGGCTCATGGACGGACTGCGGCATATTCGGGGCCAACGCGCTCACCGTTTGCCAAACGCTGGTCTGCTGGCTAGAATACTTTTCTGTCGCTTGACGTAATCGCAAGACTCCGCAGCGCCACGGCGCAATGGAGCGTTGACACCAGTTGCCGGGGAACCCCTTCATGCACCGGACCAAGACCTCTGCCACCAGAACAGCCGCGGCCATCGACCTGAACGATCCCTCGCTGTACCTCAACCGCGAGCTGACATGGCTGCAGTTCAACGGGCGCGTGCTGGAAGAGGCACTTGACGAGACGCACCCGCTGCTGGAGCGGGTCAAGTTCCTCTCCATCTTCAGCAATAACCTGGACGAGTTCTTTATGATTCGCGTTTCAGGCTTGCGAGAGCAGTTGGATCGTGCGGTGGTCGAGGCGCCCCCCGACGGTATGTCGCCTTCCGAGCAGTTGGCGGCGATCCGCCGTGAGCTAGAGCCGATGCTCGACCAGAAGAACGACTGCTGGCTCAACGACCTCCTACCGAAGCTGCGTGCGAACGGCATCTGCGTGATGCGTTACGGCGAGCTCCGGGACAAGCAGCGCCACCTCATCCGTGACTACTTCGAGAAGGAGATGTTCCCGGCGCTGACGCCCCTTGCCTTCGACCAGGGCCATCCTTTCCCCCACATCTCCAACCTCAGCCACAACCTGGCGGTGGTCGTCAACGACCCCAGACACGGCGAGCGCTTCGCCCGCCTCAAGGTGCCGGACATCTTCAAGCGCCTGATCCGCATTCCCGATGAGGACAGCGCTGGCAGCCTTAACGGCTTGCGGCTGGGCGACGAGCGGGCGACCAACTTCGTCTGGGTCGAGGATGTCGTCGCCGCCAACTTGGACATGCTGTTTCCGGGGCTGGAGGTCAAGGCCGCCTATCCCTTCCGGGTGACGCGTGACGCCGATATAGAAATCGAAGAGGATGAAGCGGCAGACTTGCTCGATGCCATCGAGACCGGCGTCGGTCTGCGCTACTTTGGCAAGGCGGTGCGACTGGAAGTGGATGTCGCCATGCCCGACCGCGTGCGGAATATCCTCGTCGAGAACATGGAGCTGCAGCCCTATCAGGTCTACACGGTTGACGGGCCGCTAGGTCTAGCCGATCTCATGGAGCTCATGCAGGTCGAGCGCCCTGACTTGAAAGATCCAACCTTTGTTCCCTCCATTCCGCAGGCGCTGACCACCGGCGAGGACATCTTCTCGGTCCTGCGCCGCCGCAACATCCTGCTCTACCACCCCTACGACAGCTTCAACCCGGTCGTCGACTTCATCCGCGCTGCCGCCCGCGACCAAAACGTGCTCGCCATCAAGCAGACTCTTTACCGCGTGGGCAAGAATGCCCCGGTTGTGCGAGCGCTGATGGAGGCGCGGGAGAATGGCAAACAGGTGGCGGTGCTGGTCGAGCTAAAGGCCCGATTCGACGAGGAAAACAACATCGTCTGGGCGCGGGCCCTTGAGCGCGCGGGCGTCCACGTCGTCTACGGGCTTGTGGGTTTGAAGACCCACGGCAAGCTGACCATGGTGGTCCGCCGCGAGCCCAACGGCATCGTGCGCTACGTTCACATGAGCACAGGAAACTACAATGCCGTGACGGCGCACGTCTACACCGACTATGGTTATTTCACGGCGGACCCCGAGATCGGCGCCGACGTGTCCGACCTTTTCAATGCCCTGACCGGTTACTCGTTGAAGACGACCTACAACAAGCTGCTGGTGGCGCCAGGCGCGATGCGCCAGGGCATCCTGAACCGCATCTACCGGGAGATCGAACAGCACAAGCTGCATGGCAACGGTTATGTGGCGTTCAAGATGAACCAACTCGTCGACAAGGCTTGTATTCGGGCGCTGTACGAAGCCTCTCAAGCAGGGGTCAAGATCGACCTGCAGGTGCGGGGCATTTGCTGTTTGCGACCGGGCCTCGCCGGCGTCAGCGAAAACATCCGCGTGACGTCGATTGTCGGTCGCTTCCTGGAGCACGTCCGCGTCTATTACTTCCGCAACGGCGGCGACGAGGAGTTCTACCTGGGCAGCGCCGACCTGATGCCGCGGAACCTCGACCGTCGCGTCGAGCAGCTCTTCCCCGTCGAAGATGCCGGGATGAAAGAAGCACTTTGGCAGCTTCTAAGCATCCAGTTACGCGACAACGTCAAGATGCGGCAGATGCTGCCCGACGGCAGCTATGAACGCGTCAAGCCACTGCCGGGCGAGGAGATCATTGACTCCCAGCAGTGGCTTGTCGACCACAGGGGGTTCTGGAATCGCGGTGACTGAAGCGCCGCAGGCGTAATGACGCCGCGATTCAGTCACATCCGTTCAGGCTAAGCCGCAACGCCCAGCGCTTCTGACAGCCTGGCGATAGCAGCCTATTCCTGCTCGCTGACGCGCACAGCGCCCAAACCCTCAGCGCTTTGCGGCGGCAACCAGATCGTTCAGGACGCCATCATACAGGGGTGCAAGCTGTTCCCAGGCGTAAGGTGCGGCCAGGGGATCGAGCTTAACGCCGCGTATTGCGGCGGGATGGGTGGCTGCCCAAGCGAGCCGCTCCACCAGCTCGTCGAAATCGTAGTAGAGATGGTCGTGGTGAAGGTGTTCCGGGAGCAGCTCCGGGTAGCTCAGGCGGCGCGGCAGCAGGGGATAGCAGCCGCAGTAAATGGCTTCGAGAATGCTGATGCCGAAGAACTCGTGCTGCGCCGTCGAGACGACCAGGTCCGCCTCCCAGAGCAGGCGGGCGTAGGTTTCCGGGTCCGGGACATAGCCAAAATGCGAGATGTGGTTCGCCAGGCGTTCGTGAGCTTCGTCGAACTCGGCAGGCTGTTGGCCAAAGCTCTCACCGGCGATGGCAAGCTCGAAGGGCAGACCCAGGGCGTCAAGCGCATAGAGGGCGTTGAAAAACTCGGCCGGGTTCTTGTCATACTCCCAACGCTGGTTCCAAATGATGCACAGAGGGGCTTCCGTAGGCTTTTCCGACGGGCGACAGCAGTCGAGGCGGCGGAGGTCCAACCCCACCGGCAGCACCCGGCTCAGAGCCTGCAAGGCAGGGATAATCTCCAGGTGGTTGTAGTCGGGGAAGTGCTTGAGCAGGCGCGGCAGCTCCGCAAAGAACTCATCCAGGTGATAGCGGCTATTGAAGGCGACGGTCCCGGCGCAGAGCATGCTGAGGGTGTTGATCATGCCGTAGGTCAGGTCGCGCTTCTCGCCGGGCGGGGGCGGGTAGGTGAGTTGGTT
>CAZHTZ010000056.1:5778-20553 GCA_964535455.1 uncultured Caldilineales bacterium
TGCCGTAGGTCAGGTCGCGCTTCTCGCCGGGCGGGGGCGGGTAGGTGAGTTGGTTCTCGTGGGCGTAATAGAGCACGGGCACGCCATCCAGCCAGGGCCTGGCCAGCGCCAGCAGCGCCGGAACGTTCACCATGTCGGTGACGAGCAGAGCGTCGGGCTTCGCCCCCTCCTTGATTGCGCTCACTACCTGCGGCGCCAACTCCAGGACTCCCCCTTGCAGACGCCACTTCCAGAACTGCCCGGCCATGGTGAACAGCCGAACCTCGTGGCTGCTGTAGCGGGCATACCCTTCCGCCCAGGCGGCATGCGAACCGGTGTGGTAGGGGGAAAGGAGGAAGATCAGGGACATAGGACCGGTGTCTTGTCCGTCACTTTCACATCCCGGAAGAGGGCGTGAACGGGCTGCGAACGGTTACCATGTCAAACACCTGGCCCGTCCCCAGGTCTTCAGACCACAAGGTTGCGCATCCCAGTTGTTGGGCGCTGACAATGATCATGGCGTCCCAGAAGGAAATCTGGTGGCGCTCCTGGACACGGATTGCGTTGAGGGCATCATCCACGCTCGGGCGATGCACCTCCCACGCTGCCAGGTCGGCGACAATGTGCGCCGCCGTCTCAAGACTAAGCGGGTGAGCTACATTACGGGTGATGTTGACATAAAACTCCTGCAGGACCTGGATGCTCACACAGCCTACGCGTGAGGCCCAAAGATCGCGCACAAGGGCCAGGGCAAGCCGGTGCTTGACCTCTGCCGATCGATCATGTGCATAGATGAGGATGTTTGTGTCCACAAACTGGAGGCTAGTGGCGGCGTTCATGCAGCTCATCTCGTGTCGTGGTCATTCTTCCGTCCGTGCCCAAGTCAATGCCCTGTTCGAGTACCTGGAGGTGGCGCCTGCGGGCATGGTCATAGGCGTCTTCCTGCTGCACCAGCTTCTCGATCTCGCCCGCCAGGAGGCTTGATACCGACACATGGCGCCGTACCGCGATCATCTTGACTTTCAATAAGAGGTCTTTGGGAAGTGCGAGCGTGATGTTCTGACTGGTCATATCTCCTCCCTGTTCAGCCTGGTCACGAAAATAAGTGTAGCACGAAAAGACGTGAATTGCAATGGTTGCACAGAACCTGGCTAGGACCCGAGCGCGCCAGCGGCGAGCGACAGCCAAGCGTCCAGGCACTTGGTGGCGCGTCCCGCAATCCCCGTCTTGCTGACAGCGTAAGAGTTAGAAGTGCGCTGCCTGACGCTCTGCCGACGGGCGCAGGTGTGTGATAAACTACGGCTGGAGGTGACTACATGGACGACCTTACGCAACGGGCCATCGAGGCTATGGTGCAACGTCTCGTAGATTGCTTTGCCCCAGATCAAATCATACTTTTCGGCTCGCAAGCCCGCGGCGGCGCCGGCCCCGGAAGCGATGTGGATCTGCTTGTCATCATGCCGGTCACTGGCTCTAAGCGAGAAAAGCGCGTGGAAATGCGAGTCGCCCTGCACGACATCACCGTACCGAAGGACATTCTCCTGGCAACACCTGAAGAAGTCATTCGTGATCGAGACCTGGTGGGCAGCCTCGTTCAGCCGGCGCTGCGTGAAGGCAAAGTGCTGTATGTTCGACCTTGATACACACTCAGAAGCTACGAACGAAGTAGGGCAGGCATACGGGCTCCTCCGTCGTCGGACTGCCGCAGCGCGGCGATGATGCGCTGGTCCGTGCGGGCGAAGGCGTAGCCGTCCAGGTCGGCGAGGGTGACCCACCGCCAGTGGGCGACGCCGAGGCAGACGGGTTGGCCGCCGATGTGACGGGCGTGAAAGGCGTGGAGGGTGATGCGGAAGTGGGTATAGGCGTGATCAAGGCTGGTCAGGTGGGCGCCGGCCTCGACCTCGATGCCCAGCTCTTCGCGCAGCTCGCGAACGAGCGCGGCGGGCAGGCTTTCGCCGGGCTGCTGCTTGCCGCCGGGAAATTCCCACAGGCCGCCCAGCATGCCGTCAAGAGGTCGTTGGGCAATGAGGAAACGGTCGGGGTCGGTGGCGTGCCAGACGACGCCGGCGACGACGTCGAAATGCGGGGTGGGCCGCCGCCGGTCACGCACGGGACGCTCGTCCTGCGTGCCACGGGTGCGGGCCAGGCAGGGCTCGCACCAGGGACAGAGCAGGCACGTGGGATTCTGCGGCAGGCAGACGGTGGCGCCCAGGTCCATCAGGGCTTCGTTGAAGGCGCCCGGCTGTTCGGGATCGACCAGCTCGAGGGCCCGCTGCCAGAGACGGTTTTGCACGGCGGGAGAGTCGATGCTGGCGTCGATGTCGTCCAGCCTGGCGAGGACGCGCTTGACGTTGCCGTCAAGGACGGGCGCCGGTTGGCCGAAAGCGATCGAGCGGATGGCTCCAGCGCTGTAGCGACCTATTCCGGGCAGGGCCAGCAGTGAGGCTTCGTCGCCCGGAATCACCCCTCCATGCTTGGAGACGATGATCTGAGCGGCGCGGTGCAGGTTGTGCGCCCGGCGATAGTACCCCATCCCCTCCCAGGCCTTGAGCACGTCATCCAGGGGCGCCGCCGCCAGCGCCTCCACCGTCGGAAACCGGGCCACAAAGCCCGGATAGTACGCAACCACCGTCGCCACCTGGGTCTGCTGGAGCATGGTCTCGCTCACCCAGGTTTGGTAGGGCGTCGGCTGGCGGCGCCAGGGCAGGTCGCGAGCGTTGGCGGCGAACCAGTCGAGCAGGCTGCGACGCAGTCCCGCAACGTCAGCCGGGGAGCCGCCCGAAGTGCCGTCAGGCTGAACGCCAGTGTCGGGCATCGTGCGCGACTAGCGCAGGAAGTTCTGCGCCACACACTGTCCCAGCCAGGGCACCAGGACAAAAAGCATGATCAGAATGTAGATCCAGAAGGGAATGCCAAGGAACGTACGGCCGCGGCGCTTCTCCTTCTCCGGTTCGGGCTTGGGGAGGGGAGTCTGGCAGCGCCAACAGACCATTTTGTCGTCGGGGTTCCAGGTTCCGCAGTTGGGGCAGTCCATGGGCAGGGAGGAGAGGACAGAGGACAGAGGACAGAGGACAGAGGACAGAGGACAGAGGACAGAGGACGGAGGACAGAGGACAGAGGACGGAGGACGGAGGACAGAGGACGGAGAACCGTTGGTGATCAGGGGTCCGCGGTCGGCGGTCGTTGGTCAGCGGTCGCTTTTGCTGCGCAGGCGGGCCTTGAGCGTTTCGGGGACGTTGCCCAGCTCGGAAAGACGACCGATCAGCGCTTCGGCGTCGACGGGCGGTTCGGGGAGGATGGGTTTGGGCAGGGGCGCGGCGACCTCGGCTACGGCGGGAAGATCGAGCGTTGGGAGGACGCCCGTGGCATTGGCGGCGGCCGCCGCAGTGGGTGTCTCGACCAATTCGATGAAGAGGTCTTCAGGACCCGCATAGGTGCGCTGGCAGCCCACGGTCTTGGGCAGACCAGGCCGCAGGAAGCAGGGCTGCTCGGGCAGCAGTCCCGCCGGGTAGGGCGGGGTGATCAGCAGGAGGGCATTCGCCAATGCCTGGGCAAACACCGCAGCATGCGGCAGCAGAGGATGGACTGCATCGGGCTGCGCCTGGTCAGGCCGAAAAGGGCTGAGCAGCAGCGCCAGGTTGGCATCCAGCGCCGCGGCCAGGTTTGCCGGGGGCCGGTAGTGCGCCAGACCCTGCGCCAGGACCAGTGCAAAGGGCGTCCCGGCCTGCAGCAGCGCCCGCACCAGGCTGGCATCGAGACCGGGCCGGGCCACGGCAAGCGCCAACGCTCCCTCGCCACCCAGCTCGACCATCGTGTCGCCGGTCCACTGCACCGCCTCGTCGTCGGGGGCGTCGCCGGCAAGCGGTAGGACTGAGGGCAGCTCCAGCAGGTCCAGGTCCCCGCGATAGCTGAGCAGCAAAGGCCGTTGCTCGGGCCGCAAATGGGTTCGCAGCGTGGGCGGATACTCAACCTGGTCGAGGCGCAGCAAGCCAATGCCCCCAGCCTGCCAGGTCGCCGCGGCGGCGGCCACGGCGTCCAACTGCTCGTAGGCGGCCTCGGCCGCAGCAGTCTCGGCCTCGCTCAGAGCCAGCGCCGCAGTCCACGCCGCCGGGCCTGCGGCCAGGACTTCATCCAAGCCCAACCCATGCGGCAGCAAATGCTCATGGATCGCCTGCTTGGCGCGGCGCAGACCCAGCCCGGATTCATAGGCGAACCAGAACCAGGCGACGGTCTCGGGGTCAGGTAGAGAGATGGGCGCGGGCATGAAACTCGGGCTGAAGAACCTCTATCGCCGAGTATACCATAGCTCATGATGGGGTCTGGTGTCGTGGTAGAATTCCAGATTGTGCCTTCACTGCTACGCTACCCTATACCCGCCGCCAGCCACCGCGTCGAGGAAGAGATCCTGCGCAGCCGCTTCATCACCACGGTGGCCTACACGCCCACGGTGACGGAGGCGCGGGCGTTCGTCGACAGCATCAGAGTCGAGTACAGCGACGCTACCCATAACTGCTGGGCCTACCTGGTGGGGTCGCCGGGGAGTACGGCGCAGATTGGGTTCAGCGATGACGGCGAGCCCCACGGCACTGCCGGCCGGCCCATGCTGGCGGTCTTGGAGCACAGCGGGCTCGGCGACGTGACTGTCGTCGTCACCCGCTACTTCGGCGGCGCTCTGCTGGGTAAGGGCGGCCTTGTTCGCGCCTACAGCAGTGGGGTGAAGTTGGCGCTGGCGTCGCTGCCACACGCTGAGCACGTCCCCACGACCGACCTGATCGTGGTCATCGCCTATCCCAGCGTCACGCCAGTGCAGAGGCTGCTCCCGGTCTTCGAGGCAGAGGTGGTAGAGGAGTCCTATGCCGCCGATGTCACCTACCGCCTGCGCCTGCCCTCCGAGCGCTCATCTGCCTTTGCCGAGGCGGTGATCGGCCTCACGAATGGAGAAGCCATCGTCGAGGAGGCGTCCTAAGGGGTGCGCACCTCGGTGTCGCTGTGGCGGCGCTCCATACCCTGCCCGATGGCGTCCAGGTCGGCGTCTGAGGTGAGGCGGCGCAGCCTGGCGTCGCGCACCTCCACCCAGAGCACGGGATGTCTGGCGCAGTACGGGTTGTTCTGCACCGCCGCGGCAAACGAAGGAAAGCGGTCAGCGAACACGTCGGTGTTGGAGACGACTTGCCAGGCGCCCTCCCTCCGGAACACACAGATGACGTGGGCGGCCCGCTGCAAAGCGTTCTGGTCGAAGCTGAAAGGATCCAGGATGAGGGTGACGACGTAAACGGCGTCCGGATCGTCCGCAAATTGGCGCACGTTCTGGGCCGAGAAGAGAGCCAGGCCGTCACAGTCGTCCTCGAACTTGCCTTTATCCCGGAATTGGCCGGCGATGGTGTTCAGGGAAGGGAAGTAGTCGAGAAGGCCGCCCAGGCGATCCGAGCGCCAGGCCGCGTGCTGCGGCAGCCAGGCCGCATACTCCTCCAAGGTATCCCAACGCGGCGCGAAGCTGGTCCAGGGCGCCTTTGGCGCCACGCCATTGGCGATGCCGGACAAGGGAATCTTCAGAGCGCGAAAACTGACTGCAAGACTCCGCCGGTAGAGACCGCGGGCCAGGCGCCGGTGGGCGGGCTGGCGTGTGGCGGAAAGCTGTTCGGCCATGAGCCTCGGCCTACCCTACTTTAAGCCAGAGATATGGGCGCGGAACCAGGCGATGGTGCGCTCCAACCCTACTTCCAGGCCGACGCTGGACTCCCAACCCAGAAGGGTGCGAGCGCGCGTGATGTCGGGCTGGCGCACTTTGGGGTCGTCCTGGGGCAGGGGCTTGAAGACGATGCCAGCCTGATTCCCAGTCAGGCGATTGACCACCTCCGCCAGCTCCAGCATGGTCGTCTCGTCGGTGTTGCCGATGTTGACGGGGTCATTCTCGTTCGAGCGAAGCAGGCGGTAAAAGCCTTCGACCTCGTCGTCGACATAACAGAACGAGCGCGTCTGAGAGCCATCGCCATAGACCGTGAGGGGCTGCCCGTGCAACGCCTGGTTGACATAATTTGGGATGACGCGGCCATCATCCAGGCGCATGCGCGGCCCGTAAGTATTGAAGATGCGCACGATGCGTGTATCCAGTCCATGCGCACGGTGATAGGCCATGGTCAAAGCCTCGGCGAAGCGCTTGGACTCGTCATAGACCCCGCGCACCCCGATTGGGTTGACGTTGCCCCAATAGGTCTCCGGCTGTGGGTGGATCAACGGATCGCCGTAGACCTCCGACGTGGAGGCCAACAGGAAGCGTGCACCCTTGGCCAGGGCCAGGCCCAGGGCGTTGTGCGTGCCCAGAGAGTTGACCTTGAGAATCGGGATGGGGATGGTGGGGAAGTCCTTCGGGCTGGCAGGCGAGGCGAAATGCAGCACGGCGTCCAGGGGGCCGACCACGTGAATGTGGTTGGTCACGTCATGCTTGATGAACTGGAAGTGGGGGTTGCCGAAGTGCTGCTGGACATTGTCCAGACTGCCGGTGATGAGGTTGTCGAGAACGAGGACTTGGTAGCCCTCGCTCAGAAAGCGGTCGGTGAGATGCGAGCCGAGGAAACCGGCGCCACCGGTGATAAGGATGCGCATAGAAGGGGTTGGTACACGAAGCAAGCGAGAAGAGGGACGACAATCAAGGATAGCAGCAGCCAAGGAGGCAGGCAAATGCGAATTGCGAATTGCGGATTGCGGATTGCGAATTGCGAATTGCGATCTGTCGTTAGCGTCGCCTGTTTCCTGCCCCTTCAAGCGGTCGCCGCGACGCCTTCGAGTCTCGTTCGTGATTCTTCCTGCAGCCGTTGGCTGACGGCGACGACGAACAGCGTCAGGATGCTGAGATCGACGAGAAAGATCGAGTTGTCGGTCAATCCGTGCGCCAGGCCCGCCGCCAGCCCCACATAGAGACCCAGGTAGTAGGGGCGGAAGGGCGCCCATTGGCTGCGCAGAAGCCGCCAGCCCGTTATGAATGTGGCCACGAGCAGCCAGGCGCCGGCTGCCAGGCCAAAGACGCCCAGCCGCGTGAGCAGATCGAGCACTAGATTGTGAGGATGGCTGAGATTCAGCTCCTCCCAGGCGCCGGGCAGGACGTAGTGACTGCGGTAGGCGTAGAGGAAGTTGTCCGGTCCCACCCCCAGCCAGGGATGGTCCCGCCACATACGCCAGGCGCTCTGCCAGAGCTGCAGGCGAAAGAAGGTGGTGCCGCTCTGCGTGTTCAGCAACTCGTTGAACCGCGGGGTGCGCAGGAACGGCACGACGGTCAGGGCGCCTGCCACTGCCAGCACAAGCACGGGCAGGCGCAGGCGACGCTCCAATACGGCCAGAAGGATCAGGCTCACGGGCAAACTGATCAGCAACAATCCCTTGGAGAAAGTGAGGAACGCGGCCACGGCAACCGGGATCAAGGCCAGAAAGTAGAGCCAGCGACGCAGGTCTCGGGCCGGATGCATCGCAGCGTCGTGAACCTTCGCACGAGGATACCTGGCGGCCAGAGCGGCGGCAGCAATCAGCAGCGGCAAGACGCGACCCAGGTAGAGGGCAAGGTTGTTGGCCGAGCCGTAGAGACCGCTCACCCGCACCACGCCTTCGATAGCGGCCCCGCGGCCGGTGGCGGCCTGGACAAGCGCCAGAACACTGACGGCTACCGCACCCACCACCAGGCCATCGGTGAGCAGCCTCAGGTCAAAGCCGCGAACCTGCCCGGAGCGGGTCACCAGGAAGTAGAAAACGACAGGGGCAAGAAAAACGGTTCGCCATTCGTAAACGGCAACGTCGCCGCGGGTGGCGTTCAACGCTGCGAAGGCGGCGACGAAGAGCAGGAGCAAGACAGGCGTGTCGAGTGAGGACAAGGCGCGGCGCGCCAGTGACTGGCTGTTGGTGGTGGAAGTGGAACTGCGCCTGTCGCTTCCCACCGCGGTGAGCGTCTGGCGCAGCAGCCAGAACCCGAAGGCAAGCCAGATCAACAGCTCGTGCGGGGCGATGCCCACCGGCCCAAAGGGCTTGGGACGGATGTAGAAGGGCAGCCAGCTCAAAATGAGAGGCGGGGCTAGCTCCGGCCGCAGCCCGATCAAGGCGGCGACGGCGGCGAGGAGAAGGAGGGTGAGCCAAAAGTTCGGAGCCAGGTAGAGGGCGAGCGTCAGGAGCAGCGCCAACCCAAAGGCGAGCTCCTGGCGAAGTGCTCCGGCGCGCGCCGACCAGGCATCCCACCGCTCCGTGATCGCCCGGACGGCCTCTCCCCCCGGGGCGGAGCGGGCAGTCGTCCAAAGCTGCCAGCCCACGATCGCCGTCGCCAGCACCAACACGGTCGCAAGCGGCCAGAAGGGCCATGGCTGCGGCCAGGGTGCATGGTCCACGATCAGACGGCGCAGCAGCCATTGTCCCCAGCCTGCCGACGCCTGCAAGCGCAGCTCATGGCGACCCGGTGCGAGGTCGCGAGCCAGCGGCACCACCTCGACCCCGTTGGCCGGGGCATTCAGGGCGATGTAGGCAGTTCCCGTCTCGTCGCGGGGCAAGAGCGGCGCAGGGGCGCCATCGATCCAGGCGTTCAAAGTGGCCCAGTAGGGGCCGCGCTGCACCTCCACCGCCACAGCCCTTCCCTCAAAGAGCGCGGTCAGCTCAGCGCCGGGCGCGCCGGGATCGGCGGCGTCCGGGCTGAAGCGCCAGGTGTCCGCACCCTCCTGGGTCGTGATGGGGGAGAGCACATGGCTGCCTGTGCCCAGCACGGAGGGCGGAGACTTGAGTGCCGCCAGAGTCAGTCCCGATGACGTCAAATCGCCGCCGGCGCTGCGCAGCACGAAGCCGGCGCGGCGCGGGTCGCGGCCGGGGGTAGGCACGTAGTCCGCCCAGCCGAGGGGGCCCGTCCAAGGCCACTGCATGCGGGCGAGCAACGCCCCCTGTTGTGCGTAGTCGGCGGCAGTGGCCGGGTCGACGCCGCCCCAGGGCGAATCACCGGCGCCATCCGCAGACGTCCACCAGCCCCAGGCGGTAATCCACAGCGGCTTGGCGGCGTCGCCGTGGCGGGCCATGACACCGTGAACAAGTTCAGGCCGGCGGAAGTTGAGCCGGTCGGCGGCGGGCGCTGCGTCAGGCGGTTGGTCGAAACCGTATGCCTGCCCTGCCGCCAGGTCGAAGAAACGTCCGGCGCCCAGTTCATAAAGCTGCTGCAGGTAGCTCAGATCGGAAACGTTGTTGCCGTCGTTGGCCGTGGTGGGCGCCAGCGCCGCCAGCATGATCGATGCGGTGGGGTCGGCCCGGTGGATGCTATTGGCCGCCTCGCGCAGCAGGTCGAAGTAGCCCTGAGCACTGACCCAGCGAGCACCCCAATGCGGGGCGATGTTCGGTTCATCCCAGACCTGGTAGATGTCCACGGCATCGCCGTAGCGCTGCGCCGCCGCTTCGGCGAAGCGGCCGAAGTCGCGCACGTCATGAGGCGGGGCGAGGGGGTTGCCGGCGTCGCCTCCGGCGACGGCCCAACCGGGGGCGCCGTCCAGCAGGAGGACGACCTGTAGGCCGCGCTCACTTGCACCGCTGATCGCCGCATCCGTGGTCTCCCAGTGATACTGCTCCCGCTCAGGTTCGATCTCGCTCCAGGGCGCCCGCAGCCTGACAGCGGCGTTGCCGTCATCGGCGGCCCATCCCGTGTACCGCGCCGCCTGGGCTGGAGACAAACCGGCAAGGTCCAGGTTGGCCATGAGCTGCCCATGCCCCGCCACCGGCGAGACCGGGAACGGCGGCGGGTCCGCGCGGCGCGCTTGCAGCCCATTGAGCACCAGGCCCAGGAGCAGCAGGACAAAGAGAGCCGTGAGGAAAAGGAGCCGACGCATGCGAACGTCGCGGTCAGCGACGGTCGCCATCGTAGCATACCGCCAGAGCAAGAACCAACCAGTCAGACGTCGCACACGGCGACGGTTCGTCGCCGACCGGGGTGTCCTGGTATAATCACGCCCATCACTTTCTGGAGCAACTCGTTGTCTTCTGTGTCGTCCTATTGGTCGGTTGCGAGCCCGGCGCCGTCCGAGGTGTGCGCCCGTCTCAGTTGGCTGCACCCTGTCATCGTGCAGGTGCTCTACAATCGCGGTCTGGCCGACCCAGATCTGGTGGCCGAGTTTTACGGCAAGCGTATCCGTCCCGACGACCCATTTCAGATGAAAGGGGTGCCCGAGGCGGTCGAGCGGCTGCTGCATGCCATCCGCGACGATGAGCCAATCGCCGTCTACGGCGACTTCGACGCCGACGGGGTCACCTCGACGGTGCTCATGGTGCAGACCCTCGAGGCGCTTGGGGCCAGGGTGCGGCCCTACATTCCCCACAGGGTGGATGAGGGTTACGGCCTGCACGAGCAAGCACTCAAGAACTTGCACGACGAGGGCATCCGCCTGGTGCTTACGGTGGACTGCGGCATCCGCTCTGTCACCGAGGTGGCTGCCGGCGTCGCCAACGGGTTGGACATGATCGTCTCCGATCACCACTCGGTCGGACCGAAGCTGCCGCCAGCCTTGGCCGTCATCAACCCAAAGCAGGATGACTGTCCCTATCCTTTCGACGGTTTCGCCGGAGTCGGGGTCGCCTTCAAATTGGCGCAGGCGCTGTTGCGCTCGGCAAATGGACAGACGGCCCTTTCCGAAGAGGAACTGTTGGACCTGGTGGCTCTCGGCACGGTGGCGGATTTGATGCCTTTGCGTGGCGAGAATCGCCTGCTGGTGCGCCGGGGGCTGGAAGAACTGAACCGCGGCCGCCGCGCCGGCGTGCGTGCGCTCTCGCGCTCGGCGGGTGCACCTGTGGGCAGCATCGACGCCACTGCCATCGCCTTCAGGCTGGCGCCGCGCCTCAATGCCGCCGGCCGTTTGCACACGGCGACCCTGGCCTACAACTTACTCGCGACCCCATCCGATGCCGAAGCCGAAGCGCTGGCCGCGGAGTTGGACAAGCTCAATCGCGAGCGCCAGCGTCTTACCGATGAAGCAGTGCAATGGGCCAGGATCGCACTGGGCGAAGCGCCGGCGGAGGAAGTGATCCTGGTGGCACGCGAGGGTCTCAACCCTGGCATCGTCGGTCTGGTTGCCAGCCGTCTCAAGGACCTTTACTACCGTCCGGTGCTGGTGGCCGAACTTGGTAACGAAGAGGTGCGAGGCTCGGCGCGCAGTGTGCCGAAGTTTCATATCACCGAGGCGCTGGACCGGTGCGAACCAGATTGGCTTGTGCGCCACGGCGGTCATGCCGCCGCCGCCGGTTTCACCGTCCACCGCCGCTTTCTGCCCAACCTGCGCCAGCGCCTGAACGAACTGGCCGCCGAGCAGCTAGGTCCCGAGGACAGGAAGCGGGTGCTGGCGATCGATAGAGTTCTTCCCCTGACTGAAGTTGACTACGCCTTGCTTGGGAAGCTGCGTGAGCTGGAGCCGACAGGCAGCGGCAATCCCCCGCCCGTCTTCGCCATTCCTGACCTGCTCGTGCGCGACGCCCGGCGTGTGGGCGGCGACGGCAGCCATCTCAAGCTGCGTCTTAGCGATGGCTTTCTCACCGTCGACGCCATCGGGTTTGGCCTGGGCAGCCTGATCGGCGAATTGCCCATGCGAGTCGACGTAGCGTGCAGCCTGGATGAGAACGTCTGGCAGGGGCAGCGTTCGCTGCAGCTCCTCGTCCAGGACCTGCAAGCCGCCGGTCGTGGCATCCCGACTGACGGCTTCCTCCTCTGATAGACCCTTCCGGAGGTCTTGACTCATGCGTTGGTATCGCCTCAGTGGACCGCTCAAGATCGGAATTGCTGCCGCCCTCCTGGGCATCGCCCTGGCCGTGATCGGCATCGCTCGCGGCACTGTGCCGCTCAACTTCCAGAGCATCCTGATCGCTCTGGTCATCAGCGGTGTTGGCTGGGGCCTTGTGGCCTGGGCTATCGCCACCGCTGCGCATGACGTCGAGCAAGACCTGGCCGAAGACGAAAAGCCTGACGAGAATCCCCTGACCAAAAGCGTGTGAGAGTGAACCTACCATGCCCTTGAAAGCTCCCTTTTCGGCGCTGCGCGGCTGGCTGATCGACATGGACGGCGTGATCTACCGGGGCAACGAGCCGACGCCCGGCGCTGCGGCCTTCATTCGCGCCTTGCAGGAAGGCGGCCATCGCTTCATGTTCCTCACCAACAACGCCACCAAGACGCCGCACCAATACGTCGAGAAGCTGGCGGAAATGGATATCCACGTCGGCGACGAAAACGTCTTCACATCGCCTCTGGCGACGGCGGCCTACCTGGTGCATCACATGCCTCCACCCCGGCGCCTGCTGGTGGTGGGCGGCGATGGCATCCAGCGTGCGGTCGCCGAAGCCGGCTATCAGATCGTCAAGCGCGCCGAAGAGGCCGAGGTCGTGGTGGCCGGTCTGGACCAGCACGTGACCTACGAGCATTTGGCGGAGGCGGCCCTGGCCATTGAGGCCGGCTGTCCCTGGATCGGCACCAATCCCGATCGCAATGTCCCCTCGGAGCGCGGCCGCATGCCCGGCGCCGGAGCGCTGCTGGCGTTCCTGGAGGCGAGCACTGACCGCCAGCCCGTGATCATCGGCAAGCCTGCCACCGGCATCTACGAGCAGGCGATCGGCATCCTGGGAACTGATCTCAACGAGACCGTGATGCTGGGCGACCGTCTGGAGACCGACATCCTCGGCGGGCATTCGGCGGGCATCAAGACACTTTGTGTGCTCACCGGCATCGCCTCAGGCGCCGCTGCCGAAGCCTACGACCCCCGTCCTGACTGGATCGTTCCCGACCTGACGCACCTGCTCCTGGATGGTGGCGCATCCGGACGGCCAATATGAGCGACAACACCGCACCCCAACTCCTCGACCTCACCCGCACCGACCTGCGCGATCTGATGGCGCCGTGGGGCGAACCGGCCTTCCGCGGGGACCAGATCTACACCTGGCTGCACAAGGACCTGGTCACCTCAGCGGAGGAGATGACGAATCTGCCCAAAGCCCTGCGGGCGCGGCTCGGAGCGAAGACCGGCGTTGCTCTGCTGCAGTTGATCACCCAGATAGACAGCCGGGACAGGCTGACGCGCAAGGCGCTCTTTCGCCTGCCCGATGGCAACACGATCGAGGTCGTGCTCATGCTCTACAACGAGCGGCGTACGGTCTGCATCTCCACACAGGTGGGATGCGGCATGGGCTGCACTTTCTGCGCCACGGGGCAGGGCGGGCTGGCCCGCAACCTGTCGGCGGGTGAGATCATCGCCCAGGTACACTGGTTCGACCGCTGGCTGCGGGAATCGGGCCCGTCCGAACTGCGGGTGAAGCGCCCCTCCCGGCTCACCAATATCGTGGTCATGGGCATGGGCGAGCCGCTGGCAAACTACAAACCGCTGATGCAGGCGCTGCGCGCCGTCACCGACCAGGACACTCTCGGCCTGTCGGTGCGCAACATCACGGTCTCGACCGTGGGCCTTGTGCCCATGATCGACCGTCTGGCCACGGAGCAGTTGGCGGTCAAGCTGGCCGTCTCGCTGCACGCATCCAGCAACCGGCTGCGCAACCGCCTGGTTCCCATCAACAAGACGTATCCGCTGGAGGCGCTTCTGGCCGCCTGCCAACGCTACCAGACCAAGACCCGTCGCCGCGTCACCTTCGAATACGCGCTGATGGCAGGCATCAACGACGCTCCGGACCAGGCCCAGCAGTTGGCGGACCTGCTGGTCGGGCTGCGCTGCCACATCAATCTCATCCCGCTCAACCCGACCCCGGGGTCGCCCTACCAGCCCACGCCCGATGAAGATGTGCGTCGCTTCCGGCAGGTGCTCGAAAACGCCAACGTTCCCACCACTGTGCGCCTGCGTCGGGGCATCGAGATCAACGCCGGCTGCGGGCAGCTGCGGCAGGCCGTGCAGCAGCCGGACCTGATCCCGCTTCTTTCATGACCCGCACCGTGTTCATGGGCACGCCCGACTTCGCGGTGCCCAGCTTGCGGGCCTTGCTGGACGATCCGGCCTATGACGTCGTCGGTGTGGTCACACAGCCCGACCGGGAAGCGGGGCGGGGCCGCAAGCTGCAAGCGTCACCGGTCAAGGAAACGGCGCTGGCCGCGGGCACGCCCATCATGCAGCCGGAAAAGCTGCGTGAGCCAGCGGCATTTGACGCCCTGGCCGGCCTCGAACCGGAACTCATCGTCGTCGCCGCCTACGGGCAGATTCTGCGGCCCAACGTGCTGGCGCTGCCCCGCTACGGCTGCATCAACGTCCATGCGTCGCTGCTGCCGCGCTGGCGCGGGGCCTCTCCCATCGCCGCCGCCCTCCTCGCCGGCGACGAAACTACCGGCGTGACGATCATGCACATGGACGAAGGGATGGACACCGGACCGCTTCTGGCGCAAGCCACCCTGCCCATCCAACCTGACGACACCACGGGCAGCCTGTCGGAGAGACTGGCCCGGCAAGGCGCGTCACTGCTGCTGGCGACGCTGCCGGGCTACCTGGCGGGCGAGGTTACGCCTCGACCCCAACCCGAAGCGGGCGTGACGGTTTGCCGGCCGCTGCAAAAGGAACAGGCAGCCATCGACTGGACGCAGTCCGCCGCCGTGATCGAGCGCATGGTGCGGGCCTACGATCCCTGGCCGGGCGCCTTCACCATCTGGCGGGGCGAGCCGCTGAAGATCGGTCGCGCCAGCGTCGCCAAAGGAATGGCGCCAGTTGGGCAGGTAGTGCGCTGGCAGGCGGGCGCCGCTGTGGGCACGGGCGACTCCCTGCTGGCTCTCGAAGCTGTGCAGCCTGCCGGCAAGAAGATGATGGGAGTGCGCGAGTTCCTTG
>CAZHTZ010000057.1:0-3422 GCA_964535455.1 uncultured Caldilineales bacterium
GACCCGATCCCGTGCCGCTGCTCCTATCCTCCTGCTGCTGGTGCTGGTCCTGAGCGCCTGTGCGCGGCCGACTCCCCCGCCCACGCCGACACCGACCCAAACCATGACGCCCACAGCATCGCCACCCACGGCGACCGTCAGTGCCACCGCGGAACCTACTCGTACACCCACGGCCACACTCGTTCCACCCACGCCAACTCTCCCTCCTCCGACCTCGTCTCCCACTCCGTCATCCACCGTGACGGAGACCGCAGCGGTGGCGGCGAACGCCACACCGGACGCGCCTGCTCCGGCGGATGCGGCGGCGCTGAGCGAGGGGGAACGCCACCTGTTCAACGGCAACTATGCCGCGGCCGCCAGCAGCTTTCAGACTCTGGCGTCGGGAACAGCGGATGAGGCAGTCGCGGCCCTGGCCAAGTTCGGCCTGGGCAGAGCACAATGGATGAATGGCGAAACCGCGGCCGCGGCTGCGACCTTCGCCGATCTCAGCCACGACGAGTCCTTTGTGGCTGCTCATTCCGAGGTCCTCTATTGGCTGGGGCGGGCGTTGGGAGTCCAAGGGGAGGCGGCAGCGGCTGCTGTGGCTTTTGAAGCCTACGCCGAACGCCGGCCCATTCTTGCCGGCCAGGCCTATGAGGCCGCTGGTCGTGTGTTAGAAGCCGCATACCTGACCTCCGATGCCATCGCCAGCTACGAGAAGGCGTTTGCGCATGCCAGCAATCAGGTGGCGGCTTTGCGCGCCCGTGAGCTTCTGGCTGCAGCGCACAGCCAGGCAGGTGACTACAGTGTAGCCGGCGCCCAATATCAGGCGATTCTGGCGGAGGCTCGAAATCCTGACTACCGCGCTGAGATCCTCTATCAACTGGGCGCGACCCAGGTCGCATCAGGACAACCCACTGCCGGCTGGGAGAGCTGGCAGCAGGCCCTGCGAACGCAGCCCGATGGTCATTATGGCTATCTGGCAGCTGCTGAGCTGGTCAACGCCGGACAGCCCGTCGATGAGTTACTGAGGGCGCGGGCAGACCTGGCGGTAGGCGAGTACCAGCTCGCCCTGGACGCCGTGAACCGCTACCGCGCCGCCACCCCCGGTCACGATGGTGAGGCCGATGCGCTGGCGGCCAGGATCGATGAGGCCCAGGGCGAATGGGGCAGTTCTGCGGTCGAGTGGGGTAAGATTATCGACTCCCTGCCCAATGACCCCCGGATCGGGGACGCATGGCTGGGACGCGGGCGCAGCCAATGGCGGGAGGGCGATACCATCAGCGCCCGCGCGACCTACCTGTTGGCAGCGGATCGCGTCGCCAATCGCGAGACCGCGTCCACTGCGCTCTGGTGGGCAGGTTGGCTGGCCGAACGACAGGACAATGGTCTGATCGATGCTGCCAGCATTTATCGACGCCTGGCAGAGACTTATCCCGAAAGTATCTATGCCCCCCAGGCGGGCTTCCGTGCCGGCCTGGCCGCCTATCGCGCCGGTGACCCGGCGCATGCGCGCGAGCTATGGACAAAGCTGGCCGGCAGTGGCGCCACTTTGTGGAATGCTGCCGCCGACTTCTGGCTGGGCAAGCTGCTGCAGGCCGAAGGACAGACCGATGAGGCGGTGGAGCATTGGCGTAATACCGCCGAACGCTGGACCCAGGACAACTACTACGGCTTGCGCGCGGCCGAAAGCGTGGCTGCAAGCAGCGACGAGGTCTTTCCGGTCGCGGCGCCGGCCAGCACCGAGAACGAACGGGAAGAGCTGGCGTCGTGGCTGCAATCCTGGGCTGGGACCGTCACGCCCGCCAACCTCACCGTGTCATTGCCGGTAACTGCCACGACCGGCTCCGCCACTGGCGACGGCGAATTCGCCCGCTCGGCCGAGTGGAAACGGATCGGCGATGGGGTGTCTGCCCGAGCTGTCTTGGAGGGCCTGCGCAGCTCCTGGGATGACGATGCCATCGCCCTGACCCGTTTGGCGCTTGTCGCCCGCGACCTCGGCTACTACGATGTCAGCATTCGCGCCGCAGCGCGGGTGATGACCCTCTCCGGCAAACGCCTGGCCGAAACACCGATGTCGTTGCAGCGGCTTATCTACCCGCTGTATTTCAGCGACCTCATTCTGCCCGCTGCCGCCAAGTACGACCTCGATCCCCATGCGTTTCTGGCCCTTGTCCGGCAAGAATCGCTGTTCGGCAGCATCGCCACCAGTGGAGCCGCCGCCCGGGGTTTGACCCAGGTCATTCCCAGCACCGGGCGGGGCATTGCCGAGCAACTACGTTGGCCCAACTATGCGGACGAACTCCTGTACCGCCCTTACGTCAGCGTCGAATTTGGCACGTACTATCTTGGGCGCAGCCTGGAAGCTTCTGGCGGCAATTTGCCACAAGCCCTTGCGGGCTACAACGGCGGACCGGGCAATGCCGGCGCCTGGCGCAGGATCGCCGGGAATGACGATGACCTTTTCGTGGAGGTCATCAGTTTCTCCGAAACGCAGTCCTATCTGCGGGGGATTGCCGTCCAAGATAACCACTTCCACCGCATCTATCCGGACCTGACCACAGTACACCCGTGAGTGCCGTGACTACAGCGGACGTCGTCCTCCCCCCTCACTTCGTCAAGCTTGGCGGCAGCCTCATCACGGACAAGAACCGGCCCCTGGCTCCGCGTCCGCTGACGATGCAGCGCCTGGCGGTCGAGATCGCGGCCGCACGGGCAGCCCGGCCTGGATGTCTCTTACTCCTGTCTCACGGTAGTGGCAGCTACGGGCACGTCGTGGGCCGGGCCTATCGCACACGGGACGGGGTTGGAGCCAGCGTAGCCGCTGACCCGCGCGGCTGGCGGGGCTTTGCCGAAACGGGCCATATTGCCGCCCAACTCAACCGGCTGGTGATGGCAGCCTTGTTGCGGGCCGGCCTGCCGGCCGTGAGCTTCCCGCCTTCAGCGCTTGTCCGCTGCCGAAGTGGCGAGATCGTCGCCATCCACGTCGCTCCGGTCGCGCAGGCGCTGGAGGTCGGGCTTGTACCAGTCGTCTTCGGAGACGTGGCATTTGATGAGGTCAAGGGAGCTACCATCGTTTCCACCGAGCAGG
This sequence comes from uncultured Caldilineales bacterium, assembly GCA_964535455.1. Lineage (GTDB taxonomy): Bacteria > Chloroflexota > Anaerolineae > J102 > J102 > SSF26. The sequence goes on from CAZHTZ010000057.1 coordinate 3,071, forward strand.
TGCTGGCGGCCCTGACGCCCTCTCTGCGACCGGTACATCTGAGTCTGGTGGGCATCGCCGACGGTGTGTTCGAATCCGATCCGTTTCGCCATCCGGACGCGCGGCCGCTGCCCCACCTTCGCGCCAACCAGGTGCAGGTGCGGGGTACCGCGTGGGCAACTGCCCTGGGCGGTTCGCACGGCATCGACGTGACCGGGGGCATGGCCAGCAAGATAGAGATCATGGTCGCTCTGGTGCAGGACCATCCCACACTCAACGTGCACCTGCTCTCCGGCGAGATTCCAGGCCACCTTGAACGGCATCTGTGCGACCCTGAACTACCGCTTGGCACAACGCTGACGGCGAGCTGACG
>CAZHTZ010000057.1:3522-15144 GCA_964535455.1 uncultured Caldilineales bacterium
CCTATGCTTGCCAGCGCTGCGGTCTCGATGTACCGCAGGGCCTCAACGTTTGCCCCAACTGTGGCGCCGCTGCGCAGCGGCCCGAAGCTATCGTTCGCTGCCGCAACTGCTATCGACGCGCGCCTTCTCATCTGAGTATTTGTCCCCAGTGCGGGCGGAAGCTTGTTCCGTGGCGTCCCGACGCGCCGGTGGCCATCGCCAGCATCGTGGCCCTGATCCTGTTGTGGCTGATCTTTCGCAGTAGCGGCGGGCCCTCCGCCGGAGCGGAACTGAGCGGCCTGCTGACGCCTGCCACAGCAACAGCCCAGACGGCCCAAGAGTACTTGGGGGTCGCCAAGGCGGCCGAGGAAACGGGCCAAGAGTACTTGGGGGGCCAAGAGTACTTGGGCACGCGGGCCACACCCGCTAAGTCGCCATTGTTCGTCAACCCCACTCCGACTTTCCCGCCGCCTACGGCGACCTCGACGACGGCTCCGACCCCGACAGACATCCCAACTGCAAGAGTGGTCACCGACACGGCCGCTCTCACACTGACTGCGGCGATTTCGGGCACCCTGATGGTGCAGACGACGGTTGTTGCCACCGCAACCAAATTGTTCAAGCAGACTGCACCGGCTACAGCGACCCCAACACCCAGCGCCACCTCCACGCCCACGCCGCTGCCTTCGGCAACGCCCACCAACGCCCCGACTGCGACAGCGACGACCAAGCCCGGCGCCGGGCTGAGGGTACTCAGCACCACCACCTATGTCGTGAAGGCAGGCGACACGCTGGTCCTCATTGCACAGAGCGTCGGTCGCACCATCAGGGCCATGGCAGCGTACAACAATCTTACGGACGTCAGGAGGCTCACTGTCGGCCAGGTGCTGCAGATTCCGCCTCCTGACTATACGCCGCCGGCGCCCACGCCTACGAAACCGCGATCCACGCCAACGGTGACCCCTACGCCGGCCCCGGCCGACACGCCAACACCGGCCATCAGCATTGCTGCCCCCGTTCTCTTGACACCCGGAGACGGCGCCGCCTTTGTTGGCGGCAATGCCCTGATCGAGTTCAAGTGGAAGAACCCCGGGTACTTCCCTGCGGAAGGACAGAATGTGATTCATATCGGTGTCGTTTCTGCCCCAGGGGTCGTCGAGTGGCGGCTGAATGAACCGGTCGGTGGCGGTCCAACTGGTGTTGGGACCGACTTCAAGGCTCCGGCCTGGTTGTTCGGCCAGGCGCCGACGGAGTTTGGCCGAACCTATGTCTGGTATGTTGACGTTCAGAGCGGCGGTCCAAGTGTACTTGGTCACGCACCTGTCTCCCCGCCCAGCTCACAGTGGCGCTTCCAGTGGAATTAGCAGGCCTTACCCATGACCCGAAAACTTACTGACATCCTCCTGACACTCGGCGACGAGGGCGCCAAGCGCCTGAGAGCGTACTCAGGCAATCACCAGGCATTGGCGAGTCTATCTGACCTGAACACCCAGGAGCTCAACCAGTTTCAGGATGCCTGGTGGACCTTCAGCGCCACCCGCCGCCTCGAGTTGATCGATACGCTTATCGAACTGGCAGAAGAACACGTTCAGTATGACTATCGCCCCATTTTTCGATGGACGCTTCTGGATACGGAGCCGGCCGTACGCGCACGTTCGATCGAAGCCCTTTGGGAAGATGAACGTCCGCGTCTGATTCCGGTCTTTCAGAAGCTGCTGCAGGATGACCCGGACGCCGACGTGCGCGCAGCGGCGGCCGTGGCGTTGGGCCAGTTTGTCTACTGGGGTGAACTGGGCACGGTCGACTCACCGCTGGTCGAAGATGCGACACAGGCCCTATGGGACTGCTATCTCAACGAAAGCGAGGACCTGCTGGTGCGCCGTCGGGCGCTGGAAGGCATTGCCGCATCGGGGCGACCCGGTGTGGCCCGACTGATCGAGAGCGCTAACTACAGCGGCGAACCGGAGATGCGTGCCAGTGCGCTGTTCGCTATGGGTCGGAATGCTGACCCACGCTGGATTCCCTACTTGTTGACCGAGTTGGAACAAGGCGACCCCGAACTGCGGCTTGAGGCGGTGCGCGCACTGGGCGAGTTGGAGGCGCGACCTGCTGTCAGGGCCATCATCCAGCTCGTCGCCGTCGAGGTGGACGCCGAAATCAGAATGGCGGCGTTGACGGCTCTCGGCCAGATAGGTGGACCGGACGCGCGGCGAGCGTTGGAGGCAGCTACGGAATGGGAGGATGAGGCAACCGTTGCCATCGCCGAAGCTGCCCTCGAGGAGCTGCTGAGCAGCGACAGCAGCACCTCCGAGCTGATCAACCAGGTTCTTGGTCTAGACGAGGACAACGAAAGCGACCAGGACTGGGACAACGAGTACACCGACGACCTTCTGGATCAGGAACTGCGCGACTTGCTCGACGACGCCGACGAATCGGGAGAAGAACGCTAGCGTGGGTGCCCAAGTGTACTTGGGTGACGGCGGCGGGCCTCAAACCCTGATGCAGGTGCTCGTGCAGGTGTTGGGCCCTATCGCCATGATGGTGGCCGCCGGCTACCTCCTGCAAAATCGTCTCCGGATGGATGCCCGATCTATCAGCCGCATCGTCTTCTATGTTCTGTCGCCCTGCCTGGTCTACACCACGATTATCACCCTCCAGATCGATGCCACGACTGTGTGGAGGATGGTTGCCTTTTCCGCCACCAACATGACTCTGATGGCCCTCATCGCCTATTGGCTGACGCGACGATGGGGGCTTTCACGTGGACTTGCCAGCGCCTTCGTGGTCACGGCTATCCTCCTTAACGAGGGCAACTACGGCTTACCGCTGAACTTGTTCGCCTTCGGTCAACCGGGTTTCCAGTTTGCCCTCATTCTGTACGTATTCAATACATTGGTCGGAACCACCCTGAGCATCTTCCTGCTGGCGAACGGGCGCCACGGCGCCCAACTGGCGTTTCGTCGCACCGTGACGGCGCCTATCGTTTGGGCGCTCCTTCTGGGCGTTCTTAGCCGTACAACCGGGCGGGCGCCGGGCGGCTCGTTCCTGGAGATGCTGCAGTTGGCAGGGCGTTCGACGATTCCCGTTTTCTTGCTCATTCTGGGCATGTCGCTGGCCCAGGCCCGAGCCAGACTCGATCTCAAGCTGGTCTCTCGTCTCACCGTGTTGCGTATGGGCGTAGGTCCGGCTCTTGCCGTCACGCTGGCGACATTGCTGGGACTGAGTGGGCTGGCCTATTCTGTGGCCGTGATGCAGGCGTCGATGCCCACGGCGGTGAACACCATCGTCCTCAGCAACGAATTCGATGCCATGCCGGACTTTGTGTCCGGGGCCGTGCTGGTCACGACGCTGGTCAGCGTAGTCACTTTGCCCATCCTGCTGCTCTGGCTGCGGGCCTGAGCGTACTCAGGGCTGAGTACGCTCAGCCCGCATCCCTATACTCCCACCTCAACGTGATGGACCCGGACTACCGTGATGGCTGCCAAAGATCGTTCTTCCCGCTCTCCCCGGCTCTCGCCGGCCCAACAGGAATCACCCGAGACGGACCCAGGGTACTGGGCGCTCAGCTCCGAAGAGTTGGCGCGGCGCCGCGTCCAGATCGAGCGCGAAGCCAGGATGGCCCGCGAGCTGGCGGCGCAGCGACTGCTCAACGAGGGAGCGCGTCTGTTACGCACCCAACGGCCGGCCGATGCCTTGGCGCCTTTGCAGCAGGCGTATGAGATAGCCCCTGATGACCCTGACGTGGCCGTGACACTTGGCGGCGCCCTGGTCATGAGCGCCCAGTACTCTGGGTCCGCCAGGTGGAGCGCTGCGGTGGGTTTCCTCGAGGCCGCAGTGGAACAACACCCCGAGAATGCTCGTCTCTTACTCAACCTGGCTGCCGCCCATCTTGGACGATTGGAGTTCTCTTCCTTTGCTGCCCAAGAGCGAGCGATTGGCGTCTACAAGCGAGCAATCGAAGTCGACCCTGTGGCTGAGAATGCACACTACAGCATCGGACTGATCTATGCCGAGAGGCAAGACTGGCCCGAGGCTGAGAGTTGGTTCCAGGCTGCACTGCGGGCTTATCCCAACGACGCCGATGCCGGTTTGTGGCTGCGTCGTACTCGCTCCGCGCAAGTGGCTCCCCTGCCGGAGAATGCGGAGTGTACTCCGTTCGGCGATGAACAGCAGGGCGAGGATGCCCAAGAGTACTTTGGACGCCCGCCAATGGCGCCTTATCCCGCCCGTCCCTATTGCGGCTCCGATTGAAGACTATGCCTGTGACGCCGGCTCGTCTCCACGCCATCGTTCGGGGCCGCGTCCAGGGTGTGGGCTTTCGCGCTTTTGTCCAACGCGAGGCCATCGCCCTGGGCCTTGGCGGCACGGTGCGCAACCTTTACTTCCCACGCCAGCAGGTGGAAATCGTGGCCGAGGGCCCCGAGGACGCCCTGAATCGGCTGCTTGGCCAGCTGCGCGCTGGCCCACGTCTGTCGGGCGTGGACCATGTCGACGTCACCTGGGAACCACCCCGGGGTGAATTCACCGATTTCCGCATCGTCTATTAGGTCTTTGCTGATCCTCGTCATGACAGAATCCGTCTCTTCCGACAAACCCTTACAAGCGTCGCCTGCGAACCCCTACGAGGGCGTCGGCAGGCAGGCGTGGATCCTGTTATGGGTCTCGTTCGGGCTGTTCCTATTCCTGATCATCGGCACACCGCTTGCGGTTCGTTGGTTTGTCGAGAACGCCACGGTGAGTCGTTACACCCAGGTTGAGGCCATCCGTGGCACGCCGCTGGTCCTGGATGCCGGTGTCGGTGACGTCACAGGCGTGGTAAACACGTTGGCGCTGAGCGAAGGCGATCTGATGCGGACGGACGAAGAGGCGCGTGCCAACATATCCGTCTATGCTAGCGGGGATGCTGACCTTGCTTTGGTGTCTGTGCAACTGCGCAACAATACCGATGTCGTCTTCGAGCAGGCGCGCGCTCCCAGGTTCCGCAGCAGCAGCCAGCCCGACCGTATCAACCTGCGGTTGGATCAGGGCCGGGCGCGCGTGATCGGCAACGCTCGCGAGGACCGGCCCGTCGAGATCACCGTCAAGACTCCTCACGCTGTCATCCGTCTTGAGGATGGCGATGATGTGGCTATCGCCGTGACAAACGACGCCACAGAAGTCAGCGATCGAGGCGGAGAGGTGCGCATCGAAGCCGAAGGTGAACAGGTCGTGCTCACCAGCGGCCAGCGCACCGCCGTCGCATTAGGTTCGCCACCGGCGTCGCCCGAGGCCGGGCCCATCAACCTGGTGAAAAACGGCGATTTTGGCGAGCCGCTGGAAGGGACGTGGACGGTGGAATCCGTCGTCGATGCTGGTGACCCCAGCGCCGTGACGCAGGGGACGGTGACGGTGACGAACAGCGGCGAGCGCAACGCCGCCTATTTCGTACGCCAGGGCGAAGAGGGCATTCACACGGAAACCGGCATTACCCAAGAGATCGACGCGGACGTCCTGGATTTTGACAGCCTGATCCTGCGTCTGGACGGCAGGCTGCTCAGCCAGTCGCTGGCCGGCGCCGGCCAGCAGTCGTCGGAATTCCCGCTGATGGCCCGTATCGACTTCATTGACGTCAACGGCAATCCCCAGTTCTGGACATGGGGCTTCTATGCCAAGGATCCGGTGGCGAACTGGCCGATTCGGGGTGGTGAGAAGATCCCTGAAGCAGTCTGGTACGACTACGAGTCACCGGACTTCATGCAAAGCCCTACCTTCCCGCGTCCTCAGAAGGTGACCAGTATCCGCATTTACGCCAGCGGCCACAACTACCGCAGCCAGGCCGCCAACATCGGTCTGATTGCCCAATAGGGACGTCTTCCTGGCTCCCACTCGTGTCGCCACTTGCCTCAATCACTCCCCGGCGGTCCAAGCATACTTGGGCGAGCATCCCGGCATCGCTCGGTTTCCTGCTTCCTCTCGCCGTCTTTCTTGCCCTTACTCTCTACCAGCTTTCGCTGCCGGGCCCCAACTACGATGAGGCCGTAGAGGCGCAGCCAGCGGTGCAACTGCTGCGGGGCCTGCCGGTGGAAGCCCACCGCGACGCCACGATCACAGTGGCTGGCGGACCCAGGGTACTGGGCAAGCGCCTGCCGCTGATGATCGTCGACTATGTGGGCGCCCTCAACACCTACGTCCTGCTCGCTTATTTCAAGCTAGGCGGCATCAGCGTACCGGTCATGCGGCTGTGGCCGCTTACGGTGGGGGTGATCATCCTCTGGTTGACCTACCGGCTAGGGGTGGCGACGGCCGGCCCTCGCGCCGGTTTGCTTGCAGCCTGGCTGCTGGCCGTGCAACCATCCTACGTCTTTTTCTCCCGACAGGGCATTTACGTCACGAACACGACGATTGCCCTTAGCCTGGGCATTTTGCTGGCGCTGCGACAGCTCAGTACGACGGGGCGCTTGCGGTGGTGGTTTCTGGCGGCCCTGTTGGCCGGGGTGGGTCTGTGGGCCAAGTTCATCATGCTGTGGCCTCTGGTGGCAACGGCGGCGCTGGCGCCGGTGGTCTGGCTGCTGCGCAGGTCGTTGGACCTCCGTGTGGCCGATTCGTTTCGACCCCGGCTGCTCCTCAGCCCTCAAGCGCTGGTGGGGGCCATCGCCGCCTTCCTTGTTGGCATGGCGCCATTCCTCCTGTTCAACTTTCAGACAGGAGCTACCTTCAAGCACTTCCTGGGCACGCTAAACGAGTCCTACTACGGGGTCGCCAATACTGACTATCTGGGCAATCTTGTTCAGCGCGCCGGCCAACTGCGCGATTTCCTGGCGGGTGACCACTTCTGGTATCTGGGGACCAATGCCAGCGACCGCCTCGCCTTTCCTGTCTGGCTGGCCGGGCTTGGCATCGCCCTCCTGACTCTCCTGTTTGGACGCAGAGCGCCTGAGGTGCGCCGGTTGGCGCTGGCTGCCCTGCTCTTCTATGCCTTTACGGCCCTGCTGCTTCTGCAGAGTCCGCTAACGCCCACCGCCCTGTGGTATACGCACCTGGCGGTTTTCTCGCCCTACCTGGCATTGGCTGTGGCCAGCGCCTGGGACATTCTTTTCCGTCTGCTGGGGGGGCGCACGGCACCCTGGGTGACCGGCGCCACAGCTGTGGTCTTTGCCTTCGTCCTTGGCATCAGCAGCCTGACTGCCGATGTCAACTATCATCGCGCTCTGGCGATCAGCGGCGGCTTTGCCGACCATTCTGACACCTCTTATCGCCTGGCCGACTACCTCCGTCAGGCCGGTATTTCAAAGCCCTATGCCCTCGACTGGGGCTTCAAGGCGCCACTTATCCTCATTTCGCAGGGAGAGGTAGTTCCGGTCGAGATTTTCGGCTACGAGCGGGTGGACGCCCCGCCTGAGGGCGTCGCCGAAGCCATCCGTGAACACCTGCAAGAGCCAGACGCCGTCTTCCTGTTGCACATGCCCGATCGCACCAATTTTTCGGGTCGCGCTGAACTACTCAACTCCGAGGTCGTCAAGGCCGGCAAAGAACTCGAGATCATCGAGGTCATTCGTGAACGGTCCGGCGCCCAGCACACCGTCGTGCTCCGGCAGGTTTCACAGCCATAAGTTGTCAGTTTGCACATAAGGGGCTAATATTCACTGGATGCGCAATTGAGGGACGATGCCTCTTTCTGTGCTTCTTGTCCTCCTTCCCCCATCTTTACGAGGTCAACATGAGCCGCATACAGTTGTCGGATTTCCCCCGGCCGCCGGACGACAATGGTCGTGGCGTGCATTGGTCGGCGATTGTCTACCATCCATCGGGTGCCGGGCTGCAGCAGTGGATCAAAGAACTGCAGGCTCTACAAATCAAGTGGGTCAAGCTGCTCGACGATGGTGGCGCCTCGTCGCGTGAAATCTGCCGCGCCTTTTTGGACAATGGCATCATGCCAATCGTCCGCCTCTACCGCGAGCGACCCAATCCGGGGCACCTTGGTGGCCGCGGCATCGACGCCGTCCACAAGCTTGTGGACGCAGGTGTGCGCTACTTTGAGACCAACAACGAGCCTGACCTTCCCGCCGAATGGAAGAACAACCACAGACCGGCCAACTGGCTGGATGTGGTGGTTGACAACTTCATTTGGGACGCCGACACCATCCTTAAGGAGGGTGGTCTCCCTGCGTATCCGGCCATGGGCCCCGGCAACCAGAGTAATGGCATTGCCAAGGTCGTGGACCGGGGACGCAAAGACATCTTCGAGCGCGGGGCCTGGGTTGCCATCCACAACTACACACTCAACCATCCACTCGACTATCCTGGCGATGCCGTCAACCAGACCGGCCAGCCCTTGACTGCGGAAGAATATGCGTACTACCAGCGGTGGCAATACAGCCACCTGACGCCGGAAGAGGCGCAACAGCACGGAATCAGCCCGTCCGACTACAACAAATACCAAAACTGGGCCTGGGATGGACGTTCGTTGGCAATGATCAATGAGCTGCGGGCAAAGGCCAAGAACCCCGGCCAGACCATCTTTGAAGATGCCTACTGCTTTCGCGCCTTTGAGTGGTGGGGCGCCATCATCGAACAGACCCTGGGCTTCCAAGTGCCTGTCATGAGTACTGAGGGAGGACCGGTGGTGGGGTGGGGTGATGACAAGCGCTACGCCAAGATCAACACGACCACCCAGGCCGAGTGGCAGATGGAGATCAACCGCTTCCTGCAGGATGAAGCTCCGGAGTGGTATTTCACGTGTTGCACATGGCTACTCGCTTCGAAGCCCCTGGGTGACTTCAACCCGACCTGGGACCAGATGTCCTGGTACGCGCATTCCTGGGATCAGCAGTTTGGTCTGACAGGAGAACTTCCGCTGGTGCGGCTCATGAAAGAAACGCCCAGCCGGGTCCGTCACGAGCTACGCCAGCCGGCAGGCAAGCCGGGGACCCTGGAAGGCGCTGTCCTCAGCAACGAGGGAGCACCCGTCGCCGGTCTAGCGCTGATGCTCCGGCAGGGCCAGAACACCGTTGCCACCGGCCAGACAGGAGCGGACGGTCGCTATCGGATTACAGCGCCGCCGGGGCAGTATGACCTTGTGGCTGACTGGGTGGGCGTCGTCGCACGGAGCATCACCCTGACAGAGGGAGATGTCGACACGATTGACCTCAAGGACATGGATGCGACAGGCGACTTCCGCATTGGCGGCACGGTGGCCGATGGCGCCGGACATGCCCAGGCTGGCGTGCAAGTCGAACTTCACCGCAGCGGGCTTGTCCAACGCACAACGACCACGAACAGCACAGGCGGTTACGAGTTCAGGCCGGGGGTCGCGGGCGCCTACGTCGTAGCGGTTGGCACTGCCACCGCCAGTGTCAGCGTCAGCCGTAGCCTGGCAACTGCCACCGCCAACATCACCGTTTCGGGACCCTCCTCTGCACGCTACGCTCTGACGGCAAAGCGTTTGTTGTCCAAGGCCGAGACAGGAAACGACAGGCTTTTCTTCGGGCGGGTCGTGGATAAGGATGGCAAAGGAATCAAGAACGTCGAGCTGGAAATGCGTTGGACAGGCGCTGCCTCCGGAACGACGTTTCCCCGCACGCGCACAGGCCAAAATCCTTACAAGCCGGAACCCGACGGCTACTACGAATTCGTCCATTCACCCGGCACCTTTAGCGTCAGCGTGGTGCAGGGCGATTTTCCCAGCGACACAGCCGACGGCCTCCTGACGACCGGCGTCCCTGGGCGTGAGGGTGATCCGATCGGCTATGAGGTGAATTTCCAGTTGCAGCCAGCCAGCGTCGCCGGCCCGGCTAAAAGCATGGTGAGCGGCAAGGTGTTGGGAGGACGCGTCGGTCAGGTCGTGACCCTGTGGACCGGCCAGCAGAGCCGCAAGTACGTCCTCGATGCCAATCGCACCTTCCGCTTCGAGGCGTTGCCGGCCGGGCTCTATGAATTGGCGCTGGCCGGTGTGGGCATCGTGCAGTCGGACCTGGCCCTTGACGGCGAGAACAAGGTCACGGTTGATTTCCCGGTGCTTGGCGCCATCGTGGGGGCTGTCGCCAACGTCCCACGCCAGAGCCGAACCGTCAGCCTATTCTCGGAAACTTATGGCTTTACCCGTCATGCCGAACTGACGACCGATTATCAGTACCGTTTTACCAACCTGCCTGCCGGCGTCTACCGCGTTGAGCTCGGTGATGACATGGTCACGGGCCTCGTGGGTGATGGCAAGAGCGTGCTGCACGCGCCGGTGCTGCGGGCCGGTGCTGGGGTCGTCATTCCAGCGGCGGAGAGCCGCCTTTCCGGCACGGTGCGTGATGGCGCCGGGCATCCCCTGGCGGCGACAGAAGTCGTGCTCCAACGTGAAGGCCGCAATATCGCCACGACCCGCACGAACGACGAGGGCGCGTTCGCTTTTGAAACGTTGGAGATGGGGTTCTATCAGGTGGCCGTTGGCGATGCGGTGCTGGCCAGTGATCTGTTCCTGGACGGCCAGAGCACCCTTGCCGTTGACATCGTGTACGCACCCCAGGCGCCCGCCAAGCCGCTGGGGCGCTACTACCTGCTTGGCGCTGCCGACGCCGCTCTACAGCCGGCGCTGCTGCATCTGATGGGGCCCTGGCTGGCCTCCCAACCGGCGGGCGCCGTTGGGTTCAGTGCCACGGAAGCCCAACAGGCTGCCACAGTGGTCTTGCTGGGTGATGGCATCTCCGACGAAGCTGTCGCCGGGCTGCAGGCGGCGGGCAGCCAGCTCATCGATCTCAGGAAGGATCTGCTGGCCCTGGCGCCTGTGTTGGTGTCCCGCGGCGCTGCCACACCCGCTGCCATGCCGTTTCAGGAGGTTCCTCATGCCTGATGCTGTCAATGATGCCGTTGCCTATGGCGTCCGTGTGATTCCTACCGAAGTTGCTCCCGGTGCAGATTATTGGCGGGCGGTGCGCGTGCATCACCTCACGCCCGAGGAAAACGGCCAGAGGCATCACGTCTTCCTGGATGTTTTGGACGCGGCCGGCGCGCGGGTGACAGGCGCGCGGGTGCGCGTGGATTGGGATGGCGGGGGTCGAGACCTTGTGATCGACAAGCCGCCCGGAGAGCCCGGCGCCAACGAACCGATGTGGAAGTGGCAGATTTGCAGCGTGCATGCGCTGGGCCTGCCATCGGACCTTGTCGAGAACCTGCACACCGCTCATCCCGATGAGCCGCCGGGCAATACCCTATTTCATCATTCCTTCCTGGTGGTGTTCCAGCGGGCGCAGGCCAAGGTCGCACCACCGCCGGCGCAGAGCGCCATTACCGGCAAGGTGCCGGGTGGCGCCGGTCACACCCTGGTGCTGACCGATGGCGACGGCCATGAGGTTTCTGCCCAGGTCAACGACGACGAAACCTATCGCTTCGAGGGGCTTGCCGCCGGCAAGTTCACTATCACCAATGCCGAAGATCATCGCATGGTGGGCCCTATCGAGGTCGATGGTGTGCACAGTGTACAAGCCGACTTCCCGCCTGCTCCCGCCATCCCCCGGCTGATGGCGGCCTATGTCCTCTTCGGTCCGCCCGACGAACCCTCCACCCAGGTCTACCTCCTATTGCTTGCCGACTATCTGGCCGCCCGCCGCTTGAGTTTCGGTTTCAGCCTGCAGGATGCCACCCGCGCCGGTCAGGTCACGCTGGTGGGCCAGCACACCG
>CAZHTZ010000057.1:15244-20025 GCA_964535455.1 uncultured Caldilineales bacterium
ATCGAGTGGGCCAACGGCGCCGGTGATCTCAGCATGGGCATTGGCGATCCTGCCGACTGGGGTCGGGGCTACGGGGGTGACGCCCTAAACCTGATCCTGCGTTATGCCTTTGCCGAACTCAGCCTTCATCGCGTCGGTCTGGAAATGATCGCCACCAACGCTCGCGCCATTCGTGTCCATGAGCGGGCCGGGTTCCAGCACGAAGGCCGGATTCGCGAGGCAGTGCATCGCGATGGCAGTCGCGTGGATCTTTTGCTCATGGGCATGTTGCGTCGCGACTGGGAGGCCGCAAACGCGCAGGACAGATAAGAAAAGAATCGGCAGACCAGGCGCCTGGTCTGCCGATTCTGAGATGGCAGCAGGGAAAGGGGTTGAGCAGCTAGCGGCTGCTCAGCACCGGTTGAGCATCGTCGATGTGCACGCCTTCGGGTGACTCCATCGTTGGGCTTGCGAAAGCAGTGGGGTTTGTCGCTGCAGTGGGGGGCGGCGCCACAAGCGCCTGTCTGGCCGACTGGCGCGGGTAGGCGCCGCAGTGTGGGCACCGCTTCCATTCCGGCTCCAGCAGATGACTGCACTGGCTGCAAGGGTGACGCAATTCGGTTTCGCAGTAGGGACAAAACTGCCAGGCCACCTCGACCGAACGGCCGCACTTCTGGCAGTTCTTGGCCTGTTCGATCTCACGCAGCAGGGCCTCTTCTTCCAGGGCTCGGTCATACTGTTCAGCAAGCGTGTGCTTGGGGCGCAGCAGAAGGTAGAGCAAGACCCCAACGATGTTGAAGAGGGCGACCAGCAGGATGGCGAGGAGAGCGGCGAAGAAGTCGGCCGAACGCGCGCGAATGTCGCGCCAGGTCCAGACGACGATGCCGACCCAAAAGGCCACGATCAGGCCACCAAACACGGCGACGATCCATTCGAGGCCGACGCCGACAAGATTGGCAAGTTGTTCAGGCATGGATGCAAAGACTCCAGACGAAAATACAGCGCCAGGGTAGGCGCGGCCCTGAATCATAGCACAAGGCAAGACCGTGGCGAAAAACTGGCGGCCTCCCGGAGGTCTGCCCGTGTCCCTTACAGCCAATCCCGGCGATAGAAATAGTAGAGCATGGTGCCCGCCGTCAGGAGCATGATCAACAAGGCGAAGGGATAGCCGAGATACCAATTCAGCTCCGGCATGTTCAGCGGGGAAACGCCGGGGTTGAAGTTCATGCCATAGAGGCTGGCGATGAAGCTGAGAGGGATGAAAATGGTGGCGATGACGGTGAGCACCTTCATGATCTCGTTCATGCGGTTGCTCATGCTGGAGAGATAAAGGTCCGTCAGATCGGTGGCAAACTCGCGGTAGGTTTCGACCAGGTCGATGATCTGGATGACGTGGTCGTAGGTGTCGCGGAAATACGGGCGCATCTCCGGCGCGATCAGCGGCATGGCATCGCGGACCAACAGATTGAGCGCCTCGCGTTGGGGCCAGACGGCGCGGCGAAGGTCGAGCAAGTCGCGCCGGGCCTCGTGGACGCGGTTGCGCACCTGCGCATTGACCTCGGCAAGGATGCTGACCTCCATGTCCTCCAGTCGCTCTCCCATCGCCTCCAGAACGGGGAAATAACCGTCGAGCACGGCATCGAGCAAGGCATAGGCCAGGTAGTCCGGTCCGAAGCTGCGCAGGTTGCCGGCGCCGCTCCTGAGGCGAGAGCGCACCGGGTCCAGGCAGTCACCGGGAAGGTGTTGGAAGGTGAGAACGAAGTTCTTGCCCAGGAACAGACTCATCTGCTCGATTTGCAGTGTGTCGACCAGCGATACCATGTGCGTGACGATGAACAGGTTGCTGCCGTAATCCTCCGCTTTAGCGCGCTGGTGCAGGTTGACCACGTCTTCCAGCGCCAGCCGGTGCAGTCCGAGTTGATCGCCCAAAGCGCGAACAAGCTCCACGTTCTCCAGGCCGTCGATATTGATCCAGGTGACCGGCCAGGCGGTCATCAGCTTGGGCAGGTCGCGCAGGTCCTTCACGTCCTGTTCCACCAGGCCCGTCGGCCCGTAGGCTATCACATGCACGATGGACGGCTGCGCTTCCGGGTCGGGGATCAGCGTGCCTGGTGGTGAGCCGGGTGGCGTGCGGCGTTTGCGGTAGATGCGGCCGTTGCGCCGGGGATGGGATTTGGACGCCATGGTTGATTCCTCAAACGGCCAGCAGCGCCTGGCGGCAGAGCATGGCCAGGACTTGTATCCAGGTGGGGTTGTCGTTCAGGCAGGGAACCAGGCGGTACTCCTCGCCCCCTGCCGCCAGGAATCGCTCGTGACCGCCCACGCCGATTTCCTCCAGCGTTTCCAGGCAGTCAGCCACAAAGGCCGGGCAGATGACCAACAGGCGGCGGACGCCCGAAGTTGCCAGTTTCGTGATCACGTCTGTCGTCGCCGGCTGCAGCCAGCGGTCGCGGCCGAGTCGCGACTGGAATGCCACGGAGTAGGCGCCGCTGGCGATGCCCGCCGCCTGCACAAAGCGCTGCGTGGTAAACAGGACCTGATGGCGGTAGCAGAGCGCATGCGCCGGGGAGGGCGTCTCGCAGCAAGCGGGGCTGGCCAGACAATGGGAACCGGTGGGGTCGGTCTTGCGCAGATGGCGCTCGGGTAGGCCGTGGTAGCTGAAGAGAAGGTGGTCGTAGCCCATGCCCAGATTGACGGAGGCGCTTGCTACCAGCGCCTGGATGTAGGCAGGATGGTTGTAGAACGGAGGCAGGATGGTGAGATCGGGAGGCGATCGCAGCCCGTCCATGGCCTCGCGGGTGGCAGCGACGATGGACTCGACCGTGGACATGGCATAGTGGGGAAACAGCGGCGCCAGTAGGATGCGGTCCACGCCCTGGTCCACCAGCTTATTGACGCCCTCGGCCAGGGTGGGCAGGCGATAGCGCATCCCCAGCTCCACCGGCAGTCCCAGCTCATCCTTGAGGAGCTTCTGCACGCGGCGGCTGATGACGACCTGCGGCGAGCCTTCGTCCCACCAGATCGAGCGGTAGGCAGCAGCCGAGATGGCAGGCCGCCGCGGCAGGATCAAGCCGCGGACGATTATCCGGCGCAGCAGAGTTGGATAGTCGAGCACACGCTCGTCCATCAGGAACTCGTCCAGGTAGCGCCGGACGTCGGGAATGGCGGGCGAATCGGGTGAACCGGTATTGACGAGAAGAACGCCGTCCATGGTGGCCCTCGAACAGGGATGGGGGATTGCACCCGATCTTAGCACAAGTGCTGCCGCAGGTGGCAGGCAGCAAGTTGCAGGTTGCAGGTTGCAGGTTGCAAGTTGCAGGTTGCAGGTGTCTGGCCAATGCGATCTCGCAAACGTGCAACGTGTGAACGTGCAAACGTGTAACGTACCAACGTGTGAACGTGCAAACGTGCAACGTACCAACGTACAATGCACATCCAACCAACGTGTAAACGTGCCAACGTGTGAACGTGCAACGTGTAACGTCTTTACCCCCCGCCTTCATCTCCCGCATGCGCGCCCTCCTCGGCCCGGAGGCTGACGATTTTCTGGCCAGCCTGGAGGTAGCGCCGCGCACCGGTTTGCGCGCCAACACGCTGAAGCTGGCGGCCGCAGTCCTGCCCGGCCTCCTGCCCTGGCCGGTGCAGCCCGTGCCCTGGTGTGAGGAAGGCTGGCTGCTGGAAGCGGGTGAAGCCCTGCCCGGTCGCCATCCCTACCATGCCGCCGGGCTGTATTACCTGCAGGACCCCAGCGCCATGCTGGCTGGGGTGCTTCTCGCCCCGCAGCCCGGCGAGTCCGTGTTGGACCTGTGTGCGGCGCCGGGTGGCAAGGCCACCCATCTGGCGGCGCGGCTGCAGGGGCAGGGTCTGCTGGTGGCCAACGAGCTGGTGCGCTCGCGCACGGCGGCGCTGGTCGAGAACCTGGAGCGCTTCGGCGCCGCCAACATCCTGGTGACGCAGGCCGCGCCGGAGGCGCTGGCGGCGCGGTGGCCGGGCGTCTTCGACGCTGTGCTGGTCGATGCGCCCTGTTCCGGCGAGGGCATGTTCCGCAAGACGGCGGCGGCCCGGCAGGAATGGCGGCCGGCGGCGGTGGAGGGCTGCGCCCTGCGCCAGAACGCCATCCTCGACCAGGCGGCGGCTCTCGTCCGTCCCGGCGGGCGCCTGCTCTACGCCACCTGCACCTTTGCCCCGGAGGAGGACGAGGGCTCCGTCGCCCGCTTCCTCCACGCCCACCCCGAGTTCACCCTGCTGCCGCCGCCCGATCTGCCCGGCCTCGACCGCGGCCGGCCCGGCTGGATCGCTCCCTCCCTGGCCGCCGGGCTGCCCCTGGAGCGCTGTGTGCGCCTCTGGCCGCACCGCAGCCCAGGCGAGGGGCATTTCTTCGCCCTGATGCAGCGGGAAGGCGACGCCCCGGCGGCCGTCCTACCGGTAGCGGCAGATCGCCTGCCGCCTGCCGCGGCCGCCGCCTGGCAGGCCTTTGCCGAGGCGACGCTGTCGCGTTCCCTGCCCGAACAGGGGTGGGCCGTGTACGGCGAGCACCTGCACCTGCTGCCGGTGGCGCCGGCCTTCTGGCAGGGTGTCCCTGCGGTGCGGGCGGGCCTGGCGGCAGGCCGGTTGGCTCCCGGCCGCTTCGAGCCGGACCACGCCCTGGCCCTGACGGGCATCGACACCAGCGCCGCCGCCACGCTGGCCGTGACCGCGGCCGGCGCCTACCTGCGCGGGGAAACCCTGCCTGCCATGGGCGGCGACGGCTGGGTGCGGGTGACGGTGGACGGCTTCGCCCTGGGCTGGGGCAAGCGGGTGCA
>CAZHTZ010000058.1:0-19877 GCA_964535455.1 uncultured Caldilineales bacterium
GCCGTCGGCTACAGCCTGCCCGGCAACCTTGCCGAGTACATTCTCATTTCGGAAGAAGTCCTGGCCGCTGGCTGCCTGCTGCCCCTGCCCGATGCCTCCCTGCCCTTTGCGCACGCCGCCATGGGCGAGCCGCTCTCGTGCGTCATCTCGGCGCAGGACCATCATGTCCACCTGGTACAGACCGGCCCGCTCGCCCCGCGCGAGCTGGTCAAGGGGTTGAAACGGGGCGGCGTGACGGTCGTGATCGGCGCCGGCGCCATGGGCCGCATGCACGTCGACCTGGCCTTGAGCTATCGGCCGCGGGCCCTCGTCGTCAGCGACTTCATCGAGGAGCGCCTGCAAAAAGTGACGGAGCTTTTCGGCGCTCGCGCCGCCGCCATGGGGATCGAGCTGCACGTGCTCAACGGCAGTCAGACCAACGTCAAGGAGTTCCTGGACCAACTGACCGGGTACCGCGGCGCCGACGACGTCATTGTGGCCGTGGGTTCGGTTCGGGCCATCGAGTCCGCTCAGCACCTGACCGGTCGCGGCGCCGTCCTGGACCTGTTCGGAGGGCTGAAGAAGGGCGATGACGTGGTGGGGCTGGACACCAGCATTGTCCACTACAAGGAAATCAACGTCACGGGCTCGTCAGGGGGTTCGCCCTGGGACGTCGCCCAGACGCTGGCGTTGATGGCCGCCGGGCAGATCGATACGGCGGCGCACATCACGCGCATCGGCGACCTGGAACACGCTCCCGCCTTTCTGGAAATGGTCAAGGCGCAAACGCTGGACGGCAAGGCCGTGGTCTACCCGCACCGCCGCACCCGTGACATCCTGGTCGTCCCCTCCTGGTCGGCGGCGGATGAAGCGGCGTGGCTCTCACAGTAATCGTGAATCCTGTCCCTCACCTGCCGCGCGAATAAACTCAACATACAGATCATCACGAATCCAAAAGCCAGCCTCCTCACGTAGCGCATTCATTGCTGCGCTCAGAGAAGCCAACTCCCCCGTTAGGTGAGCGCGTAAGAGAATACCCAAGACGCCTGTCACCGCAAGACCCAAGGATTTCGCTATTCTCCGGCCTTCGCGCTCGTCAAGGAGGAGCCAATCGGCCTGAACCTCCAAAGCCAAGGCGATCGCTTCCGCCTCGCCACGGTCAAGATCGCGCTGTAGTATCGCCACACGCACCTCATCCTGGACCGTTTTGCTTCGGAGCCAACCCGCTTCCAACGCCCGGCTCACCAGCCCCGAACCAGGTGCATCCTCTCCGAGGCGCAACTCATTAACAACTGCGTCAGGCAATATGACTTCACCAAACTGACTCACCAGTAGGTCGAGCTGGCCTATCAGTGCAAGGTTGAGGACCGGTGAGGTATCACTTACGGCGAGCATAGGTCAGGTCGTCTTCCATCTCTTCGCGACCGTAGTGTCGCGCCGCCCCATGATCACGGAGGGCGCGAACAAGCTCAGTTCCCGAGACACCGGCCAACTCCGCCGCTTTTCCGAGGGAAAGCACTTCCTGAGCATACAGAGCCACCGCCAGTTCAAGCAGCAGGAGTTCCTGCAAGTGCTTTTCAGGCAAGCGGATGGCCCGGGCCACCGAATCAGGAATCTGCAGTTGAAGGGTCATTTTAGTGGCCTCCTTCATCAATAACTGGCAACATATGCATAGGATACTATACCAGACTGCCCACCGCGAACACCAGCGCCAAGCAACCCCCTATTCGCTTCTCACAAACACCCTATGGCACTACACGGCTCTAAAATCTTCGTCGGCTTCGGCTTCGGGGCCATCCAGGCCGGGCTCTTCCTCTATGAGGCCTACCGTTCCGGCAACTTCGGCCGCCTGGTCGTGGCCGAAGTCGTCCCCGAAGTGGTGGCGATGCTGCGCCAGGCCGGGGGCGTGTACGCCGTCAACGTCGCCCACCCTGATCGCGTCGAGCATGCTCACGTCGGTCCCGTCACCATCGAGCAGCCCGGCGAAGCCGCCGATCGCGAGCGGTTGATCGCCGACATCGCCGCCGCCGAAGAGATCAGCACCGCCATTCCCAGCGTCGCCTACTACGTGTCCGGCAGTCCCGGCAGCCTCCACCGCGTCCTGGCCGCAGGCCTGCGCCGCAAGGCCGGCCAGGGCGGGCCTCGCGCCGTGGTCTACGCCGCCGAGAACCACAACCACGCCGCCGAACTCCTCGAGGCCGCGGTCATGGCCGAGGTGCCGGAGGACGAGCGCAGGGCGGTGTCCGGCCATGTTCGCTTCCTCAACACCGTCATCGGCAAGATGAGCGGCGTCCTGACTGACCCGGCCGAGATCGCCGAGCAGGCCCTGGAACCGGTAGCAGCCGGCAGCGGCCGCGCCTTCCTCGTGGAAGAGTTCAACCGCATCTTGATCACCCGCATCAGCTTCGATGCGCCTTTCCACCGCGGCATCGACGTTTTCGCCGAAAAGGACGACCTGCTGCCGTTCGAAGAGGCCAAGCTCTACGGCCATAACGCCACGCACGCCCTGGCCGCCTATCTGGCGGCGCTGCGCGGCCTGCCGCTCATCGCCGATTTACGCGATACACCTGGAGCCATGCCCTTCCTGCGGTCGGCTTTCATCGAGGAATCAGGCGCGGCCCTGATACGCAAAAACGCCGGCCTCGACCCGCTGTTCACGCCCACCGCCTACGCCGCCTACGCCGATGACCTGCTGGCGCGCATGACCAACCCCTATCTCCACGACCTGGTGGAGCGCGTGGGTCGCGACCCCCAGCGCAAGCTGGGTTGGGACGACCGGCTGATCGGCACGATGCGGGTGGCCCTGGCCCAGGGCATCACCCCCTGGCGCTACGCCACCGGCGCCGCTGCCGCCGCCGCCGTGCTCGACCGCCGCACGCTGGACTCCCCCGCCTTGCTGCGCGGCACCCTCATCGCTCTCTGGCAGCCTGCCTCCCCGTCCGCGGCCGAACAGGAAGCCGTGCTGGCGCTGGTGGAAGCAAATCGGCCGTGGGTCGAGCAATGGGTGCGTGGGGAACCCACCGACTTGTGAGCCGAACGCTGCCAGACTTAAGCCATCTGTTCGATGGTATAATGCCAGCATGATTGTGCGTCTTTCACAGACTGAAAAGCTACAGGACCACAGGCCAAACACAGCCTTGTCGGTAATTGCGCTGCCCGAAGTGACGCCGCGGGGCTGTGTGCGTCCGGTATCCGAGACACTACCTTTGGCTATTGCACGTGTCGCCCAGGCTCTGCAGCCTGACAAGATCATCCTGTTCGGCACCTATGCCTATGGTGTTCCCACACCTGATAGCGATGTCGATCTGCTGGTGATCATGGAGACGGACAGACCAGGCAAAGAGCGTTCTTGGGCCGTGTCGCGACTTCTGTTGCCTCGTGACTTTCCTGTGGACATCCTTGTGAAAACCCCGACGGAGCTCAGCACGGCACTGCAGAGGGGCGATTTCTTCCTCCGCGAGATCACCGAACGGGGAATCATTCTCTATGAGCGACCCAACTGACCCGTCAGCCTGGGTGGCGAAAGCAGAAGAAAACAACGCGCTCGCTATCCCGGTGACGAGCCGATCGTGGAAGAAGCTCAGGGCTTCGCCCACCGCTGGCTAGGGGTATCACGCTAGTAGCTCGTCAGCGATGATGTGATGGGCTGGTAGTAACGACTTCAGTCGTTTTCGTGCGGCATCAGCGACTAAAGTCGCCACTACGAACCCGCCACTTGAGTCTTGACGGACTACTAGTACAAGCGGGCGCAAATAAGACAAGGGCTTGTAGTAACGACTAAAGTCGTTACTACAAGCCCTGGGGATACTTCGGCCCACCAGAACTAGGGAGTGCAGAAAGCTGGGGAGGGGCATGACCGGCTCTTTCTGACCGCTTTGGTCGCCGCAGTCGTAAACGGTCAAATTCGGTCACAATAAACCCTTGACATTGTGCCCAAGCTCACCTAACATCGGGATGATCGGTTAGGGGACCGCAGAAGCAGGCGAAATCGGTCACAACGCTGCCTGAGAACGTCCCGGCCGATTGCTGTGGTGTTGGAATCGTCTGTCTTTGGCGGCAGGCGTGGTCGCGTTGGCCGAACGTGGACAAGCAGTTGGAGGCGCAGGATGGCAGAGATCAAGACCATTTACCTCATCAGCCACACCCATACGGACATCGGCTATACCGACTACCAGGATACCGTTTTCCGCCAGCTTCTTGGTTTCATCGACAAGGCCGTTGAGCTGGGAGAGGCCACGGCGGATTACCCCCCTGAGGCTCGCTACAAGTGGACATGTGAGGTCAGCTCGTTCGTCGAGCGCTATTTCCAGCAGCGACCTGCCAGCCAGGTCGACCGCTTCCTGGAGCTGCACAGGCGGGGACAGATGGCAGTGGCAGGCATGGCCTACCACTGGACGCCCCTGCTGTCCACGGCGAGCATGATCCGGTCCTTGTACCCGGCCATGCGGTTGCGCCGCGACTATGGCTTGAACATCCAGACCGCCATGCAGTGCGACGTGGACGGCGCCAGTTGGCTGTGGGCCGACCTCCTGCCCGCCGCCGGCTTCAAGGCCTTCACGATGTCCATCAATATGTATCGTGGACGGCGGCCTGCGCCCGACCTGAACGCCTTCTGGTGGCAAGGTCCAGGGGGCAATCGCCTGCTCAGCTACAACGGCCCCCACTACCTGTACGGCATTTTCCGCTACGGCATCTCCGACTGGCAGAAGGTCGAGGAGCTGCTGCCACCCCAGATCGAGAAACTGGAGAAGCGCGCCGACTACCCCTACGACTTCCTCTATGCTCAGGTCACGCACGCGGCCCGCGTCGATAATGGCCCGCCCACCGACAACCTCTCCGAGTTCGTGCGCGATTGGAACGCCTCCGGCCGCACCCCAGCCATGGAATTGGTCACGGTGGACGATTTCGTCAACATGCTGCACGCCCGCTATGCCGGCCAGCTCTTCACCTGGAAGGGCGACTGGGCGGACTGGTGGGCAGATGGCCCGGCCTCGTCCTCCTACGAGACGGCGTTGAACCGGTCCACGGAGGAGTTGCTGCCCCTGGTCGATCTGGTATCCACGCAGGTGAACATCCTCGACGAAAAACTGGTAGAAGAGGCCTACAACGCCGTCTCGCTCTATGACGAGCACACGTGGGGTGGCTTTGCCAGCACACGTCAGCCTCATTCCCCCTTCACAAGGGCCATCTTCAATTTCAAATCCGGCTATGCCTATCGCGGGTATGGGTTGACCCACGAGCTGCTTTCCGACGGCGGTCGCACCCTGGCGCGGCAATTGACCGGCGTGACACCCGAGGGCGAGAAGTGGCGACGCTGGGGCCAGTACGTCTCCTCCGACCCATCGTCCGACCCCGGCGCCTACCGCTTTCTGGTGGTGAATCCGTTGGCCTGGACGCGACACGTGCGCTATCCGCTGCCCCCCGACATCGGTGGGGCTGCGCCGTATGCCGTCCTTGAGATGTTCCTGATCGACAACTACCGTGAAGGATCGCCGCTGGCCACGCAGGCGCAGGCCGGAATGCTCATCGACACGACGCTGCCGCCGTTTGGCTACGAAGTGCTGGACTATCAGCAGTTGCCCAAAGACCCCGATCTCCGCGTCGGCGAGGGCATGCTGGAGAACCGCTGGTACCGCGTGCGCGTCGACCCCGCCACCGGCGGTCTCACGAGCTGGTACGACAAGGAGCTGGGCCGGGAGTTGGTCGACGATCAATCGCCCTACAAGCTCGGACAGTATCTATACGAGTGGATCGATTCGCCAGCGGATCGCCAGACGATGTTCTCCTTCAACTATGACAGTGAGGATTTCGGCGACCGCTACACCGATACGCCCTTCCGCCGCCACGGCCCCGGCAGCGTCGACGTCATGCCGGCCCTGGTCGTACCCAGCGGCGCCTCTATCGAGGTCCGTTTCTTCGGGCAGGGCATACGATCGGGAAAGGTGCGTTTCACACTGCCCAGTCACGAGAAGGCGCTCAACATCGAGATGCTGCTGGACAAGGAGTTCCGCACTCTGGCCGAGGCCGTCTATGTGCCCTTCCCCTTCGCCGTGGACAAACCGCAGTTCCACCTGGACCTGAACGGGGTGGCGTTGGAGCCTGAGGTCGAGCAGCTCCCCGGTTCCTGCCGCGATTGGTACGGCGTTCATCGCTGGGCCGAGGTAGGAAACCAGGACGTGTCGGTCGTGCTCGTCCCCATCGATGCACCGTTGGTGCAGGTGGGCGGCATCACCACGAGTCGCTGGGCCTACAAGCTCGACACGAGCCAGGCGACGCTGGTGTCCTGGGCGCTGCAAAACCATTGGGACACGAACTTCAAAGCCAGCCAGGGCGAGGCCCTGCTCTTCCGCTACAAGCTCACCTCGCAGCGCCGCTACGACTCGGCTGCGGCCAGCCGCTTCGCCATCGAAAGCACGGTGCCGCCGCTGATCGTGCGCGTTGCCGGGGCCGATACCGGCGCCAGGGGCCAGTTCCTGGCAGTGGCGCCGGAGGGGGTGGCCGAAGTCCACATCAAACGCGCCATCGACGCGCGCGGTCTGATCCTGCATATCTCCAACCTGACCTCAGACCCCCAGGAGCTGTCGCTCACCTTCCCAGCGCCTCCCACCGGAGCCTGGAAATGCTCACCCATTGAGGAGGACGGCGCTGCTCTGCCCCTTCAGGCAGCTACCGTGTCGCTTTCAGTGCCTTCGCGGTCGTTGGCATTCGCACGGGTTGTGTTCGGGTATCAGGCCAACCGTCATACCCTGGGGTAGGCACCTTGATCCCAAGCCAGCGCCACGCTGTCATTCATAGCTTGCTCAAACAGAACGGTGTCGTGACCGTCGCTGAGATATGTTCCTACTGCGACTGCTCAGCCGAGACGGCCCGGCGTGATCTTCGCCGTCTGGAGGAAGAGGGGAGGCTGATCAGGACCCACGGCGGTGGGGTGGCGGCACAGGGAGGATCGCCCTTACAGGCGCGGGTCAATGGCGGCGGCCTGACCGAGGCGCGCGCCGCCCTGGTGGATCGCGCCGATGCCCTTGTGGTCACGACCACAGAAACCAAGGCCATGCACCTGCTCGTCGAGCGCTGCCGCCGCGCCGGTATCCCCATCGTCGCCGAAGCCACGGGTTATCCCGGCGCCAGGACCGTAGTGGCAGTGGACAACTATCGCGCCGCCTTTGAGCTGGGGCAATGGGTCGCCGCCCGCGCCGAGCAGCGTTTGGGCGACAAGATCACCGTGCTTGACGTCGGTTTGCCACAACCCAACACCGAGGCGCGCAGTCGCGGCTTCGAGGACGGCTTGCGCGATCTGCCACACAGCCGCCGCACGATCCTGCATGTCGACGGCCAGGTCCATTTCGACGCCGCCCGCCAGATCGCCGCTGATGCGCTGAGCGTGCATCCCGAGGTCAACATCATCTTCGGCATCAACGATCAATCGGCCTTGGGCGCTTTGGAGGCCTATCGGGCAGCGGGGCTGGACGAGAGCAAGCTCATCCTTGCCATCTTCGGTCTGGAAGGCGGCCGGACTCGGGACTTGCTAGAACGGGGCACACCCTTCGCCGCCGCCGTCGCCATGTTTCCCGAGCTGGTGGGTCGCGCCTGTGTCGATGCAGCGGTATGCGCCTATCACAACTGCACGCTGGCGGAACGCATCATCACACCTTTCGCCATCGTCGCCCATGACAACCTGAACCGTTTCTACCGCCGCGACCCGCATACCGGCGAGTGGACGTTGAACTGGGCGCTGGCAGAGGAGCTGCCCACCGCCAGCCCCGGCTTCGCCGCCCTGAGCCAATGCCACGGTCGCCCCAGGCCGCGGCGCATTGGCTATGTTCAGATTTTCAGCCAACACGACTGGTATCGGAACGTGCTGCGGGCCATGCAAGAGCACTGCCGCAATCTTGGCATTGGCCTGGAGGTCGTCGATGCCAGCCAGGACCTCGACCACGAAGTCGAGGCCATGAAGCAGGCCATCGGCCAGACAGCGGCGCGCTACGTGCACGAGGGCGACACCATCATTCTCGATGCCGGCCGCACTACCGCCCACCTGGCCCGGGCCTTGCGCGGCAGACAGGGCCTCACCGTGATCACCAACTCCCTGTCGGTCTTGAACCTGCTGCGGGATGAACCCGGCATCACGCTCGTCGCCAGCGGTGGCGTGTTACGCCGGGAAACGAATGCCCTGGTCGGGCCAGGCGCTGAGGCCACGTTCCGCGAGCTGCGGGCCGATCGGGCGTTCATCTCGGTGACGGGCCTTAGTTTCACTTTCGGACTTTCCAACACCAACATCGCCGAGGCGACCGTCAAACAGGCCATGCTGGCGGCCGCTCGCGAAGTCATCCTTTTGGCCGACTACAGCAAGATCGGTTCTGAATCGCTGGTCAAGATCGCACCGCTCGAACGAATCCAACGCCTCATCACCGACGGCGGCATCAGCGCCCACGACCGCCTTGCCTTCACCCAACGCGGCATCGAGGTCTCCCTCGCCGAGGACCCTCTTTAGCCGAGAGAAATCGTATGTCTTTTCACCAACCACGCAATCACGGATGTCGCATTTCCGACGCCTGGCGCTACGACGGCATGCAGGCGCTCGTCCTGGAAAACGAGCTGCTTCGTGTCACCGTGCTTGCCGACAAGGGTAGCGACATCGTCGAGTTCCGCTACAAGCCTCTCGACCTTGATTTTCTTTTCTTCGCACCCGGAGGCATCCGCAACCCCAATCGGGGACTCCTCTCCGCCCCCTCCGGCGGCCCATTTCTCGACTATTTCAGCGGCGGTTGGAACGAAGTGCTGCCCAACGGCGGCCCGTTGGTCAACTACAAGGGCGCCGAGCTGGGCCAGCACGGCGAGATCAGCCTGCTGCCGTGGGAGTATGCGATCCTGGAAGACTCGCCACAGCGTGTGGCAGTGCGCCTGTGGGTTCGCCCCCTGCGTACGCCTTTCTTCCTGGAGAAGACACTTTCGCTGGAGCCAGGACGCCCCTCCTTATTCATCCAGGAACGCCTGGTCAACGAGGGAGGCGAGCCTCTGCACGCCATGTGGGGTCACCATATTGCCTTTGGGCGTCCCTTCCTGGACGATGCCTGTGTGATCGACGCCCCCGCCCGGCGCTTCATCGTGCACGAGGCCATGCCGGGCTACGAACCCCGGCGCTTCCAGCCTGGCTACGACGGCGCCTGGCCGCTCGTGCCGTCGCCCGATGGCCGGCTCGCGGACGCCGGCTTCGTTCCTCCCTTTGGGTCCTCGAAGGCGCAGGAAATGGCCTACTTGGCCGAATTGGATGACGGCTGGTATGCTATCACCAACCCGGAACGCAAGATCGGTGTCGGCCTGCGTTTTGACCACACCCTGTTCCGCTACGTGTGGTATTGGCAGCAGTTGGGCAATGTCGCTCAGGGCTATCCCTGGTGGGGACGCGTCCACACTGCTGCACTCGAACCCTGGACCAGCTATCCCACCGGTGGCCTGAATGAGGCCATCGCCAACGGTTCCGCCCTGCTCGTGCCGCCAGGCGAAAGCATAAGCACCCAGCTTTGCGCCCTCGTCTATACCGGCCTCGAGCGGGTCACCGCCATCACTGCAGAAGGCGTCGTCGAAGGAAGATAGCAAGTCATGAGCCGCATTGCGACCGTCTACATCATCGGCCACACCCATACGGACATCGGCTACACCGACCACCAGCCTGTCCTGTTCCGCCAGCACGCCGCCTTTCTCGATAAGGCGGTGGAGTTGTGCGAGGCGACGTCCGATTACCCGCCGGAAGCGCAGTTCAAATGGACGTGCGAGCTGGCGTCGACCGTTCGCCACTTCATGGAGACTCGTTCGTCCCGGGACATCGACCGTTTTCTGGCATTGCACCGCGAAGGGCGCATCGCCATCAACGCCATGGCCTATCATTGGACGCCCATGCTTTCGCCGGCGGCCATGGTGCGCTCGCTCTATACGGCCATGCGGTTGCGCCGGGACTACGGGCTGCAGATTCAGTCGGCCATGCAGTGCGATGTGGATGGTGTGAGCTGGTTGTGGGCCGATCTGCTCTCGGCCATGGGCATACAGGGCCTCACCATGTCGGTCAACACCTTCCGTGGGGACCGGCCGCGGCCACAACTGCATGCCTTCCAGTGGGAAGGGCCGTCCGGTCGCCGGCTGCTGACCTTCAACGGCCCTCACTACGCCTACGGCCTGTTCTTCTACGGCCTCACCGGCGTCGAGCGGGCGGCGGAGGTGCTGCCGCGGGTGATCACGCGGTTGGAGGCTCGCGAGGACTATCCCTACGACTTCCTTTACGCCCAGGTCACGCACCCGGCGCTGGTGGACAACGGCCCGCCCTATGCGCCGCTCTCTGATATCGTGCGCACGTGGAACGAATCCGGCCGCTCGCCCCGCATGGTCTTCACCACCCTCGACGGCTTCCTGGCCATGCTCAACGAGCGCTACGGCAGCCAGGCGCCCGTGTGGAAAGGTGATTGGGCCGATTGGTGGGCGGACGGCGTGGGCACATCGGCTTTCGAGACGTCGGTCAGCCGCACAGCCGAGGCCCTGCTGCCCGGCCTTGACTTGCTGGCCACCCAGGTAGAGGGTCTGGACCTCAACCTGATCGAGGAGGCCTATCGCCAGGTGTCGCTTTACGACGAGCATACGTGGGGCTCTTTCAACAGCATCGGACAGCCCGATTCACCTTTCACCAAGGCCCAGTGGAACGCCAAGGCCGGGTTTGCCTACAACGGCTATACCCTGACCCACGAATCGCTGGCGCATGCCGGTCGCAAGCTGGCGCGACAGGTGACAGGTCGCGCCCCCGAGGGCGAAGTCTGGAGGGCGTGGACCCAGGGTGAGGTTGAACACCTCACCGTCGACGACAACCAGCGCTTTCTGGTCGTCAACCCCCTGGCATGGGAGCGCCGGGTCATTTGCCCACTGCCGCCTGACAGCGGCGGGCGAGCGCCTCACAACTTCCTGGACGCCTACCTGGCGGGCAACTATCGCGACCGCTATCCCAAGGATACGGTCTCCGTACCAGGTCGCGCTTCCGCCGAGGAAGGGTTCGAGCTGACCTCGGTGCTGGATGTGACGCTGCCCGCTTTCGGCTACAGGGTCGTGACGGCCACACCCGTCGCGGCGGCGGCGGGCGTCACGATGGACGAAGGCGTCATTGCCAATCGCTGGTATCGCCTCGAAGTCGACCCCGCCACAGGTGGACTCCTGAGCTGGTTCGATGTCGAACAGGGTCGCGAGCTTGCGTCCAGAAACGGACCCTGGCGGTTTGGCCAATATGTCTATGAGCTGACGGACTCGCCGGCCGGCCGGGCGGCGCTTTTTACGGGCGACTTCGGGGTGGAATCGTACGGCGTCCAACGCACAGACACGCCCTTTCGCCGGCAGGGCCCGACCCAGGTTCGCTGCGCCCCGGCGCATGTCGACGCCCTGGGTGCGAGCATCGAGGTGTTCCTGCAGGCGCCGGGCGCCCGTTCGCTGCGCGTGCGCTACTCGCTGCCCCATCACGACAAGGCCCTGCATATCGACATGGTCGTGGACAAGGAGCACGTGACCGACCCCGAGGCCATCTATGTGGTCTTCCCCTGTGCGCTTGGGGCCCCCACCTTCCATCTCGACCTGAATGGCGTGCCTTTGCAGCCGGAGGCGGAGCAGCTGCCGGGCACCTGCCGCGATTGGTACGGCATCCAGCGCTGGGCGGAAGTGAGCGACGAGCGGACGTCGATCGTGCTGGCGCCCATCGACGCACCCCTGGTTCAAGTGGGCGGCATCCAGACGGGCCGGTGGCTGAAACGTCTCGAGGCCACCCAGGCCACCCTTGTCTCCTGGCCGGTCAACAACTACTGGACCACGAATTTCCTGGCCAGCCAGGGCGGCGAGCTGCTGTTCCGCTACCGTCTCACCTCCAGCCCGGCCTACGATCCGGCCGCAGCCAGCCGCTTTGCCGCCGAGCACCTGACGCCCCCTGTCATCGTCCGCACCCCCGGCGCCGAGGCGTACGAAGGCGGCCAATTCCTTCAAGTCACGCCCGAAGGCGTCGCCGATGTGCAGGTGAAACGCGCGGACGATGGCAACGGTTGGGTCATCCACGCCTTCAACTTGACATCAAACAGACAGAAGCTGGCCTTGAGCTTCGACGCTCCGCTGGCGGCTGTCTGGACCTGTACGCCAACCGAGGACAGAGACGGCGAGATGGCCATACAAGGCGATGTTGTTGGTCTTGAAGTACCGCCTCGTTCGTTGGCGTCGATTCGTGTTATCTTTCGCCCCTGAAAAGGCCTGATCAGGAGGTGCGCTATCGCCGAAGGCAAACAACCGATCCTTCACACGTCGTTCACACCGTTTTCAGCCACCCGCAACATCCCCGCAAGGAGGAGAATCATGCAACGCAACCGCTTGTTCTCGCTGATCGCCATCGTGGTGGTCTTGGGCGTGCTGCTGGCAGCCTGCGCCCCCGCCGCCACGCCCGCGCCCGCAGCCACCCAGCCCCCCAAGGCCGAGCCCACCAAGGCTCCTGAGCCCACCAAGGCTCCTGAGCCCACTGCGGCCCCTGAGGCGGTCATGATCGAGATGTTCCACGACAAGGCCGATTGGGAAACCAACACCAACACCATGGGCGAAATGGCCGCCGGTGACGTTGGCGTTGGCTGGACGACCGTGCCCTTCGCGGACACAACCAACTACCAGACCACCGTGCGCGCGGCGCTGACGACCGACAAGGCTCCCGACCTCTATACCTGGTGGTCCGGCTACCGCATGGAGGATATCGTCAAGGCCGGCACCGCCGCTGACCTGACCGACGTCTGGAAGAAGTACATCGACTCCGGCGAGTACACGCAGGATGTCGCCAACGCCTTCGCTTTCGACGGCAAGGTGTACGCGGTGCCCCTGTTGACCGCCAACTGGGTCGTCTACTACAACAAGAAGGTCTTCGACGATAACGGTCTGAAGGCCCCGAAGACCTGGGACGAGTTCATGAAGATCAACGAAACGCTGAAGGCTAAGGGCATTACACCCCTCGCCATGACGATCAGCGGCCGCTGGCCTGCCTTCATCGTGTTCGAGGAGATGATCTTGCGCACGGCCGGTCCTGACTTCTACAACAAGCTCGTTCAGGGGCAGGCCAAGTACACCGATCCCGAAGTTGTGACCGCCATGAAGCTTTGGAAGGACCTCATCGACAAGGGCTACTTCAGCGATCCCGGCATCGGCTTCGGTACCGCGGAAAATGACCTGCTGCCCTATTTCCAGAAGGGCGACATCGCCATGATCCCCATCGGCGACTGGTACTCGGCCACCCTGGTGGGCGGCGGCATGAAGCCGGGCGTAGACTACGACGCCTTCATCATGCCCAACCAGAACGCCAGCCTGCCGCCCGCCCTGTTCTTCGAGGCCGGCCCCCTGTTGGTAGGCGAAAAGAGCCCCAACAAGGAGGCCGCCAAGAAGGCGGTGGACTGGTGGATGTCCGTGCCGGCGCAGGACAAGTGGAGCAAGCTGGCCGGCTTCACGTCGGCGAACGCCAAGGCCGCTCCCGGCAACGTCGTCGGTGCAGGCATCCAGAAGTGGATTGCCGACAACAAGGCGACCCTGGTGCAGCGTTACTGGGAAGCCACACCGCCCGACATCGTCGAGGTGGCTGTGGATGAGCTGGGCCGGTTCATGACCGATCCCGCCACCCTGGATCAGGTTCTGACAACCATTCAGGCGAAGGCCGACGAGGTCTGGGCCGCCCGCCAGTAACGGCAACCCTCCTCTAGTCGATGTGCAGGTGCGTCCCGTTTCGATGGGGCGCACCTGATCCCATCCACACTGGGCGCCAGCGGCGCGCCGCCGCCACCATTGCCACCACTCCGCCGCTGGCGCCCACCTTTCCTCGTTTGGGACACTCCCTGAGGACACACACCTTGGCGACGCAACTCGCAGCTCACCAATACCCTTCCCGGACGGTGGGACGGAAAGCCTGGGGCCGCATCGAGCCCTACTTGTATATGCTGCCGGCGCTTGCCATTGTCGGCGTGTTTCTGCTCTATCCGGCTGCCTACACACTCTACATCAGCCTGACGAAGTGGGACGGCCTCACAGCACCCACCTTCATCGGCTTGCAGAACTATTTGCAGATCGTGCGGGCGCCGATCTTCCGCACCGCCTTCACCAACTCGGTGATCTGGGTGGTGGCCACGCTGGCGCTTCCCGTGGGTCTGGGGCTTATGCTGGCGGTGCTGATCAACCGCATTCCCCTGCAAGGCTTCTTCAAGGCCATCTTCTATCTTCCCTACGCGATCTCGGCCACCAGTGTGGCGGTGATCTGGGCTTTCATACTCGCGAACGGTGGCATTCTTAACGCCATACTGCGCCAGGTTGGGCTGGATTCGGTGGCCAGATCCTGGCTCATCTCACCGCCCTGGAATACGGTCGCGATGATCATTGCCTACACCTGGCTCTCCACCGGCACCAACATGATCTTGTTTCTGGTAGGGCTGCAAAACATCCCCACCGACCCGGTGGAAGCAGCCAAGATCGACGGCGCCAACGGTTGGCAGGCGTTCTGGTTGGTGGTTTTCCCACTGTTGAAACCCATCACCACAGTAGTTGTCACGATCGCAGTCATCAACGGCTTCAAGGTCTTCGACCTGATCTGGGTAATGACCCAGGGTGGACCCTTCCGCTCGTCGGAGACACTGGCTGTCACCATGTACCGGGAGTCGTTTGTGTCGTATCGCCTCGGCTACGGGGCTGCCATCGCCAACGTCCTGTCCCTAATTGTCATCGTGTTCTCGGTTTTCTACCTGCGGTCGATCTTCCGGCGAGAGGAGTGAACCATGCGTTCGCGCAGAACCCTTACCCGTGTCGTGCTGCTGGCTGGGGTGACCATCCTGGTGATCGTGTGGCTCCTGCCCCTCGGCATTTCAATTATGACCGCGTTCAAGAGCTCGGTGGAGTACGCGCAGACTGCCCGCTGGGAGCTGCCGAAGCATAGTGCTTTGGCCGAGAATCTCAAGTTCGCCTGGACAACTGGCAAATTGGGCGCCAGCTTTGTTAGAAGCCTATTCTATGCCAGCGTTGGGGCCGGGCTGGCCATCCTTATGGCCTCCCTGGCGGGCTATTCCCTCGTCCAGCTCAAGATTTGGAATGCTTTCTTCTGGTTCTTATTGATTTATAGCGGCACCATCTTTCCCTTCCAGATGTACCTGTTGCCTCTCTTCTACTTCTACCAGAAGACGAATCTTTACGATACCCAGATGGGGATGCTGTTCTTCTATACAGCCATCGCCATTCCTTTCTGTCTTTTCGTACTGCGCAATCACTTTACCACGATATCGTCGGAAATCATCGAAGCAGCCAAGATGGATGGCCTGAGCAACTTTGGCATCTACCTGCGCATGTACATGCCGCTGTCCGTCGCGCCTATCGCCGCCCTCTTTCTTTTCCAGTTTACGTGGATCTGGAACGATCTGCTCTTCGGCATCACGCTGGCCAAGTCGGCCGATGTGCGTCCGATCATGGCGGGTCTCGCCAGCCTGCGTGGCAGTTATTCGGCCGACAACACGCCGGCGGTTCTGGCAGGCGCCTTGTTGGCCTCATTGCCTACGGTAATCATCTTTGTGCTGCTGGGCCGCTATCTGCTGCGCGGCATGACCCTTACCACCAGCGGCGAATAGGCCCATACACAGGACGCAGACGCACCCGGACCAGCACTAGAACAGGTATCTGTGCGCGAAGTCCGTGTTCTTCCGTGTCCTTTTCAACCCAGGAGTGTGACATGCGAAGTGATATGACCAGCACCGAGCGCGTGCTCGCTGTGCTGCGACGCGAAGAACCCGACCGCATCCCCACGTTCGAATGGGACATCGACCCCGACCTCATCATCAACATGACCGGAGGCGGGAGTTACGATGACTTCGTCGAGCAGTTCGACCTGGACGCCGTGATGTGCGGCCCGGACTACGCCAAGAGCCCCCTACCCGACGGCAACCTGATTGACGAGTGGGGTGTGACCCGGACTCGCGGCCACGAGGCCTATGCCATGGCCATCGACGCCTTCTCGCCGATCAAGAGCTGGGCTGACCTGGAGAAGTGGAACCCGCCTGATCCCTACGCCCCGCACCGCTTCGAAACGATGAAGGAGCGCATGAAGCGTTTCAAGGGCAAACGCGCCATCTTTGTGCAGTTGCGCGACGTCTGGTCCAACCCCCGCGACCTCTTCGGTTACGCCCAGCTCTTCGTGTATTGCAAGAAGCAGCCTGACCTCGTCGAGGGGCTTGTCGATAAGTGCGTCAACCAGAGCATCGCCCTTTGCCAGATCGCGGCCGAACTGGGGGCAGAGGTGGTGATGACGGGCGACGACATCGCCGACAACCGCCGCATCATGATCTCGCCGGAGATGTGGGAGAGGATCTTCATGCCTCACTTCCGCCGCTGGGTCAACGCCATCCATGATTGCGGGCTGCTGTACTGGAAACACACCGATGGCAACATCATGTCGGTCATCGACACCCTGGTGGACGCCGGCATCGATGGCATCGACCCTATCGACCCGTTAGCGAAGATGGACCTGGCGACAGTCAAGCAAGGCTACGGCGACAGGGTGGCGATCAAGGGCAATGTCGACTGCGCCTACCTGCTGTTGGATGGTCCCGAGGAAGCGGTGGTGGAATCGGTGAAGAACTGCATCCGCATTGCCGGACCGGGCGGCGGCTACGCCTGCTCGTCCAGCAACTCGATCCACTCCGGCGTCAAGCCCAACCTCTACGTCGTCATGCTCGACGCCATTCGCGAGTATGGCGTTTATCCCCTGGACATGGACAGGCTACAGCCGAATAAGGCGTGAGGCCGAGAGATCAGGAAACCGGAGATCGGAAGTCAGGGTATATCGAGGTGCGAACGTGAACGATGGCCCGACCATTCGAGTGCTGAACGAGGACATCCCGAACTTCCACCACTGGCGGACGACGGCCGAGGCGTTTACCGCCGCCACCGGCATCCGGGTGGAATTCGAGTACCTGTGGCTCAACGACTACTGGCAGGCCATCATGGCGGCCTACACACACCGGGCCGGTGACTTCGACGTCGTTGCCACCGATGAGATGCTCCTGCCGCTCTACGCCCGCCGCGGCGCCGTCGTCCCACTCGACGCTTATGTCGAGCGTGACAGCTTCGACCTCTCGCCCTTCAGTCGCGAGGCCCTCGCCTGCGCCAGGGTAGAGGGCGTGCAGTATGGCATCCCCTACTCGAACATGTCCAACATTCTCGTCTATCGGGCGGACCTGTTCGAGCGCTATGGCCTCCGGCCACCGCGCACCCTGGCCGAGCTGAGAGAGGTGGCGGTAGGCATACGGCAGGCGCTGGTAGCCGACGGCAAACACGACACCTATGGTCTGATTGCCCGCGGCAAGCCGGGGGCCGGCGCCAACGTCTGGATTCTGGGATCCACGATCGCTCCTAGTTTCGGGGCTCGTTGGTACGATGAACACGGCAGGCCGGCCTTCAACAGCCCGGCCATGGTGGCGGCGCTTGCCTACTATGCTGACCTGCTCCAGCAAGCGGCGCCACCGGACTCGGCCGAGATCGACTGGTACAACGGCTCCGAGCGTTACTTCCGGGGCGAGGCGGCCATGTTCATCGAAGCCGCCTCTGAGATCGGTAATTGGTACGACCTCAAGTCGCCGGTGGCAGAGCTGTCACGCGCGACCCTGGTGCCGGCCGGACCGGGCGGGGACCGGCATGCCGGTCTCTACAGTCCTGCCTGGAACATCCCAGCGGCCTCTCGTCATCCCGAGGCCGCCTGGCAGTTCATCCGTTGGGCAGCGGGCGCTGAGCCCGCCGCCATCGATCTCGCCAGCGGCCACGTGGAGCAAGCGCGGCTGACCGCCCTGATCGACCCCCGCGCCACCCAGCGCTACCCGGCCGACCTGGTGGAGGCCGTTCTCACCACGCGGGCCTTCGCCCGCAACGAGCGGCACGTTGAGGACGACTGGCTGCCTGTCGGCGACGCCTTTGGCGAGGCCATCGCCGCCGCCATCGCCGGTCGCAAGGACCCGCAAACCGCGCTCGACGACGCCCAGGCGCAGATCGAGCAAATTCACGCCGTATCTCGCAGCGGCGCCTGAAATCGCTGCAAACAAGACCAGGTCGAGAGGAATCGAACCCATGGCAACCACCTACCTCATCGGCATCGACATCGGCTCAAGCTTCACCAAGTCCACGATCCTGGACACCCACGGCAACATCCTGGGCGACGCCAAGCGTGACACGCACCCGGTGCAGCCGCGACCGGGCGTGGCCGAGTATGACGGACCGGCTTTGTTGGCGGCCGTGTACGAATCCATGCGTGAGCTGGTGGACAAGGCCGGCGTCGATCCGGCCCAGGTTGCCGCCATCTGTCTGGACGGCATGATCAGTGGCACCATGGGCATCGACGACAACGGTGACGCCATCACGCCGTACACCACCACCCTCGACCAGCGCTTCACCCCCCAGCTCAACTGGACGCTGGACAACTTCCACGACCTCATCCGCCAGCTCACCGGCTCGGGCCAGCCCACTGTCGCCCCCAAGATGTTGTGGATTCGCGAAGAGTTTCCGGGCGTCTTCAAGCGCTCGGCTAAGTTTGTCACCATCAGCGGCTATTTGTTGGGCAAGATGGCGGGGCTGCGGGCCGACCAGGCCTTCATCGACACCACCTACCTGTGGGCCACAGGTTTGAGTGATTCGCAACGTTATGTTTGGTCAGACGATCTCTGCCGGGCGCTGGATGTCCCCATGGAAAAGCTGCCGCGCATCGTCAAGTCCTCTGACATCGTGGGCGGCTTGAGCAATGAGGCGGCGGTGGCCACCGGCCTGCGCCAGGGGACGCCCATTGTCGCTGGCGCCGGCGACCAGTCGGCGGGTCTTGTGGCGCCCCACTTCATCCACTCCGCCCGCTGGGAGTCCACCGCCGCAACCTTCCTCTTCGCGGCGCAGTGCACCGACCAGTTCCGCACCGACATGATCTACACAATGGCCGAGGTCATCTCCTCGGTCCTCCCCGGTCTCTGGAACCCGACGTCGTACGTCATCGGCGGCGGCCTGACGCACCACTGGTTCCAGGAGACCTTTGCCTACGCCGATGAGGTCGCCGCCGAAGCAGACGGCAAATCGGTGTACGACATTCTGGATGCCAGGGCCAGCGTGCTGCCGCCCGGCTCCGACAAGCTCTTCTTCCTCCCTCACCTGGGCGGCCGCGCCTGCCCGGCCAACACTGACCTCAAGGGCGCCTGGTTTGGCTTCACCTGGACGCACAGGCGGGAACACTTCTACCGCGCCATCCTGGAATCGATCGCCTACGACCAGTACCTGCAAGTCCAGTCCTTCAAGGCCACCTACCCCGAAGCCAACGTGTCCGAGGTGACGGCCTACGGCGGTGGGGCCAAGAGCGCCCTGTGGAACCAGATTCGGGCCGATGTGCTGGGACTGCCGCAGGTCCTTTTGGGCCGCGAAGACCTGGCAACGCTGGGCAACGCTATCCTGGCGGGGTATGCCCTGGGCATCTACGACGACATGGCGGCGACGGCCGAGCGCTGGGTGACCCGCACGGCGCGCGTCGAGCCGCGGCCTGAAATGCACGAGCGCTATCGGCCTCTGACCGAATTCTATGGTCGGCTGCTCAAACAGACCGAGCCCGCCTTTGCCGACCTGACCACCGTGCCGGGTTGATGCAGACCAGTAGACCAGTAGACCGGAAAACCGGGCTTCTGCGTCCATCCCTCCCTTCCGTCCCCTCAGTCTCCCAATCTCCCAATTTCCCGGTCTTCAACTTTCCTGGTACAGCTCGGCGTAGATGGCCCCCATGGTACGTAGTTGCGACTTCAGTCGCTTTCCTAGTGGGTCGTTTGGTCCGACATTTGCCATTACAGGCGCCCGCCGCCTACGGTTGAAAC
>CAZHTZ010000059.1:0-19869 GCA_964535455.1 uncultured Caldilineales bacterium
CCATGCCGGTGGCCGGGAGCACTGTGGCTGGCGGGCGCTCTGCTGGTGGCCGCCCGGCTGGGTTGGCCGCGGGTCATGCTGCACCGGGTCCTGCGCCGTTCAATTCCGATTGGCGAGGCGACGCTCAGCCTGCGAGTGACTGCGCTGGCTCGCCGGCTCGGCGTGGCGCGTCCGGTGGAGGCCCGCGAAGTCGCCGGCCTGGCCGGAGTTGCTCCCATCACCGTCTCCAGGGTGATCAACAACGCCGGCTATGTCAGCGCCGAGACCAGGCAGCGGGTCGAAGAGGCCATCCGCCAATCCGG
This sequence comes from uncultured Caldilineales bacterium, assembly GCA_964535455.1. GTDB lineage: Bacteria > Chloroflexota > Anaerolineae > J102 > J102 > SSF26. The sequence goes on from CAZHTZ010000059.1 coordinate 303, forward strand.
CTATGTGCCGAACACGTTGGCCCGTAGCTTCCGCTGGAAACAAACCGGCATGCTGGCCCTGGTCCTGACCGACATCACCAACCCCTTCTGGACCACGGTCGCGCGCGGGGTGGAGGATGCGGCCAGCGATGCCGGCCTCAATCTGATCTTGTGCAACACCGACGAATCCGCCTCCGAGCAGGACCGCTACTTGCAGGCGCTGGCGCAGAAGCAGGTCGACGGTGTGCTGCTGGTGCCGGTGGGCAGCGCCGTTGAGCCCATCCGGTTCATGCAGAAACAGAAAGTGCCCGTGGTCGTCCTGGACCGCCGCTTGCCAGAGCCGGTTGCCGACGTGGTGCGCTGCGATTCCGAGCACGCCGCCTACCAGCTCGTGCGGCTGCTCCTGAACCTGGGCCACCGTCGTATCGCTCTGCTCAACGGTCCCGCCGGCGTCTCCACCGCCGCTGACCGCCTCGCCGGCTATCGGCGAGCGCTGGCTGAGGCCGGCCTCCGTCCCGAAGCAGAGGTCGTTTACTACGGCGCCTTTACCGTCGCCAGCGGCCACGACATGGCCTGCCAGGCGCTGGCCAGCCCGCTGCGTCCCACCGCCTGTTTTGCCGCTAACAACTTCATCGCCATCGGCGCCCTCAAAGCCCTGGCCGAGGCCGGGCTGGTTGTCCCCGGCGACATGGCCCTGGTGGGCTTCGACGACCTCCCCCCGGCGCTGGTGGTGGACCCTTTTCTCACCGTGGCCGTGCAGCCAGCCTACGAGATGGGTCGCCAGGCCACGGAGTTGTTGCTGGCCCGGCTGTCCGGACAGTCGCCGCAAGCGTTCTGTGAGATCGTGCTCCCTGCCGAGATCGTCGAACGCCGGTCGACAGCGCCGGTGCGATCCTGATTCCTGTCAACCCACGCCCTGGATGCCGGCTTGAAGGCATCGCTTCCAATCCAAAGAGCGCCGGTTTGGAGCCGGTCGCCAACTGCCCGTATTTGCGAGGATTCTCATGACCACAAACACCATTGCCGCAACCAGTCCCGACCTGAAAAAAGACGATCTCATTGTCATTGCCGGCGCTGGCGGCTTCATTGCTGGCGCCCTGACCCGCTACTTCCACAACCAGGGGTTCACCCGCATTCGTGCCATCGACAAGAAGCCACTGCCCATGTGGTATCAGCGCCTGCCGGGCGTCGAGAGCCTGTGCCTGGACCTGAGCGAGAAAGAGAACGCTATCAAGGCGGTGGAAGGCGCAACTGAAGTCTATAACCTGGCCGCCGACATGGGCGGTATGGGTTTCATCGAGCGCTTCCGCGTGGAATGCCTGCGCAGCATTCTCGTCAACACCCACCTGCTCGAGGCCGCCTACCGTGCGGGCGTACAACGCTACTTCTTCTCCTCCTCGGCCTGCGCTTACAATACCCTGCTGCAGCAGGACCCCAACGTGCGCCCGCTCAAGGAGTCCGACGCCTATCCCGCCATGGCCGAGCGCGGCTACGGCTGGGAGAAGCTGATGAGCGAGATGTTCTGCCAGGAGTACTGGGCCGAGCGCCATATGAAGACCGCTATCGCCCGCTTCCACAATGTCTACGGCCCCCTGGGCACCTGGTTCGGCGGTCGCGAAAAGGCCCCCGCTGCCATCTGCCGCAAGGTCATCGAGGCCAAGGACAGCGGCAGCCACGAGATCGAGATCTGGGGCGACGGAACCCAGACCCGCAGCTTCATGTACATCGACGACTGTGTCTTCGGCATCGACCAGATCATGCACTGCGACGACCTCATCGCCACCCCGATCAACCTTGGGTCCGGCGAGTTGATCGCCATCAACGAGCTGGTGAGCACCGCCGAGACGATCGGCGATGTCAAGCTGGAGCGCAAGTACAAGCTCGATGCTCCCCGCGGCGTTGCCGGCCGTAACAGTGACAACACCTTCATCCAGTCGGTGCTTGGCTGGGAACCCAGGAAGCCCTTCCGCGAAGGCCTGGCCAGCACCTACGCTTGGATCGAGGAGCAGTTCTATGCCCGCAAAGCTGGTAAGCAGGTTGTGGACGACACCACCGGCTGAGTAACGATTCGCCATGCCACAAGCCGACTACGCCCTCAACCGGATCATCGGGGCCATCCCCTATCGCATGGCTTTTGCCGGGGGATGGATTGACCAGCCCTTCGTCTCGCGCTGCAATCCATCCCCTCCCGGCTCCATGGTGGTGGTCAACCTGGAGCCCAGTTCCTACTTCATGGACCGCTGCGGGATGGGAACCAGCACCCGCAAGGTGGCCATGCAGTTGTGGAACGGTGGCCTGCCCGCGGGCAGCCCAGCCGGGCTCGTGCGTGAACTCTATGCCGTCGAGAACGATGGCAAGGTCGAGCCTTCCGGTTCCCAGGACATGGCGGGCTTGATCTACCCCGGCGTCAACCGCCTGGACTATGACGCCGGCCACGAAGGTGGGTGTTTTCCCGTTCACGTCGAGTCGAACAATGCCCCCGACGTGGCTGCCTGGCTGGAGTCGGTCGTCTATGTGCTGCCGGTGAACCAGCGGCCGCCCGGATACGGCCCCCTGGGCATCAAGAACCTGGATCCCACCTGGATCCGCCGGTTGGGGCAATCGGGCAAGGATTGCTTCGACGCCATTGTCGCCTGTGACTGCGCCGGCCTGGGCGCGAGCATGAATGAGTGCATGCGCTGCTGGGAGGCCATTCTTCCGCACACAGTTCGCCATCCCACCCTGATGGTGGACCTGATGGGGCTGTGGGAGCATTACGCCTTATCCTATGCTGGGGCGATGTACTCCGGCTGTGGCGGCGGCTATCTGTACGTCGTTTCGGATCGGCCCGTGCCTGGCGGGCTGCAGGTGCGCGTCCGTATTGCAGGCAAGGAGGGTCATCGCTGATGCGAGCTGTGAAGTCGGTCGTCGTGACGGGCAGTTTCGACAATTTGAGCTCGGGCCATGTGCGTTTCCTGGAAGAGGCTGCCAGGCTAGGGGCTCTGCATGTGCTCCTCTGGTCCGACGATGTCGTTCGCAGCCGGGAAGGGCGCGCCCCCCGCTTTCCTTTCGCCGAGCGTCGTTACCTGGTGGAGGCCATCCGCTACGTACACCGGGTCTGGGCGCTGGAAGGCGATCTGGAAACGGATGCCCTGCCCGAGCTGACCGGCCTGGCCCCAGACCTGTGGGTCGTCGATGAAGTTGACGACACCGCCGCGCTGCGGGCGCGCTGCGCCGCTCGTGGGCTGGATTATCACGTTGTGTCCCGGGCGGTCCAGGGCGGTTTTCCCTATCTTCCCTTCCCGGAGCAGGAGCCTTCTTCCGGTCGCAAGAAAGTGATCGTCACCGGCTGCTATGACTTGCTCCATTCCGGCCACGTCCGTTTCTTTGAGGAGGCCTCCGAGATAGGCGATCTGCATGTGGTCGTCGGGCACGACGCCAACGTGCGCCTGCTCAAGGGTGAAGGGCGCCCGATGCAGACTGCGGACGAGCGCCGCTACATGGTGCATGCCATCCGCTACGTGAAGCAGGGCCTGGTCTCTTCCGGGCACGGCTGGATGGACGCCGAGCCCGAGATCGACCGCATCCGGCCCGACTACTATGTGGTCAACGAGGACGGCGACAAGCCCGAGAAACGCGAGTTCTGCGCCCGCCACGGCCTGGAATACGTTGTGCTCAAGCGGACGCCGAAGGAAGGCCTGACCCCGCGTTCGAGCAGCGATCTGCGAGGGTACTGAAATGGCGTTTCTTTGTGCTCTTTGCGTTCTTTCGCGGTAAAGATTCAGCAGTCGCAAGCGAACACAGTGCACGAAGAGAACGCAAAAGGTACCCCAGTGCCCCAACATCAGCCCATCATGCAGCTCACCGCCGAGCAACAGGCCATCGTCCACCATAACGAAGGCCCGGCCCTGGTCTTCGCCGTGGCCGGGTCGGGCAAGACCACGGCCATGGTGCACCGCATCGAGCGCCTGGTCCGCGAGCAGGTCTGCGCCGCCGGCGCCATCCTGGCCACGTCTTACAACAAGGCCGCCAACGTCGAGATCGAGTCGCGGCTGCAGCAGTGGCCCCATTGCGCCGCCGTCGAGGTCAGGACGTTGCATGCCCTGGGCTACCGCATCATCCAGGAGGCGCAGCGCAAGGGTCGCTTGCACCTGGCCGAAGCCGGCGGGCGTGACCCCGAAGCCGCGGGACGGCGGCACCTTGCCGCCACCTTGAAGGTCGCACGAGAGGGCAAGTTTCCTTTCGTCGACGCCCTGAGCCAGCTCGACCAGACCGATTTTCTGGACTACGTCAGCGCCTGCAAAGGCAACCTGCAATACGCTGACCTGGCCGCTGCAGGGCTGCCTGCAGCTGCGCTCAAGGTCGCGTCCCAGGCCCAACCGCCCGACGGGCTGCCCTGGTACCTGGACCTCTACCAATTGTACGAGCAGGAACGAACCAGGGCCGGGGTGATCACCTTCGACGACATGTTGCTAACGGGCTGGGAGCTGTTGGTCAGGCATCCCGATCTGCTTAATCTGCTGCAGCGGCGCTACCGCTGCGTCTTGGTGGATGAGTTCCAGGATGTCAACCTGGCTCAGGCGGAGATGCTCGACCTGCTTGCGGCGCCGCACCGCAACTACATGGTCATCGGCGACGACGACCAGACGATCTACGAATGGCGCGGGGCGAGTCCCCGCTTTATCCTGGGTTTCGAGCAGCGCTACGGCGCGCAGCCGTACTTCCTCACCGACAATTTTCGCTCGCAAGCCGCCCACGTCGCCCTGGCAAATCTGGTGATCCGGCACAATCGCCAGCGCCGCCGCAAGAGCCTGCACCTCACCAGGGGGTTCGCTGGCCAGGTTCACGTTCACGCCGAAAAGGATCCCGAGTCGATGGGCCGCAAAGTGGTGAGCGACATAGTCGCCTACCTCAAGTCCGGCATGCCTCTCAAGGACATGGTGGTGCTGGTGCGCATCTACGCCCAGACCGCCTACATCGAGCAGTACTTGATCGAGGCGCAGATTCCCTATGAGGTGGTGGGAAGCGAACCCTTCTATACCCGTCCTGAGGTTGCTGACCTCCTCCACTACGGCCGGCTGGCCCTGTTGGAGCGGCAGTTGCTTGCCGGAAAAAGACTGGATGATGACCAGACGACGGTATTCAAGCGGGCCTGGGAACGGGTCTACAACCGTCCGGTGCGCTACCTGAGCAGGGACCTGAGCGAAAAAGTGGCGGAGCGCACCCTGTCTCAAAACGCGCCCCTCAGCCGGGCGCTGGCGGCCATGAGCGACAGCGCCTCCAGTTCGCGCCTTGCCGAGCGCGTCCTCCGGTTGGCCGGCGACATCACCTGGATGTCGCAGCGTGTACAGGCGCGCCCGGCCGCCGATTTCCTGGCGGAATTGGACGAACGCATCGGCTACTCGGACTACCTGCGGGCCAGCAGCGGCTTTCCCGAAACCGGCGCCGAAAAGGCGGCCAATGTGGCTGCTATCATCGGCTACGCCCGCGGCAAGGGCAGCACTGCTGACCTGCTTCGTCACCTGGAGCGCATCTCGGAGGACCGGAGCAATCGCCGCACCGGTCAGCAACAGGAAGTCCTGACGATCAGGACCATCTTCCGCGCCAAGGGCCTGGAGTGGCCGGTCGTCTTCGTGCCCGGCTGCAACCAGGGCATCCTGCCTTTTGGCCGGCCGCCGGACAACCTGGAGGAAGAACGCCGCCTGCTCTACGTGGCCATCACCCGTCCCATCACCCACCTGCACCTGCTCTACAACCGCCAGGAGCCTGTCTCGCAGTTCCTCACCGAGGCGCATTTCGAGATCGCCCTGCGCTGCATCGACGACTTGCAGCGGGCGCTCAGCACGTCGCCTGCGAGCTGGCGGCTCCCAGACTACGTCGCCATCACCCGCCACACGCAGGACTTCGACTTCTACAGCTATTTCGAGCAGTGGTGGGATGCTGGCTGGAGCACGAGGCAGGACGTGGCCGCGGCGGCGCTGGGCTTTCTCCTGGGCTTGCAGGAACGCCAGGCGTTGGACGCGCTCGGGATGGCGCCCGAGGCGCTGGACAACTGGCAGCGCATCGGCCACCTCACCCGCAACCCGCCGATTCCGGAGGTTCACGGCCTGGATCGCTACATCGATAAGCAGCGCAAGGCGGCAGTCCCGCGACCGGGTGCAGTCGCAAATGCGGGCGCGGCGTCTCCTGCCGCGCCGGCGCGCCAGCATCTCTTTCGCGATGGCGACCTGGTGCGGCACGCCCAGTTCGGCTACGGCTGGGTCATGAGCGTGGAGATCACGCCCACCGGGGACATGCTCCATGTCCGCTTCAACGACCACAAAATCAAAGCCCTGCCGGCCAACTCCCCCGATCTCGCCCACGCCGGCTGAATATCGCCCCCGACCTCCGGGAGGTGCTGAGAGAAGCCTCCGCAATGGCACGACCTCTTTCAGCACCTCCCGGAGGTCATGGCATTTGCCCTCTGCCTGCCAATCGTGCTATTGATCGGTCAGGCTGTCCTTATCATTGGAGCCGGACAGCCATGCACGAAGGAGTTGCACCCCCATGCCGCGTTCCCCTTTTTTTGTTCCCATCGTTTTGGCGCTGCTTCTCACCGGTTGCGCGTCATTTCCCATACCCCGCCCAACCCAGGTGGCGAGCGTGACAGGCGTGCCCGCGCCCGCCACATTTACACCGACGCCGGCGCCACCCACTGAGCCGGAAGCCATCGCGACGGTTGCGCCCGCCACGGTGATGTCCCCTCTCGCGACGCCAGTACCGGCGCAGCCTGCCCGGCCAGAGGCCAGCGTCACCGTTGCGCCCGCTGACTCAGCGCCCGCCACCCCTGTCGCCACGGCGACGTCCACGAGCGCACCTACGGCCAGGCCTACGGACACGGTGGTGGCAACTGTCGCCCCCACCCGGGTTCTTTCGCCCACAGCCGCGCCCACCCGGAGGCCGCCCACCGCCACGCCCGCACCGGCCCCATCGGCGGTTCCTGCTTCTGGCTCTGGCTGGCAGGGCGAGTACTTCGCCAATCCCGACCTCAACGGCAAACCGGCCTTAGTGCGCACCGATGCCGACGTCAATTTTGATTGGGGCCTGGGCTCGCCCGATCCCAGCCTCCCCGTCGACCACTTCTCGGTCCGGTGGACGCGCCCGATCTCTCTCCCTGCCGGGCAGTGGCGTTTCCATGCCACGGCCGATGACGGCGTGCGGGTGTATGTGGACGGCCTGCCGATCGTCGACCAGTGGCACACCAGCGCTGCTGTCACCTACAACACCAGCCTGTCCCTGAGCGCGGGCAATCACCTCCTGCGCGTCGATCACTACGACAACACGGAACAGGCGCGCCTTCACGTCTGGTGGGAGCCCGATGACGGCTCCGCCACCGACCCGGCCCATGCCGGCGCCTGGCGCGGCGACTATTACAACAACCGTGATTTCTCCGGGTCGCCCGTCTTTTCCCGTGACGATCCCGCCGTCTATTTTGACTGGGGCGCCAGCGGGCCGGGCGGGGGCATCGGCGGTCAGGACTTCTCCGTGCGCTGGACACGCCAGATGATCTTCCCCGGCGGGGAGGTTCTCTTCTCGTTGAAGTCTGATGACGGCGTGCGCCTATGGCTCGACTGGGCCACGGTCATCGATCAGTGGGGCGGCAGCGATGGCAAGACGACCTTCACGCAGGAAAAGAACGTGTCCAAGGGCACCCATACCGTGGTCGTCGAGTACTACCAGGGCGCTGGTTCGGCTAAGGTGGAACTGTCGTCTCAGCCCACCAGCGTCAACTGGCTGGGCAATTTGCACACCTGCCTGCCGCCCAAAGACTCGTGGATCAAGGTGTATCGCCTGGCACCGAACAACCAGTGGGAAGACCTCAATCCCGACGGCTATGGCCCCAACACGGCCAGCGGCCAGCTCACCCTATTCGGGGTTCCCGTTGATGCCTCCTACAGTTGGGATGGCCAGCCCTATCGCGTAGAGCAATGGGTCAACGGCAGCAGGGTGCACGTGGAAGGCGACATCTTCGCCGGTCAGCCCGCGTTCCGCATCCAACCCGGCCAGGATGTGAGTACCACCTGGCCCTGCTGAGTCAGGAGAGAGGCTTAGCAGAAACGTCTGGCAGAGACCCCGCCCGAAGCTGAATCGTCGCGGGGTCCTGGCCCCGTCGGCAGTGGTCAATTTGGAGGGCAACGCGATGGCACAGGTGGTTGCGCAGGAGGGCGGAGGAGGATGCAGAGAGGGGCTACGCTTGCCGGGTCAGTCAGAACGGGCCTGACTGTCATGCCTCTGTGATCGGAGGTAGGCGGTCATCGGGCACGTGGTCAGGTGCCAGGCGCGGGTGCGGGATCTCGATCTGCATGAGCAAACCGCCCGAAGCCTGATTTTGCAGCTTAAGGCGCCCCCCCACCAGGTTGACTCGTTCGCTGATCCCTAGCAGGCCGTAGTGCCCTTTCCCTCCCAGGGTCGAAATGGCAAAGCCCTCAGGTAGCCCCAGCCCATCGTCGGCAACCGTGACCAAGAGCGTGCGTGGGGAGGTATGTCGTAGACTCACTATGGCCTTGCCGGCGCCCGCGTGCTTGCGCACGTTGTTGAGCGCCTCCTGCACCATTCGGAACACGGAGAGCTGCATATCCTCGGGCAGCTGTTCCAGCCCCGGTTCCACGTCGAGAGTGATAGCAATGTCGGCGCGTCGACTCCAATCATTGGTGAAGGACTCCAAGGCAGCGCCCAGGCCAAAGCTGTCGATGGTAGGAGGGCGCAGATCGCTGCAGATGAGGCGTAGGTCAGCAATGATGCTGCGCACGCTATCACGCGCTTCCATGACTGCCTGCCGTAGGGCAGGAGTGGCGGCCGTTTCCGATCGGATATCCTCAAGGTCGTAGTTTAGACTGAGAAGATCCTGCATGGTCTGATCGTGCAACTCACGAGCGAGCGACTTGCGCTCATCCTCGCGTTCGGTCAGCAGCCGCCGATGTGCATCTTGCAGCACAACGTTGGCCCGGTCCAGGGCATTTACTTGCTCGGCAAGCTGTTCAATGAGTTGTTGGTTGGCCGCGTCCAGAACCGAAACGCTGCTTTCCAGGCCCACCATTTGGTCGCGAAGCTTGTCGGCTTGCTCGCGCGTGCGGTAATAGCTCCTTAGCGCCCAGATGATCGGCGTGAGATGCTGCTGATCGGTGGTGCCCACCACCGCTGACACGATTTCTTCCAAGCTGGTTTCGCCGCCCATCATCTCGTTGACAAGGCGACCCCGGCGCATCACCAAGATGCGATCGGCCACGGCAAAGAGATGGTCGAGGTTGTTCGTGGCAAACAGGACGGCGACTCCCTGATTGCGCCATTTCTGGATCAGGGCCAGCAGCCTCTGCTGAAGGGCATAGCTCAATAGCGGCGCCGGATCATCCAGCACGACCAGGGTGGGCGTCACGGCCAGTGAACGCGCAATGCTGACGATCTGCCTCTGTTCGCTCGACAGATTGGCGATTTTGTCATGCACATCCAAATTAGGCAGGTCCATCTGCGCCAGAATGCCGGCGGCAAGCTGCTCGCCACGCCGCCGACTGAGAACGTCAAGCCATCCGAGACCTGTCCGCCAGCCTGGTTCGTTTCCCAGGACGATATTACGGGCGACGTCCATCTGCTCGATCAGTGCCGGCTTCTGGGGGATAAGGTTGATGCCCAGGGCGCGCGCCGAAAAGGGAAATCGCAGACGGCGACCCGCGAAATACAGGGCCCCCGCATCCGGGGCCTGGCGCCCGGCAATCAGCATCGCCAGCACCGACTTGCCAGCGCCACTTTCGCCTGTCAGCCCCAGGACTTCGCCCGCGCGCAACTGAAAACTGAACTGCTGCAGCGCAGGCAAGGTGCCATAGTACTTTGAGAGATTGATACCTTCCAGCAACGCTTCCATGGTTCAGACATCGGCAGCCATGACATCGTCGATGATCTGGGAGAGAGCGGGCCCATCGAGATCGCTCTTGTCCACAAATGCCAGCGCCCCCGCCGCCAGGCCCAGCCGGTGAAACTCCCGGTCCGGGTACGCGCTTAGCAACACGATGCGCGAAGACGGCGAGATAGCTTTGATGCGCCTGGCACAGGCGATGCCGCTCTCCTCCCCCAAGACGACATCGAGCAGCACCAGCCTCGTAGCTACTCGCCTGACAACCTGGAGCGCTTCGTCGATGGTGGAGGCATCGAAAAGAGCAGCGTGCGGATAGAGTCTGCCGATGGAGCGCTGCAGTTTTTGGCGATAGCGGGGATTGTCGTCCACGACAAGTATCACAGGTTGGCGATCCAGGCTCTGAGCCTGAGCCGTCAATGCAGCCGGGCCCATGCTTTGGGCCGCGAACCTGCCGGGCATCGCCACAACCGCTGGATGCTGAGCCGCATACTTGACCGCTTCGAGACGACTTTGCACGTTGAGGACACGATAGAGGCGGGTGAGATGATTCTCAACGGTCTTGATGCTCAAGCCCGTGCGCCCGGCAATGCCCTGGTTATCCAGTCCCTCTTGCAGCAGGCGTAGCAGTTCGATCTGGCGCATTGTCAGCACAGAGAAGGATGTCGCCACCTCATCGAAGGCGCTCAACTTGGCGATGATCGGCTCGGGAAGCCAGCGCTCTCCTGCTGCTACGCGGCGAACGGCCAGCACCAAGTCGGCCAGCGGCAGATCCTTGAGGTGATACCCGTGTACGCCTAACTGGAGCAAGCCCTTGACATACACATCGTCATCGTGGGCGCTGTTGACCAGAATCTTCAGTGAAGGATAGCGATCACGGATAGCGCGGAGGGTTGGCACCGGGGCAAAGTCGGGCATTGCCACATCGACCACGAGTAAGTCCGGCGCCAGCCTGGCGATGGATTCCAGTAGGGTGCGGCCGTCGCCGCTCTCGCCGACTATCTCCAGATCGGGCTGATCTTCCAGCACACTGCGTATCCCCGCACGCACCACATCATGATCATCGGCGAGAAAGACGCGTGTCCTGGTCATGAACATGAAGTATAGCACGAGTCTGGACGGGTGCCAGGTCTTTCCCTTTCGGTCAGACAATAGGGAAATCCCCTATGCCGCTTGGGGGTTCAGGTAGCTTACAAGCGCTGTACTTGCGGCTACACTGGGCTTCATGTGGAGGGTCGGCACCGGCGCCGGACTTTCCACGGCAGGCGGCCCGGCGTCCAAACAGGTCGCACCATCCAGGGGCATCCAATCATGAGTCCACTGAAAAAAGCCAATCGGGTGACTGCCACGTGAGAATCGGTGCTCGAAACAGTCGGTTTGATGGCAAAAACTTGGTCTAATTCGCCATGTTTCTGCCTTCAAAGTGACAGTTTCCACTGGCGATCACCTTTTTTCAGGGGAGTCAATCATGCAACCCGCCATATCTGGATCATCATCGAATCTCATACTGCACATGGAGCATATGACGAAGACGTTCCCCGGAGTCAGGGCACTGGATGACGTGGACTTCGCCGTGCGCCTGGGCGAGGTGCACGCGGTGGTCGGTGAAAACGGCGCTGGCAAGTCCACGCTCATGAAAATTCTTGCTGGCGTCTACCGGCCGGACGCGGGTGTCATCCTGCTGGACGGCCGACCCGCCGCCGTCCACTCCCCTAGTGACGCAATCGCCATGGGCATTGCCGTTATCTACCAGGAGATTCCGCTGGTGCCAACGCTGACGGTGCTGGCCAATGTCTACCTGGGTCGGGAGATCACGGGGGCGTTGGGCGTCGTGAAGAACGCCATGCAGCGAGAGCGATACCTTGCTCTCTGCGAGCGGGTTGGCATCTTTGTCGACCCTGACGTCATGGCACGAGACCTGACACGCAGCCAGGCGCAATTGGTCGAGATTCTAAAGGCGCTTGACCGTGATGCCAGGATCATTGTCATGGACGAGCCTACGGCGGCCCTTGACCAGGAAGGAAAACAGGCGCTGTTTGCCACGGTTCGCCAACTCCAGACTCAAGGGACGACGTTCATCTTTATCTCCCACTTCATCGACGAAGTGTTTGAACTGGCCGACCGCATCACGATCTTGCGAGACGGGCGCAACGTCACTACGCTGCCGCGCAGCGAAACATCGCCAACTGAAGTGATCGCACAAATGGTCGGGCACGCTGCGCTGGCGGGGGCGCGCCCCACGCGTAGGACATACGACGGCGAAGTGCTGCTTGAGGCAAGGAACATTAGCCTGCCTCCACGCCTGCATGACGTTTCGCTGCAACTGAGGCGAGGGGAAATCCTTGGTTTGGCCGGCCTGGTTGGGAGCGGGCGCACCGAATTGGCACTCACACTCTTCGGCTATGTTCCCCCCACCCGGGGCGAGATACACGTGCGGGGAAATCGCGTGCATCTGCGCTCGCCCCACGATGCCATCAGCACCGGCATCTGCCTGTTGCCGGAGGATCGAAAGCGTCGAGGGCTCATTCTCAGCTTTGAGGTCTTCAAGAACCTGAGTTTGTCGTCACTGCAGCGTTTCTCGCCCCGCTTTGTGCTCCGATTCGCTGACGAGCGCCGATTCGCGCGACATTCCATCAACGAGCTGCGCATCAACACCCCGTCAGCCGAGCAAAAGGCCATATTTCTCAGCGGTGGAAACCAGCAGAAGGTGGTTCTGGGCCGGATGCTGGCCACCGATGCCGCCATTCTGCTGTTCGATGAACCTACGCAAGGCATCGACGTGGGGGCAAAGGAAGAGATATTCCGGCTCATGCGCCGGCTAGCCGATGAAGGCAAGGCCATCCTGTTCATTTCCTCGGAGCTAAAAGAAGTGGCCGATGTGAGCGACCGCTGTCTGGTCCTCAAGAACGGGCGAGTCGTGCACGAGCTGGACCACACTCAGATCTCGGAAGCCAGACTCAAGCAACTGGCCATTCTAGGCGATGCCAAAGGAGGTATCTCATGACAACTGCCGACCCCACAGACGAGACATCGACAGTGAAAGCCGTGACGCCACGCCGTTCTGCGTGGAGGCACTTCTTTTCCGTGCAAAACCTGGGCATCGTCTATGTGTTCGTCGCCCTGTGCATCTTCCTGGCCATTGCGTCTCCGGCCTTCTTACGTCCCCTCAACCTGATCAATGTCATCCGCCAAGCCTCCGTCGTGGGCATCCTGGCCATCGGGATGACGTTCCTGTTGGCAACCGGTCAATTCGATCTTTCGGTTGGCGCCCAAGCCGGTTTCACTGGCGTTGTCATCCTTCTGCTCATCCCCCTGATTGGCCTCATCCCAGCCTTGATTGCGCCCTTCCTGGTCGCCGCTATCATCGGACTTTTCACAGGCGTTGTCGTGACCAAGGTCGGCGTCAACTCCCTTGTAACCACACTCGGTACCCTGGCCATCCTCAAGGGCGCTCTGCTCGTCTTCACCGACGGGCGCATCATCCAGGGACAGACGCCCGCCCTGCGTTGGTTCGCCGACGGCATGATCGGCCCCTTGCCTGTACCCGTGGTCGTATTTCTGGGGTTAGGAGTCGTCGGTGAATTCCTTCTCAACGCCACGCGCTACGGGCGGCATCTGTCGGCCGTAGGCGGCAACAAGGAAGCCAGTCTTCTGGCCGGGCTAAGGGTAGATGCGCTGCTTATCTCCGACTTCATTCTGATGTCGACCTTTGCCGCAATCGCCGGCATTATCCTCCTGGGCCGGGTCTACTCGGCGAATCCGCTCGGTGGCATTGGCATGGAGTTCACGGCCATTACCGCAGCCGTTCTCGGCGGCACCAGCATCTTTGGAGGGGAGGGAAGCGTCTGGAAGACGGTTGTCGCTGTACTGTTGCTGCAGGTTCTGGGCAACGGCTTCAACATCCTCAACGTGAACGCCTACTACCAGAACCTCATTCAGGGAACAATCATGATTGCCGCCGTGGCTTTGTATACCTACCGGCTCCGTAAGAACTGATGAACTTTCGATTCCTGTTGCTTCTTTCCCGTGTCTTAAGGAGGTGAACATGGTTGATTGAAGGCACTGGTTCGTCAACAGCCTGGCTGATCGTTCGGGCAATCGCTAATTCCTGCTCCCAAGCACACATGATCCATGGAGGGTTCTGATGCGACGTAACCACTATTCCGTATTCGTCTTCGTGGCGCTGCTGGCCTTGCTTTTCGTCCTGGCCGGCTGCGCCGCACCCGCTGCCCCTGCCGCCACCCCTGTGCCTACTGAGGCGCCGGCGGAGCCGGCCGCCGAGACTGCCATCACGGAGGTGACGAGGGCTGCCGATGGAAGCTATCCCGGGCTGTGGAATCTGCAACCCAACGGCCGTGTCGAAACGGCACTCTTTGCCAACAAAAAGGGTTACACGATCGGCGTTCTGAACGTTGGCAAGCAATTCCCCGTTGTCGCCGCCATGGACAAGGGCATGGAACAGGCGGCGAGCGACATGAACCTGAAGATCCTCTATGGCGACGGACAGGGCGACGCGCAGAAGCAAATCGCCCAGTTCGAGGATTTCCTGGCTCAGAAGCCCGACGGGATTGTGCTGGTGGCGCTTGATGCCAATGCCGTGATTCCCCAGGTCGAGGCGGCTGCCAAACAAGGTGTCCCCGTCTTGACGTGTTGGAATGACCTTGGCGGTGCGCCGGTGGCCAACTACCCGCCAAGTGTGACCCTGATCACATTCGATGAGATCGAGAATGGTCGAAGAATCGCCCGCGAGGTGCTGAAGCTGCTGCCCGATGGCGGCAAAGTCGCGATTATCGAGGGCGCTGCCGGATTCCAGGCCAGCGTCGACCGCAGCACCGGCTTCAAGGAGGTGATAGCCGAGAACCCAAAGATCGAGATCGTGGCCTCACAGCCTGGCAACTGGACGCGTGACGCTGCGTTGGCCGTGGCCGAGAACGTCCTCCAGGCGCACCCGGATCTGGATGTGATCTATGCTCATGACGATAGCATGGCTCTGGGGGCTGTGGACGCCCTGAGGAATGCCAAGTTGCTGGACAAGGTCAAAGTGTTCGGTCTTGGGGCCCAGGCGCAGGCGGTGGATGCCATCAAGAAGGGAGAGCTTTTCGGCACCCTGGACTACGGGCCGCGCGAGCAGATGTATGGTTGCATGAAGGCGATGACGATGAGCCTTGAAGGTGTCAAGTTGCCATCCGAGATTTGGTTCCCCGCACCCCCGGTCACCGCATCTAACGCTGACCAATTCCAGTTTGACTGGTAGGCATCGCCATCAGGACCAGCGTTTCGCAGCAGGCGCCCTGTCGACCCCGGTTACAACGGGACTCCGTACCGGCAGGGCGCCTGCGATTCTCATAAGGAGCGAAGAACAATGACCGCACAACGCCCTCTGCCAGCGGGTCCCTTTCAGAGGATGTTGGTGTTGGGTGACAGTATTGCCTACGGCATGTGTGCCCACGAAGCCGAGAACGAGTTTCCTCAAGTCGCGGCACAATTGCTGCGACGCTTTCAAGGTGGCGAACTGACTGTGCTGAACTGGGCGCTGCCCGCCGAGGTCATCTCACCACGTGCCCCAGGTTACGAAGAGTCTGCCAAACCCAGTCTGATCGAGCGCTATTGGCAACATGCCATTGCACAAGGACCGGATCTCGTTCTGATCGCCGAGGGATTGAACGACATGCGATGCGGGATGCCGGTGCAGGACTACATTTCCGACCTGGAGCAAATCGTCACTGATATCCAACGCGAAACCGGCGCCCTGGTGGTGCTGGTCGGCATCTACCACCAGATCCATGGTCGCGGCGCCAACGATCCCTCACTGTACCCGACCTGGACACGCTGGGATCCGCAGATCGCGTGGCTGTACAATGAGGCGATTCGCCTGGTGGCCGGGCGGCAAGGTGCGCTCTTTGTCGATGCCTTGGCGATCCTCAACGGCGCCGGCTGGACACTCAACACCGATTGCTGTCATCTCAACGACCTTGGACACGTATTGATAGGGAATGGCATTTTCCAGGTCATAGCGACTCACTGCTCAGGTGTCGGCGCCGCCACAATGCAAAAGATCGATGACCTGGCGATCTCTATCCTCAATACCGGGGGGACTGATGCTGATGACGAAATTCGCGCCCTATGGGCGGCTGCAGCAGCCAACTTTGTCGACGTCTAGCCATCCTCTGTCATGGGGCGCCTGCCGGGTTCAAGGCCGACCGGCAGGCGTGTTGTACGCGCACCTGCCAGCCCGCGTTCCGCATTCGGCCCGACCAGGATGTGAGCACGTCCTGGCCCTGCTAACGTGCAACGTGCAACCGTGGGCGCCTCGGGCGCCGATTCCTGATCCACGTTGCTGCGGTACGTGGCCCCCGATCAACAAGCCCCGCAACTGTCATGATGGGAGTCCTGGGTTCTGGGTTCGCCATGAGCGACGCCCGGCGACCGCCGGGCGTCGCTCATGCACCTGCTACTGTGTTCCCTCGATCGTCAGAGCGTTGTCCGTGATCGTCACCTTCTCCACACAGACGTCCGCTCCCACGTCCGCGAGCTGGCCCAGATAGGGCTGTAGGGCAGACTCGACTTGAGACTGCGCCATGGCGGGATCGACTTTCGTGATCCTGGGTTTGGCCTTGCAGTTGTTCACATCAACCGCAACCGTAATCGCCAGGTCGATGCCAAAGAAACCGAGCTTGGCGCGGCCGGTGATGACAGCCTGACCGGGCTGGAAGTCACAGGCCATGTTGGACACGGGCAGGCTGGGGTTCTTGGCCACAGCCTCCTGGATCAGCTTGTTACACTCTTGCTGCGTAAGCTGCTGGCTGAAGCTGCTTGGCGTGGGTGTGCCGGCAGCGGCGGCAGCGCCTGCTAGACCTGGCTGCGCCGGCGTCACCGTAGATGTGGGTCGTGGCTTGACTGGCGCAATCGGTTTCGGCGTGGCGGTGTCCTTGGGGGGCGCCGCCGCTGCCGTCTGAGGCGTTGGCGTCTGCGTTGGTTTCGCCGTCGGCGTCTGGGTCGGCGCCGCCGTGGCCGTCGGTTCCAAAGTGGGTGTGTCCGTCGGCGCCGCCGTAGCCGTCGGTTCCGGCGTGGCAGTGTCTGTTGGCGCCGCCGTGGCCGTCGGTTCCAGTGTTGGGGTTTCCGTCGGCGCTGGCGTGGCGGTGTCTGCCACCGCCGTGGCCGTCTTCGTTGGCGTGGCCGTAGCACCTGTCCCAGGGGTAGCCGTGTCTTCAAACAAAGACACGTAGGTCGGCGTCGGTGTCGGTGTTGACTCACCGGGCCGCAGCGTCGGTGTGACCGTGGGTGTGTTTGGCACGATCTGAATCGTTGCCTGGCAACCGGTGAGCAAAAGCAGCAGCGCCACGCCGGTGACGACTTGAATACGCATCATGTTTGAGCCTCCAATGAGAGCGCCACGCCAGTGCCGCCGGCCATTCAGGCAGCCAGCCGGGCGGATCCTGACTTCCCTTGACTCTAACGCCAAATGGGTGAACGGGCAAATGCCCCGCCCCCTTTCAGGTTGCAGGTTGCAGGTTGAAGGTTGAAGATGCGACCCTGAACCTTCAACCTTGAACTTTCAACCCGAAACCTACTGTTACCGACGCTGTGAGTTCAGACGATACAGGATCTCGCCCGCGTGCGGCACGAGCAGGATGCCCTCGTCCTCGCGGCCGCGCCACTGCTCCAGGTCGATGGCTGCCGGGTCGCAATAGCCCAGGGCCACGCGTTCGCAGCGTTCTCGGGGAATGCCCGTCGCCAGCGTGACCTGGATGCGCGGCCGCTCGATGCCATCCTCATAGGTTCCGATGCCCCGCAGGTGCGTCGAATGCGCCAGAACACTGTGCGGCGTGTCTTGGAACCGGTTCCATTGCTTCAGGAAGTAGTCCAGCACGTGATATCCGATTTCGTCCAGGATGTGGCCGTGGGTGTAGGAGATCTCGGTGATGTGCGGGGCATAGAGGATCACTTCGCCCCCATCCTTTATCACAGGCTCCAGCTTGTACATCCCCTTCGCCGCCGTCCAGATGTCGTCGTAAAGCTCTGGCATCACCGACAAGACGCGCCGGAAAGGTTGGTCCACCCAGCGGATATGCACCTCTGCCGACAGGTCGGCCGCCCGCGACCAGGCCTCTTCGGGAGACCCCACGTACAGCCCCGCCAGGTTGTCGCCCAGCACGACCATGCAGCAGCACAGCTTGGGCACGTCGATCATGGAAGCTGCCCGGTGGACAACGGCGCGTGTGGGCGTGTGCTTGATGCCAATCGTGGCGTAGCAGGTCACCAAAGCCCCCAGCCAGTGGGTGAAGTTGATCACTTCCGGGCCGGAGATGCCCGGGAAGAAGTACTTGTTGCCACCGGAAAAGCCAACGACTTCGTGCGGGAACACCGGTCCACACACGATGATCTGGTCGTAGTCGAAAATCAACTTGTTGACGGTGACGGGAACGTCTTCGGCCAGGAGCCCATTGCTCATCGTGGCGATCTCGGCGGCCGGGATGACGCCCAAGGTGCGCAACGCCTGGGGGTCGTTCCAGCGGTGGTTGAACACCCGCACCCCGGCGTAGCAGGTGGCCATCTCCTCGGCGGAGACGCCCAACAAGCGCCGGATGGCCCACTCGGACATCGGCTGGTGGGTGCCAAGGGCGATCAGGTAGTCCATCGCTGCCGTCTGCGCGGCCAGCAGCTCGTGAAACAGCCGGAAAAACATGCCCATGGGGCCGCTGCGCGTGCCATCCGGGACGATGATGAGCACGCGTTTACCTTCCAGGTCCACATCTTCCAACCCTTGCGCCAGAACCTGGCGGGCCTCCTCTTCGCTCAGAAAACGACCGGTCTCACCCTTGCCGATGACCATTTGCCTACCTTCCTGGTGCCCGCCGTGCGGCTCAACCACCGTTGATCACCAGCCCGCCGTCGATGCGGATGACCTCGCCGGTGATGAACGAGGCGGCGTCGCTGGCTAGAAAGACGATCAGCCCCGCCACTTCTTCGGGCTCGCCAAAGCGCCCTGCCACATGGCGGCTGGTCCAGTAGCGCTTGAGCGCCTCGCCGTCTTCCGCTTCGGCGAAGATGCGCACGTTCATGGCGGTGTTGATCGTGCCGGGGGCGACGGCGTTGATGCGAATGTTGTACTTGGAATAGTCCACCGCCGCCTGGCGGGTCAGGGCGTTGATAGCGCCTTTGGCCGCGGCATACGCCGACCACCCCGTGAAGCCGATGAGTCCCTGCGCTGAGCTCATGTTGACGATGGAACCCCCTCCCTGGCGCATCATGTGCGGAATCGTGTAGTGCATTCCTCTCCACACGCTGGTCAGGTTGATGTCGAGCACCCGATTCCACTTCTCCTCGGTGATCTCGGTCACGGTGCCGGGGATGGCGATGGCGGCGTTGTTCACGAGGACATCGATCCGGCCGTAGCGCCCAATCGCGAACTCCACCAGTCCTTCCATGTCGCTTATAGAGCTAACGTCGGCATGGTGGTACACCGCCTTGCCCCCGCTCGCCCGTATCTCTTGTTCAATCGCCTGGCCGGCGCTGTCATTGAGATCGGACATCACCACGGTCGCGCCCTCGCGCGCCATTGCCAGCGTGGCAGCGTGGCCGATCCCGCCGGCTGCACCTGTAATCACGGCTACCTTGTCTGCAAGTTGTCCCATCATGTTCCTCCTGCTGTGTACCGCTGTGTGTTACTTCCGTACCCGGAGCGTGAGCGACGGGCCTGCCGCCTGCCGTACCCGGAGCGTGAGC
>CAZHTZ010000060.1:0-19728 GCA_964535455.1 uncultured Caldilineales bacterium
ATAACTGGGCGTATTTGGCGATAGACTTCGGTGGTAACAGTCGTGAAATTCGGGCGGTTGCAGCTGGACAGATTGTAGTATCGTATCGAAATGACCTGGGTAACCTTGTCGGCATTGCACATGACGATGGCTGGACAACATGGTATGCGCACCTAGCAAGTGTCTCAGTAGTCCAGGGTCAATCAGTTCAGCAGGGTTGTAGTATTGGCACCATGGGCGCCACCGGCACTGGCGCTGGAGGAGCAACGCACCTACATTTCGCGGTTGCGCGAAATGGCCAGGATGTCGAAGTAGATGGTGTGGTGCTAGATGGGTGGACCGTACATCGGGGTGGGAGGGAGTACAACGGCACAAGGACCAAGCCGGGTTTGTCGGACCGGATCGCAGATGTAAATCATACCAGTTCAAACGCGGTGGTATCGACCACTCCAAACGGTAGCTGTGGCGGTGGCGGCGGCCAAGTGAAGCTGTGGTCGAACGACAACTTCGCTGGCAGCGTGCTGTGGAGTGGCGGTGTTGGCTTTTCCAACGGTCCGAATGGCGACTCCTACGCCATGGAGATGCCATCTGGTTGGTCGGTCAAAACGTGGCGTGGCGACAACAAGTCTGGCGAGGAACGGTGCTGGACCAGTTCGGTGCCCAAACTTCAGGATCACGGTTGGCAGACTGCCATTCAGTCCATCGAAGTGTTCTCCAACAATGCCTGCCCTACCCCTACCCCTACCTCTAACCCTACCCCTACCCCTACCCCCACTCCTAACCCGCCATCCGCTAACTTCGACGCTTCACCGCTAAACGGCGTGGCGCCGCTGACGGTCACTTTCCATAACACTTCAAGCGGCGGCTATAGCCAATGTGCCTGGTCCTACGGCGACGCTCAGACGGGCACATCTTGCGAACCCTACCACAGCCACATCTACACAAATCCCGGAAGCTACACAGTTGTATTGAGTGTCTGGGGTGCAGGTGGGTCGGACACGAAGACGGCGTCGAACTACGTCACTGTGACTTTGGCCAATCGCGATCCCAATGCGCCCACCTCCCCAAGTCCACAATCAGGGATAACGTTGGACGCGATGCCATTGTTGTGTTGGCAAAACAACGGCGATCCCGATGGAGACCCCGTGGAATTCTGGGTGGATGTCTGGACGGCGGGTTACGTCCGCGGTGAGCAAAGCCAATGGATCAGCGCGAATTGTTGGCGCCCGACAACGTTATCGGGTGAAGACACGTACTTCTGGGCAGTACGTGTCAAAGACGGTAAGGGCGGAACGGCCTCGTCTCCTGACTGGTCTTTCACCGTGCGCAACGTGGTTGGACTCTCTCTAACCTTCAGTTCGCCTGTGGGTGACGAGCAGACTTACCAGGCGAAGCCCGATGCCGGGCTTGTCGGTTTTCGCGTCGAGCCGACTGGCGGGTCTGGGGTGCCCTCTGTTCGTTTCTTTGGGGTCGGCGCAGATGATATTCTGACCTTTTTCCCTGCCGCTATCGACGCCACATCACCCTATACCGCGTACATCAGGACCAGGTATCTCGGCGTGGGAATTCACCGTATAGGCGCCGAAGCCGTAGATGGTGCTCAGAATACGGCTGTGAAGTATATGAACGTACAATGGCCGGGTTACGCCACCTCTACGCCCACGCCCACACGTATTCCCGGCGCCACCAACACACCGACTCCCACATCCACAGCAACCCCTACCCAGGTATCTGGCGCCACCAACACGCCAATACCGACATCTACAGCAACTCCCACCCAGGCATCCGCCACCCTAAGCTTCAGCGGGCGCGTGATTGACCAGGGTGGAAGCGGCATCGTCGGCTACAACAATGTCCAGATTTGGGTCTCCAACACACCGGAGCGAGCTACTTTCCTGAAGAATGTTGCTACGACGGCCAACGGCAATTTCACCTGGCAGGCGCCAGCCAGCCCCCGCTACGCCTATTACCATCTGTATCTCACGCCGACGGGCAATCCCTGGCAGTCCTATCAATACGTGGGCGCCCAACCAGGCTCAGGTGGCGAGATGGTGAGTTCGCGGTGGATCCGCTATCCCATCCAGACGCTCGGCAGCGGCGCCTACGGCGGTAACATCTTCACGCTGAACACCGGCGGGTCGACCTCCACACCAACGGCTACGCGCACGCCGACCCGCACGCCGACGGCGACACGTTTGATCACGTCAACGCCCACACAAACCGCAACTCCGACATCGACGTACACACCGACAGCAACAAAAACGGCGACGCCTACTCAGACACCTAGACCTAACTCAACACCCACACCCACAGCAACAGCAACCCGACCACAGGGCGACGAGTTCGAGCCAGACAACACTCCAGACCAAGCCAAGCAACTGCAGGGGGCGGCACCCCAGACCCACAGTATTCTCCCGGTTGGGGATGCCGATTGGCTGCGGTTCTCACTTAACAAGGCTTCGGCGATTGTTCTGGAGACAAGCGGTCCTGCTGGCGACACCAAGATGTGGCTGTATGATAGCACCCTGACCGAAATCACCAATGACGACGATGGTGGCGATAACTTGTTCTCGCGCATCGAGATGACCTGTGGCGTCAATGAGCTCCCCGGTGGGATTTACTACGTCAAAGTCACGCACTTCGACAACTCGGAGATCATACCTACTTACAACCTTCTCTTGACGAAGTCCACGTGTGAAAGCGCAACCGCCACACCCACGCCCACTTCGACTCCTGCTTTGACACCAACACCGACGCCAACCAAAGCAACCCGAATCCGACCGACAGCCGTTGCCTCCGGCGCTCACGCGATCAGGCTTACCTGGACTCCAATTCTCGCTAACGCCCAGGGTCATCGCATCTTCCGCACTATTGGCGGCCTACCCTGGCAGGTTGTCGCCACTATCGGCGGCGCGGAGACCAGCTATGAAGATACCGTCAACCTAGGGTGTGGGGTCGAAGCCTTCTACATCGTGCAGGCATTCACATCATCCGGCCAAGCACAGAGCAGTGACTACACCTTCGCCACAACACGCGGTTGCTGGCCTAACGCCGATCCGGCCGCGATATCGCCGGCCTACGTGACGGCCCAGTTCCAGGCGCCACACTCGATTCGTCTGAGCTGGCAGGATCGTGCATCCGGGGAAGAGCGTTTCAAGATTATCCGCACAACCTGGGGCAATATGTGGTATCAGGCCGGGGTGGCTACCGCCAATGCGACTTCATTCGTCGACAACGAAGTCGGCTGCGGATACACCTTCTACTACATGGTGCGAGCGGAGCGACCCAGCGACGGCTCGGTTTCGGAATGGACGAGGGCAAACGCCTCGGCGCCGCCCTGTACTGGCGGCCCCACTCTTGACAATCCTAAACCGTTGACACTTACGGCGCTAACGTCCAACAGTCTGCGTCTGCAATGGCGCAACACCAACCAGGGCCAGACCGGCTTTCAGATACAGCGCGCAGTCTATGGCAGTGGTTGGCAGCAGTTCAACCTGTCTGGCGGTGCGACCACCACATTCACCGATAGCAGCCTACAGTGCAACACCCGATACTACTATCGCGTGCGATCGGTGCGTCAGGGCGACGGCGCCTTTTCGGAGTGGAGCAACTTTGCACAGGAAAGCACGCTCGCTTGCGCCGGTAAAGCTCAGAGCCGTGATACCGACGTGCTAGAGTTGGACCCTGTGCTGTCACCTGACGTCTTGATCGCCCCCGGCCCCGGATCACCGTGGCCCCTGCCCGAGTTACCTTTCGTTTTCACCAAGCCATAGCCTTCACGCGATCACCCTCACCCGATTGAACCGATAGGCCAACCCCCGTTCGTCTTCAATCTTAAGCAGGCTCGGTGGGATGCCATCCCGTCGAGCCTGTACTGTTTCTGCTATGGCTGGGCCTTGGCATCGCAACGCCTGGCGGAGCAGCTCCGTTAGCGCTGGTTGCCGCCGCGGACAACAGCCGCTATACTGCGCGCATCGTGGGCATGAACACTTCACAGCGCATCACATGCCGGACAGAAACGACCGATGGCAGCACTCCCAAAACCTCACCTCACCGCTGCCGAGTACATCGCCGGTGAGCGCAAGAGCCCGATCAAACACGAATACTTCACCGGTAATGTGTTCGCGATGGCGGGCGCCAGCGAACGGCACAACTTGATCGCGGCCAACACGCTGGCGAGTCTCCACGCCCAGTTGCGCAAGCGCTCTTGTTCCGTCTACCCCAGCGACATGCGGGTGGTGGTCAGCCGCGCCGAGTTGTACACTTATCCAGATGTCACCGTCGTCTGCGGCGAGGCGAGATTCGAGGACCAGCATCGTGATACCCTGCTGAATCCTACCGTCATCGTGGAAGTGCTATCGCCATCCACGGAATCCTATGATCGCGGCAGAAAGTTCCAGCACTATCGCCAGATTGACTCGCTGCAAGAGGTCGTGCTGATTGCGCAGGATGCCTGGCACGTCGAATACTACCGGCGTCAGGCGCACGGCGGCTGGCTGCTAACCGAAGCGACCAACCTCGACGCTCGTCTGTCATTGTCCTCCATCCAATGTGAACTTGCCCTCGTCGACGTCTACGAGAAGGTAACGATCAGCGAAGGCGAGGGATAGGCCGTATATCTTCTCGAAAACGGCCAATCTTTGGTTAATCTGCTGCAAGACAGCTTCATCGCGCTCCATCTGGCGCTGGACGATACGATGCAGCGCTTTGTCAACAAACGCGTCGTAGAAGCCGGCAGCATAGGGCCGAGAGACACTCACAACAACAAACCCGGACTCCGGAGATCTGCTTCGATGCCCTTGGCAAGCAGACACGCCCTATGCCATAATGGCGGTGGAGGTGCATCATGATCCAGACAGTGGAAGCAGTCATCGACGAACAAGGCGCCGTGCGACTTCTGTCGCCGGTATCTGTCTCTTATCCTCGCCGCGCCTTGGTGACCATTCTCGAAGAGTGGCCGGCAATTCATATTCCTGAAACAGCATTGTTGAGCGAGCAATCACTCAGCTACGACTGGAATCGGCCCGAGGAGGATGCAGCGTGGTCACACCTGCAGCCGGATCAGTCGTCTTAGTTCCGTTCCCGTTCTCCGATCTGTCGGAGGCAAAGCTGCGACCCGCCATCGTTCTTGCCGATGCCGGACGCAACGATTGGATTCTGTCACATCGGGACATTGTGGCTGCTGTTGTCCGCCTCCTGCAAGACGGACTCATATAGAGGCACGGGGTTCTAATCGTGCGGATGAGTCCGCTTGATTAGACCAGTTTGGCCATGACCTTCCGTACCCGGAACGTCAGTGACGGGTTTCACGGCAGCGCACTGAACGCCTCCTCCTGTGGCCGGTCGAGTCACAACCTCAACAGCCCGCTGGAATCATCGTTCTGCTCGCTGAACCTCACTTTCGAGCAGATCCAGGATTTCGAGCAGGCTTCTTGGACGATCGGGCTGGACATTTCTCTCATCCCCGACGTGCACATGGTATGGGAACCCCACCAGTTCAGGATGGTCGGGTGTGCTATCCCATCGTCCATGCAACTCGGTTTGGTCTCCGCTCATCCACTGATGTCTGTAATCGACGGTTGCGACGCGATCGCCCAGCACCGCGAAGTACTCCGCTGCCTCGATGAAGTCGCCATTGATGAGCACGCCACGTACGCGGAGGTAGCCATCCTCAGTATGCGCCCATGACCGCACAATGTCATATTCACGCAAGATCGGGCTGCTCACCAATGCAAGCTCAATTTCAGTTAGGTAGGCGGAAACATCAGTCATGAGCGCCGGCGCCGCGCAGGATACGCAATCTCGCCGCGAGACGCTGGCGGGCCTTGCACAACACGTTCCATTCCATGAAGTCAGCCGTGTCGGCCATTTGTCCGGCCTGGTATCGTTGCCAGAACTCGTCCGAGGTTAGGCCATTCAGCTTCTCGAAAGCGGCCAATTCTCGGTCCATCTGCTGCAAGTCAGCTTCATCGCGCTCGATCTGGCGCTGGACTATGCGATGCAGCGCTTTGTCGATAAACGCGTCGTAGAAGCCGGCAGCATAGAGCTGCGAGAGACGTTCAAGGTCATGTGCGGCGACAGAGGTAGCCATAGATGCACCCTCCCATGAGGCTGGTTCATTTTACCATTGCCAGAACTGACCGGGCAACCCGTCTGACACAGCGGCCTGGTTCCATGGTCGCATCTATCCCGATCGCGCAGAACTGCGTCACGAGTACCCAGAGCTCGAAGACGAAGACATCAGACAGGCGTTGGTCTACGCCGCCGCCAATGTCGAGGATCGTGTGGTCGAGTTTGCGTGATTAGACCAGTTTGGCCGGGACCTTCCGTACCCGGAACGTCAGTGACGGGTCTCATGGCAGCGCGCTGAACGCCGTCACCCGGCAGAGGTCGGGGTCGACGACGAACATGGTCCCGCCGGGGCCGAAGGCGACGCCGACGGGGCGGCCGAACTGACCGGGCTGGCTGCCGCGGCCGCCGAACTGCGCCAAAGGCTTGACGTCGGGCGTCAAGGCCAGCACACGTCCGCCCTCGGGGTCCGACAGCAGAATGCGGCCATCGCTGGCCACGGCCAGATGCGGCGATTCCACCGTGTTGGCCGCCACGCCGGCGAACTTCTGGCGCTCGCCCGTTGCTGGATCCAGTCGCCACAGAAGGGCGCTGATCGGCTCGGTCACGTAGGCGAAGCCGCCGGGACTGACGGCGGCGTCGGTGGGCTGGCCCGGACCCAGGTCTTCCTCCGGGCCGCCGAACTGATTGATGCGCTGCCCGTCCGCTCCGGCCTGAACCACGCGTACACCGCCCGTGTCGGCGACGAAATACTCGCCCGTAGGCGAGACGCCGAACCCGCGCGGCCGGTAGAAGGTCAGCTCCCGCCCCAGGGTGTTCACCAGGTCGCCCGCCGGCGTCCATACCGAGATCACCTGGTTGACGGCGTCCAACACTGCCACGTTGCCGTCGGGCGTCACGCCCACGTCGAAGGGTTCGGTGAACTGCCCCTGCCCTTCGCCTGCTTGACCCCAGGCATTGACGAACTTGCCGTCCTTGTCGAGATGAATGAGGCGCTGGTTGGCGGTGTCTGCCACGTAGACGTCGCCGTTGGCGCCGGCGGCGACGCCCATAGGACGCTGGAGCTGCTCTTGCCCGGTGCCGCAGGCGCCATAAGTCCACAGTACGGCCGGCTGGGTGGTGGGGAAATCCCCCACCGGTAGGGTCGGGCCGGACGACGCCGGCGCTTGGGCTGGCTGTTCGGCCGCGCCCTGTTCCGTCTCAGCCTGTCCGGGACCGCGCTCCGGCACCACCACTTCGCCTGTCTCCGGCGACACTTGCACCAGGGCAGGTGCGAGCGTGGGAGGCGGCGGCAGCACCAACCCCTGTGGCAGATTCTTTTCCGCCGGGAAAAGATAGGCGCTGGGGACGATGGCCTTGGGGCCGTTGGGCGGCTGCCACCAGAGCTGCATGTCCCGCGAGCCGCCCAGCTCGTTGTAGCGCACCTCGATGTCGTGGAAGCCCTGCTCCAGGTTGATGATGCCCTCGCGGTACTCGGACCCATGGCTGCCACTGTTGTCTACGACCAGCTGACCGTCGACATAGACGAGCGAGCCATCATCGGATCGGGTGCCGAAGACATACGGCCCGGCTGTGGGCGCAGCCACCTTGCCCACCCACTTGATCGAGTAGGGCTCGCGCAGACTGTTGTTTGGCAGAATGAAAAGGTCGCGCTGGATCAGGCTGGGGGTGCCGGACCAATCGGGCGTGGCGTAGTAGTAGCCGACCAGCCCGTTGGAGGCGCCCGGCAGCGTGTAGAGCAGGGCCGGGTCGATGGGCGCCAGCTCGGGGTTCTCTGACGACGCCCAGCGCACCTGCACCCGGCCGGGTGTATCGCCGGAGGTGTAGGTCAACCGTAGGCCCTGGAAGCCGCCGGGCAGGGTGCGTTGCACCTGCTGGACGCCGTCTTTCACCCGCAGCACCTCCTCCTCGTCGAGGAAAAGGGTGGCCTCGCCTCCCTCGGAGCTCAGCTCAAGGGTGTAGTCGCCGTAGCCGGGGACAAGCAGCGCCCCCGTGTACTGAGCGGTGAAGGGTGGCGGTAGCGGAGTGGCGGCGCTCAGGTTGAGGTCGAGTGACCGCACCTGGGGGCCGGGTACGGGCGGGACCGATTCGTTGCCGCTGCCCGGCGCAAACGCGGCTTGCAGGCCGCGGGCAGCGTCGAGGGCGGTGCGGGGGACGTGATAAGAAATGAACAACGGCCGGCCAAAGCGGTCGTTGTGCAGGCTGTACGCTCCGCCGGGGTAGAGCTGCTGCAAAAGCGGCACCAGGCGCTCGTCCACCGGCTCCAGGATATACTCGACATCGCCGCCGGGGTCTTCCCGCAGCGGCACATCTTGGGCCAGGCTGAGAACCTTGATGTCGTGCGGGCCGCCGATGTACTTGACCGCCGAATGGTGTGTATACTGCGGCGTCATGTAGATGGGCATCTCGGCGGGCACTGTTGCCAGGTATCTGCCCACCCCCGACTCATTGGGACTGTACGCGCCCCACACGTCCGGACTGACCGCCTGCACACGGAAATAGGTGTTGATATTGGATGCCGCCACGAAAACCACGACCGCCGTCAGGCCGATGGCCAGCGGTCGCCAGCGCTTCTCTCCCCAGGCGCGGTCCCACGCCCACCAGATCTGTTGGAATACGGCTCCCACGAGCAGGTAGATGACGGGCACCAGACCGATGGGACGGCGGGCGGTGGGGGCTTCGTGCGCCACCGAGAGCACCGCCAAGCTGGCAACCGCCACAAACCAGAGGAGGTAGAACGCGGGCAGCTCCTTCCAGAACCAGCGGATCGCCCAGGCCAGGCCCAGCACCAACAAGACCGCCACGGCGAACTGCAAGAGCGGCACTCCCGGCAGATTGTTCAACGCCGCGAAGTCACCCTCCCAGTTGAACATATACAGCGTCTTGCGCAGGTTGGAAAACAGCGGCGCATAGGAGCCGGCCGCTTCCACATCACGAAAGACGGAAATGTGGTTGATGCGCGAGATGAAGACGTTCCAGTTGCGTACGATGTAAACGCCCATCGGCGCCATACCCACGAAGACGCCCGCAGCAAAAACAACCATGCCCTCCAGGTCGCGCAGCAGACGCTGCCGGTGGGTCACCAGCCAATAGACGAAGTAGACGGCAACGAAAGCAGGAACGACGCGGTAGGCCGTATAGGTATTCATGCCCAAGGCAAGCATCAGCCCCGCCAGCCCCCACCAACGCCGCCGGCCGGTCTTCAGGGCCTTGACCAGGAACAGCGTCTGCAGGGCCAGCGCCAGCGGCATCATGATCAGCTCGTAGACAATACGGCTGAAGGTAATGTGCCAGCGGTCGGCGGCCACTAGCGCCGCCGTGAGTAAGGCCAGCCTCTGGCCATAGAGCTCCTGCGCCAGGAAGAAGAAAGCCAGCACCGTCAGCGTGCCCATGAACGCCGAGACCATGCGCATGGTTTGCACGTTCTGGCCGAACAGCTTGATGAACAGGGCGATGACGTAGGTGAAGAGCGTGGCCTGCCCCTCATTGGTTTCGGCATAGGGCGTGTAGGGCGC
The DNA here is from genome assembly GCA_964535455.1 of uncultured Caldilineales bacterium. Taxonomy (GTDB): domain Bacteria; phylum Chloroflexota; class Anaerolineae; order J102; family J102; genus SSF26. The sequence continues at coordinate 9,564 of CAZHTZ010000060.1, forward strand.
CCCGTTCAGCCATTTCAGGGCGTCCAGCCCGTTGTTGCACTCGTCCGACTGGCACCCGTTGGGGTACATATCGAGCTGATAAAACCGGGCCGCCCCTGCCACCAACAGGATGAGCACCAGGAGGACGATCAACCAGCGGCGGTCGATGCGGTCCGTCTTCCACGACCCTTCGGGCTGAGCCGTTCGGGTGAGCCTCAGGCCGAAGCCCTCAGGGCGAAGCCGTTCAGCCTCCTGCTCGCCCTCGGCGTCGGGGCTGGGGCAATCGAGCCAGATGCCGGCGACGAAGAGAGGGACGGCCAGCAGCCAGAGCCAGAAACCCAGCCCGCCGAAGTTGCCGCGCCAGAACTGCGGCAGCGCCACCGCCACCAGCAGAACGGCCACACCCGCCAAGGCGATACCGTAGTACATCCACTTGCGCCGCCCCGGCAGCCGGGGCCAGGACAGAGGCGCCACCGAAGCAGCGGCAAAGATGACGCCAGCGACGATAAACAGGATGAGCGAGTCGCGCGGAATGCCGTCGCCGGTCAGCCAGCGTTGGCCGATCAGGGCGAGAAAAATAGCAAAGAGAAGATAGAAAAGACGAGACATACAAGAATCTTCTGGATAGGGGTCAGTACAGGACTGTTACTCCCCTTCTTCTGCTTGATGAATGCGAAGCCGTCCTGTCTCTACGACCCAAAGTTGACCGTCCACATGCATCCGTTCGATCGCGCCGAGTGCCTGCCTCACCAGACTTTCCAAAAGCGCACGACTCGCGTTTCGACCGGGACGAAGGACAACGATACCGGGAGCTTGAACTTCATGCAGCCGCCTCAGCGGGAAGTTCAACATAGCGTTCTCGTGACATTTCGGCGCCATAGGCGAGCGCAGCCAGGATATCCTCCATTACGAGCTGTGGATACTCGTGCAGGAGTTCCGCAGGTGTCGCACCACTAGCCATAAAGTCCAAAAGGAGTGACACCCATAGCCGCGTGCCGCGAATGCACGGCTTGCCGAAGCAGACGCTTGGGTTGACAGTAATACGCTCTAGAAGTGGATTCATAGTGTACTCTCTCGCTTCGTTGATGTCCGAACCCGGAACGTGAGTGACGGGGGCCTACGGTCGCTTTGGCGGGAGGTAGGTTGGTCTCTTCACTCCGTCGATGTATACTGGATGTAGGAGGTGCTAACCATGACGCAACTCACTCTGGATGTGCCGCAAGCGTTAGTAGATCTACCCAAGCTGGAACAAGAACTCCTGGTCCGGGGAGGTCTGCGCCAGGCGGCTACGGCGCGTATACGCCAGCTTCAGTTGGAAATCAGGCAAGCCACTTCAGCCGTGAGCGTATTCGAAGAGCGATACGGGGTGGACATTGCAGAATTCGAGACCAAAGTACTGGCAATACTCGATACGCTTGAAGCTCACGAGGATTACAACGATTGGTTCTACTGGACTAGCGTACTGGCCGAAAAGCAGCGATTGCTTGCTGAGATCGAAAGAATCAGTGATTTCTAATGCTCCAAGAGCTGTTGGCACGGGACAGGATCATCCTTGCCATTTCGCGCTACGAACACCGAATCAGCGGCTCCGTAGAACAGTTCAAAGCTGTTGTCTACCTTGTTGATGGTTCACTCCTACATATCAACGAGGTAAGGGTCGGTGAACAGGTACGAAAGTACTCCTACTACTGGATGACACCAGCAGGCGCCTTGATCCAGGGATGGGACAACGCTCCCCATCACGTCGATGTCAGTACGCATCCACATCACACACATATGGTCACAGGCATTGAATCGTCTGACATCCGCACATTGTCGGAGCTAATAAGCAAGCTCGAACAGCGACTAGCGCCATAGGCATTGGGCTTGGTGGAAAACCTTTCAGAGGTTCAACGTGGGTAGATGCAGTATATCCAATCACGGTAGGAGTGCCTATTGGCTCGCCGGTCGCAAGGACTGCGGCGCCACGGGCTGCATGGGTTGGCCTGGCGGCTGCCAGAAGAACTCGAGGGCTTTGCCTCCCCCGCGTTGGAAGTAGTCGATGCGGATCGGGTGCGGTCCCGCCGTCAGGTTGGTCGTCGCCGCGACCATGTTCACGGTGTCCGGGTTGAGGCTCTCGCCCAACATCTGGCCGTCCACGGTAAGGCGAACGCCGTCGTCAGCATCGAGCTGGAACGCATACAGGCCGTCTGCGGGAGCCAGCAGCTCGCCCGTCCAGGTGGCGCTAAAAGCACCGAAGACGGGCTCGGGGTCGGGCCAGGAGGTAAGGAGCAAGGGATCGACGCGGTGCATCAGCTCAGGACCGGTCCAGTCGTCCGATGCGTAATAGGTGCCGAGTAGACCCTGCCCGCTGGGTGGTTTGCGGAACAGGGCGCTGTCGGGCACTGGGCCGGAGACGGCGGGGCCGTTAGCGCCGGAACCTTCCCAAGTCAAGACCGGGGCGTCTGCGGGCAGGCTTCGCCCTGAAGGGCTCAAGCCCGAAGGGTCGGCAGGCAGATCGACGATCTGCAAAGCGTGCAGCCCCTTGCCCAGGAAACGCGTTTCCGTCCCAAGCGGCTCACCGTCGAGCAGGACGCGGCCCGGAGCAGGCGTCCCCAATTGGTATTCACCGCTTGCCGGAACGTACAGACCCTGGATGTCTGCCGCCTGATCTGCCCGGTTGTGCGCCTGCAAAGCCTGGATCTCATCGCCGGGGACGGTCACCTCAAGGTAGAGAGGAGCACCCATGCGGTCTGACACCTCGCGAGACTCCGTGCCAGGATAGAAATACCGGAAGAGGTCAAGAACGTACTCGAAGTGCTGGTCAAGCAGAAAAACGGCGTTGTCGCCGCCGAGGTCGGGCAAGGGCAGGTCGAGTCCGGGGTCGGCAAGGTTGAATCCGGGCTGTTCCAGACCACCGCCCAGCTTGCGGAAGGGCGAGTAGTGCCAGGGGCCAAGGGAGATACCGATGGGTTGGGCCGGCTCGTAGGCAAAGAACCGCAGGGGCGCAAAGTAGTACAGCCGGGGGCTAAGGTAGAGGCGATTGTCATCGCGCTTTGCCACGACCTCACGTGCGACCGTGGTCTCCAGGGGCGAAAACGCGACATAGACGGCTGGGGCATTGGCCTGCTTGTTGAAATAGACGTTGTAGTTCAGCCAACCAGCGGCCAGCAAGCCCACGGCGGCAACGCCACCGGCCAGCCACGGCCACGAGGGCCAACGCCGCGCCGGCGCCAGCAGGCCGCGCAGACTCAGATCATAGACGTCGGCGCAGAGCAGGGCGATCGCAGGCGCCACTGCCAGGGTGCGGTAGGACTGCGGCGCTTCGCTGAGCTGCGAGAAGATGCCGCCCAACAACGTCACCCCTATCCAGATGAGGGCAAGGCCGCGCCGGTGGTCACGCCACTTCCAGATGGCCCAACCCACTCCGAGCAGAAAGAACGCCCCCGTGATGGGGTCGAGCATCGGGGCGCCGGGCAGGTTATGTCGAGCGTTGGCGTCGCCGGCCACATGGAACATCAGCAGATGTCGCTTGGCCGATTCCACCAATGGCGCCAGGCTGCCCCCGGCCGCTTCGATGTCGTGGGCGATGCTGACCTGGCGGCTGCGGTTGAGGAAGGTGAAGGGCTCTTTGTAGTAGGTGAAAGCGAGCGGCGCCAAGGTCAGGGCGTAGAACGCGGCAAACACCAGCAGACCCTGCCAGTTCCGGCGCAGAAAGCCGCGCTCAACCACTGCGCGATAGGCCAGGTACAGGACGATTGCCACTACGGCCAGCCGGATGGACAGGTAGGTGAACATCCCCAGCCCTAACAGGAATCCGGCCATGGCCCAATCGCCCCACGAGCGCCGTCGCGCCGCCCTGGCAATGAAGTAGAGCGACAACACCTGCATCAGTGGTGGGTAGAGTTCGTTCCAACCCCACCGGCTCATGTTGAAGTGCCAGCGGTTGAAGGCCAGAAACGCTGCGGCAAAAAGGGCCGGTGTGGGACCGAACAGTTCGCGCGCCAACAGCCACAAGGCAAGGACGGTCAGAATGCCGGGAAGCAGCGACTGCAGCTTGACGGCGGTGAACGTCGTGCCCAGGAGGCGGAAAAAGACGGTCTGCAGGTAGACGAAGCCATTAGGTGTTTCGAACCACCCCGTGCCAAAGGGACTGTCAGGCCGGCCGTCGAAGATGCGGAGCGCGTCCAGGGCGGAGTTAGTCTCGTCGATGAAGACGCCCGGCGGCATTTCCTGAATGCGGTAGGCCCGAAACCATACAGCCGCCCCCAGGACGAGTAGAACGGCAGCCAGCTCGAGCCAGCGAACCGTGCGCCTGCGACCAGTGCCGGCGCCGTCAGTCTCAAAGGCGGCCGAGGTCTCCAGGGTGGCTGTGTCGTCAAGCACGGGCAGCGCCTCCAGCCCGATGGCGGCCAGCTTGTAGCCTCCGGGTCGGGGACCGATGGTGCGATCGCCTGGCGAGGCATGAGCCGCAATCTCTGTCCCCATGTCACCCCCCGTGAGTCGGCTGCTGGCGGTCACAACGTAGGCGCCTACAAGCGCCAACGCAATCCCGGCCACCCAGCGACCGGCTGCCTCCCAGGCAAACGGCTTCGCCCAGATAGCGGTCAGAGCCCAGACAGCCAGCAGGATGCCCGCAGCTATGAGCACGATGCCAACTACCCAGAGTGTTCGCGAAGACAGCGCACGTCGTCCTGAGCTGCTGCCTACAGCCACCCTTCGGGCTTGAGCCCTCAAGGGCGAAGCCTGCGGGGAGGGCTCTCGCCGTGGCCAGATACGCTCGACCCTTCGGGCTTGAGCCCTCAAGGGCGAAGCCTGCCGGAAGCTGTAGACCGCCAGGACGACGGCGCCTGCCAGCATCCCCGCCGCCGGAAGCCGCCGTGCCGGGTCGGGCAACCACCAGGCCCCCAGGATCGCTAAAGCGACAGCGGCGAGGGTCGTGAAGACGGTGAGCATGGGTCGGTAGCGTCGGTTCCCGGCGCCGTTCGGCAGTGGGAACCCCGGCAGTTACGGCAGTGGGTTGAACTGCATGAGGCGTTGGTTATCAGCATCCGCCACCCACAGGGAGTCGTCCCCGGCGATGAACACGCCATTGGGCAGGCCGAAGTCCGTGTTGCCGGCGCCGTACTGGCCCAGTGACGAGACTGGGTTGCCATCGCCATCCCATACCAGGATACGCCAGCCGGTGGGATCAGAGGCGTAGACGCGGCCTTTGCTGTCCACGACGATGTAGGGCTTGGTTGTGATGTTCTGATCAGCCCAGCCTGGCACCGGCCACTCCTTGACGAAGTTGTAGCTGGCATCGAATTTCTGGATGCGCTGGTTCCAGGTGTCGGCGACAAAAGCACTGCCATCAGGACCGACGGCGACACCTACAGGCTCATCGAATTGACCGGGTTCCAGCCCGGCGCCGCCGAACTGCGTCACAAAATTGCCCTCGGGGTCGAAGACCTGGACGCGCTTGTTGCCGGTATCCGTGACAAGCAGGTTTCCTTTGCCATCGAAGGCGATGCCGCGCGGTCCCCAGAAGACGCCTGGCTGGCCAAGCTGCCCATCGGTCGACACAAACGCGCCCCAGCTCTTCTGGAACTGCCCTTCGGGAGAAAACACCTGGACGCGATGGTTCCAAGTGTCCAGGACATAGATGCGGCCGTCCTTGCCCACAGCAATGCCCCAGGGCTCGTTGAACTGGCCCTGGGCCTCACCGAAGCTGCCCCACGTCGAAACATAACCGCCGTCGGGGTTGAAGACTTGGATGCGATGATTGGCCGTGTCGGCCACGTAGATGCGCCCATCCGGAGCGATGGCCATGTTACGGGGTTGTTGGAACTGGCCCGGCTCAGGTCCGGCAACGCCGCCCAGGACTCGGGCAGCCGGTATCAGTACGTTCTTCTCCAGGAAAGGATCGACCGGCGCCGCCTGGGCAACGGTGGCGGGCGCTGCACCCAGGTTCCAGACCTGGCTGGCAATGTCCTTTCTTACAAACATCAGGAGGCGATCGGAGGGGTCCCAGTCGGCCAGAGGCTGCTGGTAGCGGCGGTACAGGATCACGTCGAGCACGTTCTTACGCACTTGCGGGTCGCGCACACCATCCCAGATACGCTGCCAGGTCAGGTCCTTGTAGGTCTCTTTGGGCCACCAGATCTGGCGGTAAGGGATACGGTAGTATTTGTCCCCCAGGTAGGGCTTGACCTTACCCTCGTTTTCGGTCCCGATCAGAACGACCGGGGCGTCCTTGAGCACGTCGCGAGACGGCGCCGCGCCGAAGAACTTCTTGTTGGGAAAATCGCGGAAATACCACTCAAACGGCCACGTGCTCTGATCGTCATAGGCAACTGCCAACTGGCCCTCACCGACGGTCCGCCGCGAGATCTCGTTGAGATCGTTCACGATGAGCTTGACATCGGGCGTGGCGTGGGCGTAGACAATCGGCTCGATGGCATAGTCGTAGTTGACGTAGTTGAGGAGGAAAGACGTCCGCACCGAAAGAATGACGATGACGCCGACAAGGCTGAAGAAGGCCAGACGCCGGGCCAACACCCATCCCAATTCGTGGGCTTTTCGGACCAACACATAACCCAGCCCGGCGAGCAGCACCAACGCCGCCAGCCATGACATGGTGTCGCTCAGGCCATTGAGGTCCGAGCCCCGGAACGGCCGCAACTGGAGGAAGGCGATGAGGGCGAACAACCACACGGGCAAACCTAACAGGAACCACCAGCCGCGCCGGCTGCGCACACTGACCCAGTCCACCATCTTACCGCGCTCCGCCAGGAACCAGCCGCCGAGGATACACATGGGTGTAGAGAAGTGCGTGGAGAGCCAGGGCATCTTCTCCCCTGCCCAGGTAAAGACGGCCCAAGTGCCGAGAATCCACCAAACCAGGAAGAGCAACGTTTCGGCGCGCAGCGCAGGCGGACTCGATGCCGAGTTCGGCCCCTCCCCAACCGCGGTCCAGTTGCCGGTGGGATCCAGCGCCCGACGGCGCAGCCCTCGCCAGGCTAGGGCCACCATGCCCAGTAGACTCAGCAACAAGGGCAGAAACTCATAGAGCGGCACAATGAGGAAGTAGTAGTACCAGGGCTGACCACCACGGCGCACCTCCTGTTGGGCAAGCCAGTAGCCAACACTGCCTACCAGACCGGTGCCGACGCCGTTCCCGTTGGTGAAGAACGTGGTGAAGAGCACGATCATGATCGCATAGTAGAGCACCAGGCTGACCAGATACGACCGCCGTCCCCACAGGAAGCCGACAGCTCCAAACAGGACTGCCATCCCCAGAAACACCCCGGCCGACTTCAGGATAACCGGCTGGAGCATGTTGCTCAGGATCTTGACTTCTTGGGGGTTGCCGCCGAAAAGCTTGATGGGGAAGGCGGCATACATCGGTGCGGCCAGGGTCAAGATCCAGACGACAACGTCCACCTCACGGATCGCCCGCAACTGCTGGGCACCAAAACCCTTCACCAGCAACCAAAAGCTGGCGCCTACCACGACCAGCCCCCCCACAAACAGGGGCCACATGACCAGCCCGCCCAACCGGGCACTGGTTACGGGCGCTCCCGCGGGAGCCTTGATCGCCTCGACCAACGGATAGACGGCAAGAGCGGCGCCGATCAGGAACGCGGCAAAGAATAGCCAGCGATAGCTCTGGCGATCCCAGGGCTCGCGCAGGAGCCGCACGGCGATCCAGAGCAAGAAGAAACCGGCAAAGATGATGGCATAGAGGAACGACGCCTCCAAGGTGGTGAAGGCGAGCCCCATCGCCACCGCCAACCCGATCAACCACTTGCTCTCACCGTCCTCCAGGTACCGGAAGGACAACACCACCATGAGCACCGCAAAGGGGATCAGGAACATGTCATGGCGGATGTAACGACTGTGGTACAGCATCGTCGGCGAGACCGCCAGCATCGCCGCAGCCAGGAACGCACCCGGCCGGCTGAGCCAGCGCCGCGTGAACCACATCAGGGCGACGATGCCTGTGCCCAGGAGCACTGCCGGCAGCCTGGCCGAGAAATCGCTGGGTCCGAAGAGGAAGTAGCTGAGGGCGGTCAGCTCGAACAGCAGCGGGCCGTGCATCAAGGGATCGTGCTGATAGCCGGCGCCCTTGTACAGGTTATAGCTGTACAAGGTATGCAGGCTTTCGTCATGGCTCATGGCGCGCGCGCCCACCTGATACAGACGTAAGATGAGGGCCGCGATCAGCAGTACGATCCAGGCGATCTTTTCCCAATCCAGGCGCAGGGCGAGGATGGCCGGACTGTCGAGGAAGCTGCGGGCGGCGGGGCCGTTGCTGGCGCTTCCGGCGGGGCCGTCGCTGGCGCTTCCGGCGGGGCCTTGCGCTTCGCTTAGGGTGGGTTGCTTGGTGCGAGAGGACATAGACGGGGGTCAGAAATCAGAGGTCGGAAAGGGGTCAGGGTGCTGTCGCCGGGGTAAGAATCTGGGTATCGGCCCAGAGTACCACTTTCTCAGTGGGAAGGTTCCAAGGCGCTGTGCGGAAAAGTGCCCAACTCAGTGTTTGCCGCCTGTCGCCGTCCACAGGCTTCCAGGCGTCCCAGGCAATGAACTGCTGTCCGGAATAATGATCCGTCAACGGCACTTCCAGGCCGCCAGGAGCCACGACCAGGGGCGGGGCATTGGCAGGGTCCACGCTGTGCACGACCTGTAAGTCCGGAACCTGGCGCAGATACCAGCGGAGCGTGTCGTCTGAACTGCTGCCGGCAACCAACGCCACAGGCAGCGCCCAGCGCTCGCCCTTCTGCATTTCGCTCAAGTCGCCCAGAGTAGTCGCCAGGTCACGCAGACCAAGGCGACCATCCGTCGCATAGAGGGCGGCGAAGCTGGGAGGAATGGGGCCGAAACCGAGACCACGCGCTGTTGCCAGACCGAAGAGGAACAGAGCGATGACTAACACAAACGCCGTGTGCACGAGAACAGTCTTGCGACCAAGGAAGAAACCAAAGAGCACTGCCAACACCACGGCGGCGGCCAGGGCTACAACCATCTGCGTCACATAGACCGAACCCAGGTTCTGCAGGCTCAACAGGAGGTACAAAAAGGCAACGGAGAGCAGGAGCAGCAATACCACGATGTACAACGATGTCTCAGGCTGCCTCAAGTCAAGACGCCCGGCCAGGGCCAGCAGGAACGTGGCCGCTGGCACCGTGAACAGCAAGGCGACGATAGCTCGCGTGCCGGCGGCATAGGGTCCTTGCAGCACGGCGACGACCATGACGATTAGAGCAGCCAGGCCCAGCGTGCGCGCTGATCCAGGACGTTTCAGCAACCAGAGGGTGGCAAGGACCCCAACGGGGATCAGGAAAGGTTCATCCAGCACCAGGCGGATCAACCCCCACAACCAGGTCCTGGGCGCCAGGTCGAAGGCGGCAAGCCAGGCGCTCCAATTCAAAGCGGTGAGACCGAGCGCCCGCAAATGCGTGAGAAACGCCGTACCCCCCAGCAGGACAACCACAAGCAGGACGATGCCGTCTATCAGAATGGGTCGGGGCCAGTTTTTGGCATCATGCCGGGACAGCAGGGCGATGGCTACCAGCGCCAGCAAGGCCGACACCCCGGACGGGCCGCTGATCAGTGCCAAGCCCAGTCCGACCGCCGCCAGTGTCCACCCGCCACGGTCGCCTTGCTGCAGTCGCCCCCAACCGGCTATGGCCAGCGCCATGCCCAAGAGCACGAAAGCGACTCCGTCTCCCCGGCGAGCAAAGGCATTGGCCAGGGGTGACAAGGCGAAGAGCGCGGCAGCCACCAGCGCCGTAAGCGAGCCGCTGGCCCTTGAGGCCCTGTCTCCGGCCCACCGGCGCCAATCGTACATGACCCAGAGCGTCGCCACCGATGCCAACAGGGGCCAGATGCGTACAAAGGCGTCGCCCAACTGCGGCCAGGTCTTCGGACCTGCTCCGATCAGGTAGAAAGTGAGCGTCTCCAGGCTGAAAAGCGCCGGGATGCCCGCATCAAGACTGGGTCCCAGGCCCTGGCTGACCAGCCATGCCCGCAGCGCCGTGGAGGCTTCGATGGGAGCGAGGGGCTGCATACCCAGGTTCACCAGGCGCACGACCAGCATGGCGAGCGTCAGCGCCGCGAACGCCAGCTGCTCGACGGTCACACGATACAGAATGGGCGGGCGGGCGGGCTCGACGAGCAAAGGTGAAGCCGTCGCAATGCCAGGGGGAGATAGGGTCATAGGGGG
>CAZHTZ010000061.1:0-19669 GCA_964535455.1 uncultured Caldilineales bacterium
CGGTGTGCCGTGCGTGCGCACGGCTACCGGCGGTTACACGGAGACCACTGTTGAGGGCGAGACTGGCTATGTGGTGCCGGTGGATGACCTGGAAGCTTTGGTGGATCGCCTCGACCGGCTCGTGGCGGACCCGGAGCTGCGCCGTCGCCTGGGCGCTGCTGCCCGCGACCACGCCCTTGCCCATTTCAGCGAGGACCGCTTCGTGACCGCTCTTACCGCCGCACTTCTGCATACAGCCGCCCGCCGGCCGCTGACCACCGACGACTGACCACTGACGGTGACCCCGGGCGACCGCCGTCCTCTATCCTCTGTCCTCTGTCCTCTGTCTTCCGTTCTCTGTCATTTGTCCCTCGAAGCCACCCCCCAAGTACCCTTGGGCCCTCCCGTGAACCGAGCAGGCGACAAGATTCGCGTCGCCCACGTCATCACGCGCTTCCACGGCGCCGGGGGCGCCAAGAACACACTGTTCACCTGCACCGGTTTGGACAAAAGCCGGTTTGAGGTCGATCTGGTCGTGGGCGCCAGTGGCGACCGCTGGCGCGCAGAGGGGGCCGGTGTCAACTGGGTACAGGTGAACAACCTGCAGCGAGCGGTGCACCCTGCTGCGGATGTGCGTGCGGCGCAGGCGCTCGTGCGGCTCTACCGCGAGCGGTCGTATCACATCGTGCACACGCACCTGGCCAAGGCAGGCATTCTGGGACGTTGGGCAGCGCGCCAGGCGGGAACCCCTATTGTCATTCACAGTCTGCATGGGACCACGTTTGATCCTCGGCTGCGCACGCCGAACGATTGGTTATACTTCTTTCTCGAACGACGGGCGGCGCCCTGGACGGATCGCATCGTGAGCGTGGGCGATGATCTGCGGCAGCGTTACCTGGCGGCAGGGATTGGCCGCTCAGAGCAGTACACCGTGATACACAGCGGCATGAACCTCGACGTCTTTCGGGCTGCGGCCCGAATGACGGCAGCCGAGCGCCAGTCCAGGCGCGCCGAGCTGGGCCTGGCGGCGGACCACTTCGTGGCGGGCTATGTGGCGGCGCTGGAGTGGCGCAAGGGGCATGTTCAATTGGTCGAGTTGGCCCGTCGACTCTGCCCGCGCTTCCCCTCGCTGCGGCTGCTGTTTGTCGGCGAAGGCGTCGACCGGTTGCGGATCGAGCGCCTGGTGGCCGGGGCTGGCCTGAGCGACCGCATCCTCTTCACCGGCTATCGCACCGACGTAGCCGAGGTGATGGCGACCTTCGACGTCAAGCTCTTTGCCAGCAACCGCGAAGGGCTGCCCCAGGTGTTGGTGCAGGCAGCTGCGTGCGGCCTGCCCGTGCTGGCGTTCGAGGCCGAAGGCGTGCGAGAATTGGTGCACGAAGGCCTGAACGGCTACGTCTTTCCTCAGGGCGCCGTCATCAGCATGGCCCAGGCGCTGGAGGCGTTCATGTTTGCTCCGGACACGGCCCGCGCAATGGGCGGCCAGGGCCCCGGCCTCGTCGACGATCGCTGGCAGATTGCCACGATGCAAACCAAGACCCAGGCTCTCTACGACCTGCTTTTGCAGGCGAAAGGCCTGTTGTGAAGCCTCCGCAGCGCCATTCCCCCTCCGGCTCCAATGCCATCAGCTGACTGCATTCTGCTTCAACATGAGCATACACCGTTCTAGTCTGTGGACAGGTTCTAAGCGTCGCCGCCAGCTAGCGCTTCTCCTGGGCGATAGCATCGTTGTGTTAGGAACGTCGGCCCTGGCCGTGTTTCTGCGCATGGTGCTGTTTGAGAGAGTGCCCTGGACACAGGCCAGCCCCTTGCCCTTGCCCAGCGGCGTCTACGCGCTCTGGTTTGCATATCTCGTCGCCCTTTACATTTTCGACCAGTACAATCTCAAGCGCGAAATCCGCAGACGGGCGGCGGCGATAGTGCTGGCGCTGGCGTGCGTCGTCGGACTCATGCTGGCCACGACGATCACGTTTTTCCTGCGTGATCTCCAGTTGGGTCGCTTTGTTACCTTGATCCAACTGCCTCTGGCAATCCTAGGCCTGTACGCGTGGCGCCTGCTCTTTTTCACACGTTTGTTGCGCTTTGGCCGGCCGCATCGCGTGCTCTTGGTGGTGTCGAACCCGGTCGAGCGGGGGATCGAGCTGGAAGTGCGTGATCGGCCGCTGGGAGACTACACCGTGGCGGGGGTTTTCATGGCTGTGGGGACGTCCGACAACTCAGGCCGCCACCTGCTGGACGAGAAGGGCCGCACACTCGACCAGGTGGTCGAATCCGAAGCCGTGGACACGCTGGTGTTCTCGGCGCGTGACGGTTTTCCGCCCCAGTATCTGGAGAAGGCCATTGATTGGAAGTTCGACGGCATCAACGTCTACGATGCCGCTAACTTCTACGGCGCTATGACCGGCCGCGTGCCCATCGAGACCATCGACGCCCGTTGGGTGCTCGACCATCTCAGCCAGCCCTACGGCTCTGCCGTCGTGTGGCGGTTGAAGCGCGTGGTCGATGTCGTCCTGGGTCTGATAGGGCTGCTCATCAGCCTGCCCTTCTGGCCCTTCCTGATGCTTGCCATCCGGATCGAGAGCTCCGGTCCTGCCATTTTCCGGCAAGAGCGATTGGGCTTGCGGCAAAAACCCATCGTCATCGCCAAGTTCCGATCCATGTATCACAACTTCGACGAGGAGGGCGAGGCGGCCTATGCCCAGAAGGAAGACCCCCGCGTGACGCGGGTTGGACGGTTTCTGCGCAAGACCCGTTTGGATGAGCTGCCCCAACTGTGGAACGTGGTGCGTGGCGAGCTGAGTATTGTCGGCCTGCGTCCCATTCGTAAGATTAACGCCGACCGCCTGGGAACCCAGATCCCGTTCTATCACCTGCGTTTTAGCATGAAGCCGGGGATGACCGGTTGGCCCCAGATCCAGTACCGCTATGCAGACGACGACGAGTCACACGTCCGCAAGTTCGAGTATGAGCTTTATCACATTCAGAACGCGAGCATCGCTTTCGACCTGTACCTCATCCTGAAAACGATCCAGCAGCTTTTCTTCGGTCGCGGCCAATAGACGAGACTGATACTCTGTCCTCTATCCCCGTCCACTCATAGATCACAGTGAAGCCACGGTAATCCTCCTCGCGCTCGTGCCAGGGCTGGCCGTCCAGCGTGTTCCAGGCGTGTCCGGCGACGCCTTCGCCTTCGTGGGGCTGGCGGAAGCGTACGGCGAAGGTAATGCCCAACGGCACTCCTGCCCGGTGCAGATAGTAGTAGCGCAGCAGAGAGCGACGAAGACAAAGCCCAAAAGGAGATCGACGATCCAGACGGGCGACGGCATCGACGATGGCTACCATCTCCTCGGGGTCGACGTCCGCCAGATTGGGCTGCTGGGGTTCCAGACTTGCCAGGAAGTCAGGGAGGGCGTCAGCCTCGTAGCGAGCGGGAAGGCTGCGTGAGACCCGCCATACGTCCCTCATCAGAGACCGCGGCGCCGCTCGTAACCAGCTTGCTGCTATCACGCGCAGGGCGACAAACCCGAACGCAAGGCGCCGGGAATAAGCAGAGATACGGTGTTGCAGGGAAGAGAACACGGATGACTAGCACGGAGGCAGGCGCCAGGGCGCAATGCGTGACTCGATGATGCCTGTAGACTCCAGGAAGGTGACCAACTGGCCGTGGAGCTGGCGCGCCCTTTCACATTCACCGGCAAGACGGTCAGTTTGCTGGCTTGGATCGTCTGGCAGGTGAAAGAGGGAGGATGGCGCATGGCTGCCGCCATAGATGAGCGTCCAGGCGCCGTCAAACACCGTTATCGCCGGCTGTGCGCTGGACGGCGCCAGCAGGGAGCGCGAGGCAACCGCAATGGGACGTAGAACCGGCTCGTCCTCGTCTGCCGTGTGCTGCAGCAGCGGCGTCAACGAGACGCCGTTTAGGTTTGCCGGGCGTTCGACGCCCGCAAGGTCGAGCAAAGTTGGAACGATGTCTGCGGGCTGAGCCAACGCCGCCGTACGGCGAGGGACGATGCCGGGAGAGCGGATCATCAAAGGGATATGAGCAAGCTCCTCCCAGAGAGGGTAGTGGACACGGGGATCGGTGTCCTCTCGTGCTTTGCCAATGGCATTGTGCTCCCCGAGAAGTATACCGTGATCCGACATCAGCATGATGATGGTGTTGTCGAGCAGACCCAGGTCTTCGATGGCGTCGAAAAGGACGCCCAGCCACCGGTCCACCAGCGTCACCTCGCCGGCGTAGAGCGCCCGCATATGCTGCAGTTCGGCGGGCGATAGATAGGTTGGTGGCGCGTAGACCGGGTAGATCACTTCGTCGCCGGTGTAGCCGGGATCGTAGAGATCGACATCCGTCCGGGGTGGATCCCACGGCTCGTGTGGGTCGAAGCAGTCGATATGCAGGTAGAACGGACTGTACAGGCGCGATCGCTCCAGCCAGCGGATTGCAGTGCGCATGACCTGCGCCGGGAAGTAGTCTTCTTCGCTGCGGCGCTCCGAAACATTCCGCAAATACTGTGTGACCTCGGTGGCGCCCAGCCGGAGTTTGGCCGGATCGGCAGGCAGCGCCGGCTGGCGTGGGGTGGCCAAATGGCGGTCGGTGAGCTGGCCGCGTATCCACTCCCACGAGCCAAACTCACGCTCGTAAGTGTACCCGGCGTCTTTCAGCGCCAGCGTGTCAAACACCAGGCCGGTGATGTAACCGGCATCGTTCAAGCGCCTGGCGATGACAATCTCGGTAGCCGGGAGGTTGTCCCACGTCATGTACGGATACAGCCACCGCCCGGTGAAAAGCTCGGCACGGTTGAGAAGCGTAGGGAAGCCCCCTACATAGGCCTTGTCAAACACCACAGCCTTTGCAGCGAAGGCATCGATGTTGGGCGTGTGAATCCACGTGTTGCCGTGAAATCCAATGTGATCGTAGCGCAGCGTATCGCAGACAATGGTGATCAGGTTCGGTCTATCGTCAGGTATGCCGTTGCGCACACTGGGCAAGTAGGTGCGTTCGGTGGATGGGCGCACGGCGTGGATCGGAAGCTGACCGGCAAGCAGGGCGGACGTGCCCAGCGCACCAGCCCCCGCTAGGAACTGACGACGTGTCAGCCGGTGATTCGACATTTGTGCCTCCTTAGTCTGACTGCTCCTGCCATTCTTGAAGCGTGCTCGCCCGCTGCACCGCCTTAGCGCCGAAACGGGCACGGAGATCGTCCAGCACGTGCTGCAGGCGCCGCTCCTCATCCCCTTCCTGATCCCAGAGTCCCAACTGCCGATAGCTGCCCGCCAGCCCGCTCACGCCGACGCCCAGCAGACGCACGGGCCGGCCCTTCTGCCAGGCCTGGATGAAAAGACGCAAGGCGGCTTCGGCGATGTCGTCGTCAAGATCGGTGGGCTGGGGGAGGGTGGCCTGACGGGTGATGGTGGTGAAGTCGCTCCAGCGCAGCTTGAGTTTGACCGTCCGGCCGCTGAGACTCTCGCAGCGCAGTTCCTTGCCCACGCCGTCAGCCAACAGGCGCAGTGTGCGCTGTAGAGCGACCCCGTCGGCGATGTCGCGGGCGAAGGTGGTCTCCTTGCTCACCGACTTCGTCTCGTGCTCAACCACCACAGACCGTTCGTCAAGGCCGTGCGACCGCTGAGCCAGCTCGTGACCGAGGACGCCCAATCTTCGCACCAACTCAGCCTCGGGCCAGGCCGCAAGGTCCCCGATGGTCCGGATGCCCCATTCGCCCAAACGCGTCGCAGTCTTGGGGCCGACACCCCAGAGCGCCTGGGCGGGAAGCGGGGCCAGAAACACGGCTTCTTGTCCTGGAGGCACCACGGTGATGGCATTGGGCGGCCGGGCGCCGCGATTGGCGGCCTTGCCGGCGTCGTTGGCGATCTTGGCTACGAGCTTGTTGCTGGCCACGCCCAGAGAACAGGGCAAGCCCAGATCGTCGCGAATCGCCGCTTGCAGTTGCCGGGCGATGGCCTCGGCCGCGTCAGGCAAATCTGTGACGTCGAGAAAGGCTTCATCGATGGATATCTGCTCGACCAGGGGCGTGAGGGCATGGAGACGCGCCATGACAAGACGTGATGTTTCGCCGTAGGCACGGTGCCGCCCGGGCACCACGATGAGGTCGGGACAAAGCCGGAGGGCGGTTGACATCGGCATGGCGGAGCGGACACCTCGCTGCCGCGCCGCATAGGAGCAAGAGGCCACAACCCCTCTGCTGTCAGGACTGCCGCCCACGGCGAAGGGCTTGCCCACCAGCTCAGGATTACGCAGCTCCTCAACGGCACAAAAGAAAGCATCAAGATCGAGGTGAAGGATCTTACGCTTCACGATGCTAACCCTTTCCGCATGACCGTAGGTTTCCCAGGGCTACTACATGAGATGCTTCCGACCGGCTACCGCAGAACGAAATCCCTGGCATAGACGACCCCAGGTTGTGCCTTCCAAACGCAGAAAGCAGCCCGTAATGTCTTGACATCCTGGCCGATTACAGTGTCGGCAGCGTCGGTCACATAGGGTCCGCCGGGGACCGCGCTCGAATGGATGATACCACCGTAGTTGTAGACCCACGTACCGTCGAGCTTCTGCGCCTGCAGCGAAACATAGGGTGCGTACGCGCCCATGTCAGCTGTCTTGCGCATGGCTGCCTGATAATGCAGCGTGCGACCACGCAAACTGACGGCATCGAGATCGGTGGTCCAACACCCGCTCGCCTGGGCCGTCTGCACGGTGATGCGATACTCGTTGCCCACCTGTGAGCCGCTGACGCCTGGCGTATTGGAGAAGACGAACGATGCATTGGTCAACAGGTTTACCTCAGCACCAGTGCGTGTCGGCGTCGGTGTCGGCGTCCGGGTGAGCCGCTTTGTCGCCGTCGGCGTTGGAGTGGCGGTGGCGGCAACCGGCGCAGAAATGACGAAGTGGTAGAGGCGGTCGGTGTGGAGACCGGTCATCCAGACGTGATTGGCGCAGCGGATCAGACCGAACAGGCTGTGGGGTGCAGTGGGGTTAGCGGGTACGGCATAGCGCGTATAGGCGCCGCTGGTAACGCCCTGTGTGGTAACTCGCGAGGAGGTCATGGCCCTGGTGGTGCGGGTGGCGACGCTCGTCACCGGCGGGACGATGCGCTTCGCGAGCACCACCGCCGGGCTGCTGCGCCTGGTTAGGGTCACGGTGCCAGAGGTGGCCAGGCTGCGGTTCAGAAAGAAGAACTCATCGCCGAGGATGTTGGTCCCCCAGAAGTTGTCGCCGTGGAAGACGAAGTTGGTGCTGCGGATAGCCTTGGGATAGCCGGGATAGGTCGTCCAGGCGCCGGTGGCGGGATCAAGGCGTCCCACCGCCGGCTCACCGGCATTTTGACTGGTGGAGAAGTTCGAGAACCAGATGGATCCGTCGCCGGCCTCTTGGATGCCCCAGGGGTTGAAGGCGCCGGGCAGAAGGAAGGTTGTATAGACGAGAGTCGAGGTGTCGAGCATGAAGATCGCCTTCCCGTTCCCGTTTAGATCGCCCCCTGCAATCCAAAGCCGGCCTTTGGAATCCATGCGGCTGTGCTTGCTTTCGTAGGGACCGGGGAGCTTAAACACGGTCAGCTCGTTGGTCGCCGGGTTGAGACGCAGGACGCGCCCATCGTCTGACAACGTCGTGGCTTCCGACCGGATGGTTGTCCAGAGCACGCCATAACGCCGCGAGAGACCGTGCATGCGTATGAAGCCGGTATCCCAACGCTTGAGGGCGTTCGTCACCATATCCAGCTGCGCCAGCTCAGTGCCCTCATAGTCAGCGGTGAACATGATATTGGTAGGCCCCGGGACCATACTGATGGGGGCGCTGCCGTAGGCCCACTCCGTCAGGTTGCCGGCGGGATCGATGCGCCCCAAATAGCCGGGAATGCTGTTTGCCGGGTCTTTGGTTTCCTCACCGAAATACACCGCACCGTTGCTGGAACACAGCAGGTTGCTCGTAGGACCTCGGGCAGCCGGGAGTTGGAACACGTCGTAGGAGACGCGGCTGGGCGCTGCGGCAACCGCCTGCGGTCCCGCTGATGATCCCGCGTCAGGCGCCAGAAACGGAGACCCTGCTTCGGGAGCCACCCCACCCTGAGCCGTCGCCGCCAGCGGCATGAGTACCAACGCCGAGACGCAAAGCAGAACAGCGAACAGCTTTCGACGGGCGCGTAACGGCGTGTGCGCGCGATGGGGAATAAGGGTGTATGCCTTTATCGGATTTCCTCCTACTTTGAGTTGCTGAGTCCGCCTAGAATCCAGGCTTCGATCAGCTTCTTGTCAGCATCGCTCAGGTCGATCTCGACATCCTCGCACCGAGCCATCACGCTGGTGCGGAACTCCTTCGCCAGGCCTGCGGCCGTGTCGCGTTTGCCGAAGCGATGACCTTTGTAGATGATGCCTTTGAGCACAAAGGAAACGTCGCCTCGGGAGATAGACTCGCCGCGCTCGATACAGCGATCGCGCACGGCCTTGGACGTCTGGGTCAGGTTGTAAGGGTTTTCCTTGAGCTCGTCGGCAGTGGCGTCGAAGAGGACGGTGTACTGCGTCGGCGTCAAGTCGGGCGTGCCCGTTGCCTGGTGGATGCGGCTAACCAAGTCGTCCAGGCCGGGCGGCAGGGCGGGGCGGGGCTCTTCCCGTGCTCCGGCCAGCGGCAGGTCGTGTCGATCGGGGTCGTAGATGAAGCCGGGCGAAGGCGCACCGGCGATGGCAAACCCGGCGTCATCCCCCGGCGTACCCGCCGCACTCTGCAGCAGAGCCTTGAAAGTGCCAGCGCCAGCCCAACGCGACTCGATGACCTGTGGGCCCAGCTTGGCGGTGATCTCGTGCGCGGCGCGGGCCATGACGATTGGCTCGTCGGCTTCGGCAACCAAGCGTTGAACCTGTTGAATAATGCGCTGGCGAAGCGCATCTTCGGCAGGGCGCTCGACGACTTCGCTGCGCTGATCGGGAGTGGCAGCGGGGCGCGGCGGCATTTGCACCGTCACGCGCCAGGGGTCGCCCTCGGTCAGCCGCAGCGTGGGATGGCGCTTGGTCAGATCGTTGGTCAAAGCGCGCAGCGAGAAGAACCCGAACCAGTTGCTGTCGCGGCGAAACTCAGGGAAGCTCAGGTACAGGCGAGGAAGGTCGGTGGCGAGAATCTCGCCGTTTGCGCTGGCCTCGGCATAGAGCTTGGCAGCGATGGCGTCAAGCAGCTCGCGCGGGGGTGTCACCACCGGTCCGCGGCTGCGCTTGTTTGCATCGCTTGTCTGCACCTCCGACGTCATGCCGAGGGCGTACTCGATGAACACATCCTCCTGGATGACCAGGTCACAGGCTGCCTTGTAGGCTTCCGAGGCCGGGCCGGCGGCGAGAACGGCTGTCCGGCGGTCGTGGCCGCGCAGACGCAACAGAACAGGCGTGAAGTCAGCGTCACCTGAGAGGATGATAAACTCGTCGAACCGTGTCTTGTGCTCCAAGGCATCGATGATGTCCATCACCATGTAGATATCGGCGCTGTTCTTGCCCTGCATGGTCAGAGGAGGGCAATCGATGACGTTGAAGGCAGTTCGGGTGAAGTTAGGACGGTAGCGACCGAAGTCGCGAGGATTGAGATAGCAGCGACGCACAAGAATCTGGCGCGGGCGAAGTTCGGCGCCTTCTTCGTCGCTGGCGGGCATCCCTCGTTCCATCCAGGCCAACCAACGGCCGGGGTCGGTGCCGAAACGTTCGGCAGCGGCCTCGTCAAGTTGCTTGAGGCCTAGGTAGATGTTGTCGAAATCGACAAACAGGACGGTTTTGAGCGGAGTGACTGGAGTTGACATAGTCTTATACATTCGGGAAAAGGGAGAGGAGGCTTGTCAGCGTAAATTGCATCGCCCCTAGCGTGCGCGGAGGACGCCGAAGGTGGCGTCCAGACCATCGAGCTTATGTTCCTCCACGTAGGCATCAGCGGGCGGCATACCCGCTATCACCTCGTCGCTGAGAGTCTCAGCCTGAACATAGTTCGTCCAGACCGCCATCACTTCAGCCAGTTCATCGCTGCCAGTATGGTACCAGGAGATGATGTGGTCTGCAATGTCGAAGCCGGCATTCTTACGCATGCTCTGGATGCGGCGGACCACCTCGCGGGCGAGACCTTCCACCCTCAACTCCGCCGTGACGGTGGCATCGATCCCCACGGTGAGCACTTTGTCAGCGGCGACAGCCAGGCCGGGCGCCGGCTCGGTTTGCACAAGCACCTCCTCCGGTAGCAGGGCCACCTCGCCGCTTTCCAGGTTGAGGAGCAGGCTTTCGCCGGAGATGACCTGACGGGCAACGGCATTCGGATCCAAGGCCGCCAGGGCCGCACGCACGGCGGGGAAGTCCTTGCCCAGCTTGGGACCCAGCAGGCGATTGTTGGGCAGGACTTTGTACGTCACCAGCTTTCCGGGATCGTCCACGAACTCAAGCACCTTGATGTTCAGCTCATCGCAGACGATCTCGACCATCGGCGCCGACAAGTCGTGGCGACCTTCCTGCACATGCACCAGGATGCGCGACAGGGGCTGGCGGACCTTGAGGTTGGCAGCACTTCGGGCGCTGAGGCCGAGGCTTGTGATGCGTCGCGCCAGCGTCATCTGTTCCAGGAGAATCGGATCGACGGCGGCCAGGTCGGCTGTGGGCCAATCGGTATGGTGCACACTGGTGCGTGCTTCCGGCTGGACCCCTGCCACCAGGTTCTGATACATGACCTCGGTGACAAAGGGCACGATGGGAGCGATGGCGCGCGTCAGCTTGACCAGCACGTGATAGAGAGTGGCATAGGCCTCAGCCTTGTCGCTGTCGGCCTCGCTTCGCCAGAAGCGGCGGCGGCTGCGGCGTACATACCAGTTGGTCAGGTCTTCAATCAGACCCTCTACCTCCAGTGTAGCGCCAAACGCATCCGAATTGCTCAGGTCTTCTGTGACCGTGTCCACCACCTGGTTCAAGCGAGCCAGGATCCAGCGGTCGAGCGGGTTGGCAGCGGACGGGGTTGGGCCTTCGGGAAGCGCAGGGTCGAAAGGCGCGGCCGGTTGCCAGCCGTCGAGACGAGCATAGGTTACGAAGAAGTTGTAGACGTTCCACAGCGGAATAAGGAAACGCCGGCGCACATCGTCTGCGCGTTGGTAGCCGAAGAGGAGATTGTTCTCGGGCTTGTGGGCGCAGTAGAGCCAGCGCACTACATCTACGCCCATCTTGTCTGCCGCCTCGTTGAACTCGATCGAGTTGCCCCAGCTCTTGTGCATCTGGCGACCATCCTCCGCCAACAGCGAAGCGTAGCCGAAGTTCTGCAGGAAAGGCGGGCTGCTGTCGAGTACCGTCGCCATGGCCAGCAGGCTATAGAACCAATTGCGGAACTGGCCGGGGAAGGATTCGCTGATCCAGTCTGCCGGATACCACTTGCGCCAGTAGTCAGGGTTGGTGCGGTACTGCAGGGTGCTGAACGAGACGATGCCGGCATCCAGCCAGGGGTTGCCTACGTCGGGGATGCGGTGCATCACGCCGCCACAGCGGTCACAGGCGATCTTGACGGCGTCCACATGCGGACGATGGGGGGTATGGCCGGCGAAGTCCTCCCATCCGGCCACCGCCCGCTCTTGCAGCTCGCGCTCGTCGCCGATCACGTGATGATGGTTACATTGTGCGCATACCCAGAAGGGTAGGGCCAGGCCCCAATAGCGCTTCTTGCTGATCATCCAGTCGTGCATGTTGCGCAGCCAATCCAGCTCGCGGGCATGGCCGAAATCCGGGATCCAGCGGATCTGGTCGACCACGTCCATGATCTGGTAACGCAAGCTGCGGGCTTTCTCTGCGGGTGTGACCTCTTCGCGGGGCTTGTCATACGACTGGCCCATACTGATGAACCATTCGTCCACCAGCCGAAAAACAAGCTCGGTGCCGCACCGCCAACAAGTGGGGTAGCGATGCGTAAAGGGCTCGACCACATAGAGAATGCCCTTGCGCGTAAGGTCCTCGAAAATGGGCGAGGCGACATCGGCCACGTGGAAGCCCACAAGCCAGCCGAAACCGTCGACAAAACGGCTATCGTCGTTCAGCGGCGAGATGATGGGCAGCATGTGTTTCTTGCCCAGGTCAAAGTCCTCGGCGCCGCAGCCAGGGGCAATGTGGACAATACCCGTGCCCTCTGCCTCGCCCACGCCATCCCAGAGAAGGACACGATGGGCGGAGACGGCGCTGGCCTCGCCGACATCGTGAAACTCTTGGGCGAAGGGGTGGAAGCCACCGGGGGACTGCGCCGAGGGCAGCTCGTCGAAGGGACCGTCGTAGATCCAGCCCTCCATCTCGCGACCCTGCAGCTCGCCGAGCACCTCGTAGGGGCCGGCCAGCATGTGCAGGGTGCCCTTTGACAGATAGAGAATGTGGTCGCCATTGCGAACCTTGGCGTAGGTGAGATCGGGGCCAACGGCGGCGGCAACGTTGCTGGTCAGGGTCCAGGGCGTTGTCGTCCACACAAGCAGGGATTCACCGGTCCGCTCCCGCAGCGGAAAGCGGAGGGTGATGCTGGCGTGTGTGAGCTCGCGGTAGCCGTCCGTGACGATCTCGTGTTGGCTGATGCCGGTGGCGCAGCGCGGGCACCAGGGCATCACGTCTGCACCACGGTAGAGCCATCCCTTCTCCCAGCACTTCTTCAGGAAGCTCCAGATCATGTAGTTGTTTTCGGTGGAGAAGGTGTAGTAGCTGCCTCCCAACTCCGCCAGCCCCAGCCGCCCCACGATCTGCTCGACCGTGTCGGTGACCGGCCCTTCGGGACCTTCGACCGTGATGACCTGGCTGGGGTTCGACATCAGGGTCTCGGCCAGGGCGCGCAGCTGCGCGGTGTCGTTCCAGTCCATCCAATAGCCCAGCCGGATCGATTGTTCGGTCTGCACCGCCGAGAACTTGAGGACACGGGCCTTGCACCGGCGCACGAATGCTTCCAGTCCGTAGGCTTCGATGTCCGTCTTCGACTTGAAGCCCAGCTCCTTCTCGACCTCGACTTCTACCCAAAGGCCCTGGCAGTCGAACCCATTTTGGTAGCGCAGCTCGCGCCCGCGCATACCCCAGTAGCGGTTGTAGACATCCTTATAGGTACGTCCCCAGCCGTGATGCACGCCCATGGGGTTATTGGCGGTGATGGGACCGTCGACGAAGGACCAGGTGGGCTGCCCTTTGCGCAGGCTGCGCAGCTTGTTGAAGGCCTGGGTATCCTTCCAGAAGCGAAGCACATCGTGCTCCTGGCTGATGAAATTGACGTCAGACGGTACGTCTTGGAAAGGCATAGGAAGGGCTCCGGGTGGGCAAAATGGGTGCGGGCTGGCTGCGATTTCGAAAGCCCAAAACAAGAGTTTATAATGACTACAGATATTGCTACACTATCGGTGATGGCGCTAGGAGAAACATCATGGCCATGTCTCTACAAATCCAGCATTCTGGCTTCTCGGATACCGAGGTTAGCGAGACCGTGTATTCGGCACTGCGCAACGAAGCCGAGCACGCGCTCTTGCGCCGCGACTATTACCGTGGGCGTTGTCAGGCGTTTGAAGCGCAGTATGGTATGTCCTCTAACGAGTTCATGGAGAAGTTCGAGGCTGGCCTTCTGGGCGATGAGTCGCAGTGGTTTGATTGGTATGCGGTACAGCGCGGACACTTGCTTTGGGAACGGCGCTATCGAATACTGAATGGGGTTACTTTGTGAACGTTCGTGACTATTTCGCGGACGTGCAAGGGTTGATACCGAAATATCGCTATCACCTGCAACAGGCGGACGGGTCACTCTTGGTAAGATGGGACAATGCTCCACATCATCGTGCCCTCAGCGGCTTTCCTCACCACTGCCACAGCAACGACGGTAGTGTCAACCCTACGCAACCGATGGGTCTGGGTGACGTCCTGAAGGAAGTGATTCCATACGTCCTCGCCGCTCTCGGAACTTAGGTGATGGCGTAGCGCCGTTAGGAGAGTCGGATGTATATCCGTTTGTTGATGGCGCCTTTCGACTTGTAATCGACGATCTGCATGCGACCCACCTCGCGCGTATTGGCGACATGCGTGCCGCCGTCCGCCTGCAAGTCGAGGCCGGCGATTTCTACGGTGCGGACTTCGGCAATGCCGGGCGGCAGCAGGTTGATCTTGGTGCGTATGAGATCGGGAATCTGAAACGCCTCTTCGCGGGGTAGAATCCTAACAAGTACGTCGCGGGTGGCGGCGATCTCGGCATTGCACTTCGCCTCGATTTCACCGACCAGCTCTTTTTGTAGGGTAGCGAACTCGAAGTCCATGCGACCCTCGCCGGGTTCCATGTTACCGCCCGTCACCTGAGCGCCATAGTTGCGCCACACGACGCCACAGAGGATGTGCATGGCCGTGTGGGTGCGCATCAGGGCGTAGCGCCTTTCCCAATCGAGGTCGCCGTGCAGCACGGCCCCGGCTGCGGGCAGTCCTTCGCCGTCGAGCCTGTGCCAAACAGCATCGCCCTCCTTCTTAACCTGTGTGACGGTCCAGTCTCCCAGAAGGCCGAGGTCGTGAGGTTGACCACCACCGCCGGGGTAGAAGGCGGTGCGGTCCAGGGCGACGCGGCGCTGCCCGGCGTCGACGGCGACGACACTGGCATCGAAGGCACGCAGGTAGGAGTCAGTTTGGTACAAAAGTGCTGTCATTGGTTGGAGTGGTGGGATGGGCAGGTCTGAGCGGATGCGGCCGTGAGCGAACGGGAACAAAAAGAAGCGCCTTCGTCCATCCAGGGACGAAAGCGCAATGTACTTCCGTGGTGCCCGCCTACACGTCTCCATCAGCACTTTTGGGATGGAATCTAAGATTGAACAACTATTTATCATAACACGCCGTCACATCAGCGTCAAATCTCAGTGGTCTCGCATCCAATAAGCAGGACGCGGCGAAAGGCCCGCAGACGCCAGAAATGAGGCGGTTCTTCCGTTTGCGTGTCATTTGTTTGCCTGCCGTACGTAGCGCAAACTATGCAGACAAGCCGTCGGGTGCAGGCGATCATGGCATCAAATGCAGCGTAACTAGATAGCAGGCTTCCACTCACCAACTCACAACGCATCAGGGAGTCGTTCATGTCGACAGCGGCCGCCACCAAGCAGCAATCGATGTTCGCCGTCTTCCGCAAACGCAACTTCACCTTGCTGTGGCTCGGCCAGCTTGTCTCCGAGTTTGGCAACGGGCTGACATCGGTAACGGCATCGATCCTGGTCTACCGTGAGACGGGGTCGGCTGCCAGCGTGGGGCTTATGCTGATGGCAACCGCCCTGCCCAGCTTGCTCTTTGGGCTGATCGCCGGTGTGTTCGTGGACCGTTACGACCGCAAACGCATCATGATCGCCTCCGACCTGCTGCGCGGCCTCCTGATCCTTTTGATCCCGGTACTGCTGCCTTACGGCATCGCCTGGCTGTACATTTTGGTAATGCTTTCGAGCGCGGTCACGCAGTTCTTCTCGCCGGCCCATGCCAGCGTGATCCCGGAAGTCGCTTCTGACGAGGAACTGGCGGCCGCCAACTCGTTGTTGGTTGCCACCACGACCGGGGCGTTGGGTTTGGGCTTCGCCGCCGCCGGCCTCATCAGCTCCACTTTCTCCCCAGAAATCGCCTTCTACATCGACGGGCTCACCTTTCTGCTATCGGCCTGCACCTTCACCCTGCTCCGGATCCGCCCACTTGAGGTGACCGAAGACACCAGCGTGGCGATCGTCGTCGAGAACTTGAAGGGAGGACTTCGGTTTCTTTGGGATTCGCCGGCCGTGCGCTCGGTGTGGCTTGTCTTCATCCCCGTCTACATGCTGTTCGGCCTCCACAATTCGTTACTGCTGCCCTTCTCCGACCGGGCCCTGGGCGCAACCGAATTCCAATACGGGTTGATCGAAGGCGTCGCCATGGTTGGTTTTGTCGCCGGAGCCCTGTTGATGGCGCGATTTGCCGATCGCCTCCGCGAAGGCCAGTGGATCGTCGTCAGCCTGGGCGGCATGGGCCTTCTGACGGTGATCTATTCGCAGCTCCAATCAATCAACGTAGCGATTGCGCTTGGCGTACTGATGGCTTTTATGAACGTCCCTTCGTTCGTCGGCAAACAGCTCATCGTGCAGCGTTACACCACGCGCGCGGTGCGCGGGCGCGTCAACAGCGCCTTCTTCTTCACGCGCGACGCCTTTTTCATGGTGGGAATGGGCCTCGCCGGTCTGGCCGATGTGGTCGATATCCGGGTGCTCATGTTGATTGAGGGCGCCCTGACAGTGGGAGTGGGCCTGCTTGCCCAGTTCCTGCCGGGCCTCGGCCAACCTGCGGCACAGTGGCGGCGGGCCCTCGGCCTGCTGCGGGGCATCTCGGAGGCGCCTGGGCTGTCTGTGGGCCGCTCGGCGACCATGGCCGACCTGGAGAGGTACGCCACGAGCGTTCCGGCGTTGGCAGCGCTGAGCCAGGTGGAACAGCAGCGTCTCGTGCCCCATATGACCTACGCCGAAGCCGCTCCCGGCGCCGTGGTGGTGCGCGAGGGCGACGTGAGCGACGCCGCCTACTTCATTCTGGAAGGGCACGCCGTGGCAGGCCGCACCCGCAGCGGCAGAGAGGATGTGCTGGGTCTGCTGAGCAAAGGCGACTTCTTCGGCGAGATCGCGGCTTTGACCGGCGTGCCCCGCACCGCCGACGTGATGGTAGACGAGCAAAGCGTCTTGCTGCGCGTCCCTGCACCTACCCTACAAGAAATGGCCAGGAAGCCAGAGCTTAACAGCGTGTTTACGGCCAAAATCGCCGAGCGTTTGGCCCGCACGAATATCATCGACCTCCCGCGTGCATCCGGGTTCGACCAGGAAGCGCTGCGCGATCTGCGGACGCTGCAGCCGGCCGAGGCGACGTAGCTTCGCTCCCATCCTACTTCGGCGGCAAGGTGGCCGCGTAGGCCACCGCCTGTTCCACCCAAGCCTGCAGCTCGGCGTCTTCGTCCAGTCCTGATGCCTGCACAACCAGCCAGCCTTTCATGGGCCGGCCGGTCAGGTCGAAGGGCTGTACGTACGGATTGGCAACGACCGCTGAGCCGCGGCCGGTTCCAGGCGGACGATCAGGCCGTCGCCGTGCACGCCGCAGGCCATGTTGCCATTCAGTAGATAGCCGATCCCACCGAACATCGTCTTGGCGGTCATGTCCGTGCGGCCAGCAAGCGTCGCTTCGACGCGGCGGGCCAGAGATTTGTCGTAAGCCATTGCTACCTCACACCACGGGCGCTTGTAGACATAAAGTACTGCCCGGTCACTTGGCGCGACCGGGCAGTGAATGCGTCAGAACTGTGCGGTCGGGTCGGGTGACAGGACGCCGAAGAGGTTTCCCTCGGTGTCGGTGAGATAGGCCAGATAGCCGATCCCGGTGATGGCCATCTTGGGCACGGCGACGGCGCCCCCACGGTCGACAACGGCGGCGGCAAGCTCAAAATGGACAACGCGAGGCATGGGGTTTCTCTTTTGGTGTGCGCAGAAAAAGAACGGATGTTCTAATTCTATACGAGGATGAACTCAAGTTCTGTAAGTAGGCTGACGGTGCGTGCATGTCTCGCGCGGCTCTGCACGTGATCGGGGCTTGGAAGCCGGTGTGGATCAGCCCTACAATGGCGTTGAGCCAAACTCTAACCACGATTTTATCACGTCGATGGAGCCACGCGCGATGACAAGACGGGTTTCGCAGCTGCTGCTGAGCGTCCTGGTGCTTGCCCTGGTAGCCGTTACGGCGAGCGTCGCTGCTCAAGCCAGTGTCGGCCGCGCCGCCGGTGCGACACCTGTGGCCGGGGCGTCGCAGTTCTACCTGCCGCTGCTGGGACGCGGGATGTCGGCGCCTCTGCGGCCGCCGTCTCCGCCGCCGGTCAGCCCTCATCCCGGCTTCCCGCTTGCCCGCTTCGAGACGGCCAATTTCACGGGTCCGGCAGTGTGCGACAACTGCCACAGCGATTTGAAGGATGAGGCCGGCAACGACGTCACGAGCAGCACGCTCTGGCGCGCGACGATGATGGCCAACTCGGCCACCGATCCGCTTTGGCAGGCGAAGGTGAGTTCAGAGATTGCCAGACATCCTGAGCTCAAGGCGACCCTGGAACGGATCTGCTCGCGCTGCCATATGCCCATGGCCTACACCCAGGCGGTTGCCCAAGGCAAGACCCCGGCAATATTCGGCGAAGGCTTCCTCAATCCTGCCAACCCTTTGCACGAGGCCGCCATGGGCGGGGTTTCGTGCACGCTCTGCCACCAGATTCAGCCTGACGGCCTGGGCACGCCCGCCAGCTTTGACGGCGAGTTCGTCATCGACACGAATCAGAGCGCACCCAACCGTGTGCTCTATGGTCCTTATCCTGACCCTGACATGATGGGCGCCATGATCATGCGTTCGGGCGCAGGCTACGAACCCAAGCTGGGCGCCCACACACACAGTTCGACCCTGTGCGCAACGTGCCATACCCTGTTTACACCCACCACCGGCGCCAACGGCCAGCCGGCCGATTTCCCGGAACAGGTTCCCTACCTGGAATGGCAGCACAGCAGCTATGGAGATGGTGTGGAGGCGGACCAGGAATGCCAGGACTGTCACATGCCCAGGGCGGTGGGCGCGGTCACGCTGTTCGGCGGCTGGCCCCCTCGTGAACCCTACTATCAGCACACCTTCCTGGGCGGCAACGTCACCATGCTGAAGATGTTGCAGGCGCACGTGGGCGAGCTCAACCTGGCTGCCTCCACCGCCGACTTCCAGAAGACCATCGACCGGACGGTTGCCTACCTGCAGGAGCAGACGGCAACGGTAAGCATCGCAACCGTGACCGTCGAGGGCGGTGGACTGGAGGCCGTGGTGCACGTGGCCAACAAGACGGGCCATAAGTTCCCCACGGGCTTCCCGGGTCGAAGGGCCTGGTTGCACGTGGTCGTGAACGACGGCGCCGGCAGGGTGGCATTTGAGTCGGGTCGTTCCCTGTCCCATGGCGCTGTCCTGAACAACGATGCCGACCTGGATCCGGCAGCCTACGAAGTACACCATGACGTCATCACTGGCCCCCAGGAAGTGCAGATCTACGAATCGGTGATGGCCGACGTGCAGGGCAACGTCACCTATACGCTTCTGGACGGCAACCACTACATCAAGGACAACCGTCTGCTTCCGGCGGGTTTCGACAAGCTGACAGCTCCCGCCACAATTGCCGTGGCGGGAACGGCGCTGAGCGATGACGACTTCGTGGCCGGGGGCGATGACGTCACCTACCGGGTCGACATTTCGGGATTCAGCGCTCCCTTCACCGTCAAGGTGGAGCTGCTGTACCAGACGGTCCCATACGCCTTTGTGCGTGATCTGCGGCGGGACAGCACCCCTCAGATCGATCGTCTGTCCGGGTATTATGCCGATGCCGGCAAGGCGCCGGCCCTGGTTGCGTCAGCCCAACGGACAACACCGTGACACCGAAACACAGGGCGGCAAGCGCCGTCGCCGGCATGCTCGTCATCATCGTTCTGGTTGGGTGCCGGGGCGCCGCCAGGGAAACGCCTGCACCCAGCCCGGCGCCAGATGCCAGCCCCGCCGCGGCCGCGGATGTCGTCGCCTACCTGGGCGACGAGCCGGTGACCGAAGGACAGTGGCAGCAGGCACGGGCCTACGCCGAGGCCACCATGCAGCTCCTGGCTGAGCCCGGCGCCCAACTCGACGAACGTTCGGTGCTTCAGAGCTACCT
>CAZHTZ010000062.1:0-19311 GCA_964535455.1 uncultured Caldilineales bacterium
TGGCCAGAAACAGCATCTCAAACAACCTGAGGATGCAATTGAGGCAGGAATGGCCTACGTCACCGAGGACAGAAAAGCCAAGGGCCTGATTCTGATGCAGGATGTGAAGCAGAACATCGTCCTTGCCAACCTGCACGAAATCGCTAAACGGGGTGTGGTCGACAAAAATGCGGAGGTCAAGGTCGCCAACGAATACCGAGTCAGCCTCAACATCAAAACGCCCAGCGTCGAGCAGAAAGTCAGGAATCTGAGCGGCGGCAACCAGCAGAAGGTGTCGTTGGGTAAATGGTTGTTCGTCAAACCCAATGTGCTCATCCTGGATGAGCCCACGCGCGGCATCGATGTTGGCGCCAAATTCGAGATCTACACGCTCATGAACGGACTTGTGGAGCAAGGCATGAGCATCATCATGATGTCGTCCGAATTGCCCGAGATATTGGGCATGAGCGATCGAGTCTACGTTGTTGCTTCCGGCAGAATTACCGGCGAGCTGCCGATCGAGGAAGCGACTCAAGAGAAGATCATGCAGCTGGCAACCAGCTAAGGAAACCGAACATGTCTTTCGTTCAAGACTTGCAGAAAGTTCTCCGCCAGAATGTCCGCGAGTACGGCATGTATATCGCCCTGTTCGTCATCATGGTGATCTTTACAGTCCTTACCAACGGCTTGTTTGTGTCGCCGAGAAACATCGCCAATCTGATCAATCAGACGGGCTACATTGCGGTATTGGCGGTTGGTATGACGTTAGTCATCGTCATTCGCCATATCGATCTGTCTGTCGGTTTTCTGGCAGGCTTTCTCGGCGCCGTCGCGGCCATCGCCTTGGTGCAGTGGTCGCTGCCTGTCGTAGCCGTCATACCGCTTGTTCTGGCGCTTGGCGTGGTAGCCGGGCTGATCACCGCCTTTCTGGTTGCGTATTTCGGGATCCCCGCCTTTGTCGCCACCCTTGCCGGGTGGTTGATCTACCGAGGCCTGTTGCTGCAAGCGACGATGGGCACAGGCACGATCATCATTCCTAACGCATCTTTCAACGCCATTGGCAATGGCTATATTCCGGATATCCCTGGCTTGACGTTTTTCTCAGGTCACAAACTGACGCTGCTTCTCGGCGCTATCGCCATCGTTCTGTTCATCTTCAGCCAAATCAACGATCGCCGGAAGAAACAGGTCTACGGCTTCGAGGTGCTGCCGAAAGAAATATTCATCCTCAAGCTGTTCTTTATTTCGGCCATCGTCGGCCTGGCCACCTGGGTGCTTGCCGCATACAATGGCCTCTCTTGGACTGCTGTCATCGTCCTGCTCGTGGTCGGGGTCTATCACTTTGTCACGACACGCACGGTGCTCGGCCGCCATGTCTACGCCGTCGGCGGCAATCCGGAGGCGGCCGAATTGAGCGGCATCAGCGTCAAGCGGATCACCTATGTCGTGTTCGGCTCGATGGGTATGCTCGCTGCGCTGTCAGGTATCCTGTTCACTTCCCGCTTGCAGTCTGCCACGACGACGGCCGGGACACTATTTGAGTTGGATGCCATCGCCGCCGCCTATGTCGGCGGTGTATCGGCGGCTGGCGGCGTCGGCAGCGTCATCGGGTCGCTCATCGGCGCCTTGGTGATGGCCTCCCTGACGAGCGGCATGAACCTGATGGGCGTTGATATCTCTGTCCAGTACATCGCCAGAGGTCTTGTCCTGGCGGCTGCCGTTATCTTCGATGCTGCCACGCGTCGCAGAGGCGCATGACGGGCTAGGCAACGGTCTTTGCGCCTTCGTTCCAGATCGCAGACACACTCAGCCACAGATGCCACAGCAGCCCAGGCTGCTGCGGCGTCTTGATCCTTCTCCTTGGCTCGTGTGCTCAGCCAGCCTTTTGCTTAGTTCTAGAAGAATGAGTAGCGGGTAGGCGTCCCTGCTTTGGGGACGACCGGCTCGCTGAGACCTCGTGCAGTGTGCCCGTCTTGGGTTCACTGCACGAGGTCTCGTTTCGTAGCGAATGGCGCCTCAAGCGCCGATTCCGTCAATACACGACTTCACGACGCCACGGCGTCTGCATGACAAAGGGGGAACCATGCCTTACGTCAGCGAACTACTCGGTAGGGCTGTGGCTGATGTAGATGGGACCCGCGTTGGCCGGCTCGACGACTTGATCGCGGCCATGCACGGTGACATGCCCCATCCCACCATCGTTGCCATCGTGGTCAAGCGTCCACGCGCCGGTGTGAAGGTTGTGGCTATGCATGATGTGGCTGTGCTGGTCGCGCCCGCGATTCCCCTCACCAAACGATGGGACGACATCGATCCCTATCAGCCGGCCGAGCATGACCTTTTCCTGGCACGAGACGTGCTCGACAAGCAGATTATCGACACCAATGGTGTGCGGGTGGTACGCGTGAACGATCTGGAGCTGGTACGCGTCAACGGCCACTTCTACGTGGCCAATGTGGATGTCAGCGGCGCCGGGCTGCTGAGACGCCTGGGGCTGGCGAGCATGGCGCGCCAGGTGGGCCGGCGGGTACCCGCCGGAACCATCTCCTGGCATGAGGTCGAGCTGCTGCCGGGCGACCAGCCCATCCGCCTGCGGGTTCCGGGTAACCTCGTTGCCGCTCTGCACCCGGCCGACCTGGCCGAGATCATCAGCGACCTGACCCGGTCCGAAGGTGGCAAGTTCCTGGAATCGCTGGACGTGGAGACTGTGGCCGACACCCTCGAGGAGGTGGAGCCGGATTTCCAGGCCAGTCTGGTGGAATCTATGTCTGACGAGAGGGTTGCGGACGTGTTGGAGGCCATGTCCCCTGACGCTGCTGCCGACCTGTTGGCGGAGCTGCCCGAAGAACGTAGCGCTGACATTCTCAACTTGATGGAGAAGGACGAAGCCGACGATGTGCGGCGGCTGCTGGCTTACCCCGAAGACAGCGCCGGCGGCATCATGAACACGGAGTTCGTCGCCGTCCGCCCCGACACAACCGCCGCACAGGCGATCGACTTTCTGCGCAAGACGGCGCGCGAGGCGGAGACCATCTACTACATCTACGTCACCGACGAGGTCGACAAGCTGCTTGGGGTTTTCTCGCTGCGCGAGCTGGTGCTGGCGGAACCGGATACCCTTGTCACGCAGTTCATGCACCGTCGCATCGTGACCGTGAATCTGGTGGACAGCCAGGAGGATGCGGCGCAGGCCGTCTCCAAGTACAACCTGGTGGCGGTGCCCGTGGTCGACGATGAGCGCCGGTTGCACGGGATTGTCACGGCTGATGACGCCCTGGACAAGATCATCCCCACGGCATGGAAGAAGAAGCTGCCCCGCCTGTACCACTAGGCGGTCCTGGTCCTCAGCTAGTCGATGAAACTTCAACAGCGCACCAGGCCCCTGCGCCTGCGCATCGCTCTCCTCCTGGCGGTATTGGGACCGGGCATCATCACTGCCAACGTCGATAACGACGCCGGCGGCATCACCACCTACTCGGTGGCAGGGGCGCACTTCGGCTACAGCATGCTGTGGATGATGCCGTTGGTGGCGGTGGCGCTCATCCTGGTGCAGGAAATGAGCGCCCGCCTGGGCGTGGTCACCGGCAAGGGGTTGTCCGATCTCATTCGCGAGAGCATGGGCGTGCGCTGGACGGCGCTGATCATCGGCATCATGCTGATCGCCAATCTGGCGAATACCGTAAGCGAATTTGCTGGCGTGGCGGCCAGCATGGAGCTTTTCGGTGTCAGCAAGTACCTGTCCGTGCCAGTGGTCGCCGTAGGGGTCTGGTTCTTGATGGTGAAAGGCAACTATGTTCGCGTCGAGCGCATTTTCCTGTTTGCCAGCGCCATTTACCTGACCTACATCGTATCCGGCGTCCTGGCCCATCCCGATTGGCAGGAGGTCGCTCACTCCTTCGTTACGCCCACCTTCCAGTGGAACACGGAATACCTCGTCCTCGCCGTCACCATTATCGGCACCACCATTGCCCCCTGGATGCAATTCTACCAACAGGCTTCAATCGTAGACAAGGGTCTGAAGGTTGCCGACATCAACTACGAACGCATCGACGTGGTGGTCGGCTCCCTCTTCGCTGTGGTCGTGGCCGCGTTCATCATGATCGCCTGCGCGGCGACGCTTTATGCCAACGGGATCCGTATCGACTCGGCCAAGGATGCGGCGCTGGCCCTGGAGCCGCTGGCCGGACGCTACGCCTATGTGCTGTTCGGACTGGGTCTGCTCAATGCCTCCGTGTTCTCCGCCGCCATTCTGCCGCTGTCAACGGCTTACGTGGTCTGCGAGGCGTTTGGGTGGGAGCTGGGCGTGAATCGAAGCATCCGTGAAGCCCCTGTGTTCTTCGGCATCTACACCGCCTTGATCGTACTGGGCGCGGCCATCATCCTGTTTCCCATCGAATCGTTGATCCGGACGATGCTGGCCAGCCAGACGCTCAACGGCGTCCTGCTGCCTGTCATCCTGCTGGTCATGTTGCGTCTGGTCAACGATCGGCGGCGCATGGGAAAGTTCGTCAACGGCCGCATCTTCAACCTCGTGATGGCGATTGCCACCGTCGTAATCATAGGCCTTACGGTGGTGTTGGTGCTGAGCTCCTGGTTTCCCAACCTATTGAGGTGAGTGGTCCACGGCTGCCTCCTTGCCTCATTTCCGTTTTCAGCGCACAATAGCAGGCCCTGTCATCATCCTCTTTTGACCAAGGAGACAAAACCCATGGTCCCAGGTGTGCAGGTGATCGGCCCGGTCCAATGCCACACCCATCGCGGGAGGTAGCACATGGCGCTTCCTGAGTTTCTCTCTGAGCTAGCTCGCCTGCTTCCGGGCGACCGTCTGTTGGATCGACCGGCCCAACTCGCACCCTACGAATCGGACGCCTTGACGGCCTACCGCGTTCGCCCGCTGGCCGTCATCCTGCCGGAGACGCAGGACGAGGTGATCGCGGCCGTACGGCTGTGTTACCGTTTCGGAGTGCCCTTTGTGGCTCGGGGCAGCGGCACCAGCCTGTCGGGTGGCTCGCTGCCGGTGGAAGGCGGATTGGTTATCGGCCTCAACCGTCTGAATCGCATTCTGCGCCTGGACCCCAGCCAGCGGCTGGCCGTCGTGGAGCCAGGGGTGGTCAACCTGGCAGTCTCTCAGGCGGCGGCGCCCTATGGTCTCTACTATGCGCCGGACCCGTCCAGCCAGTCGGTGTGCACCATTGGCGGCAATATCGCCTTCAATTCCGGCGGCGCCCACTGCCTGAAGTATGGCATGACCAGTAACCACGTGCTCGGTCTGAAAGCCGTCTTGCCCGATGGCGAGGTGGTGACGCTGGGCCGCGAGAGCCTGGAAGGGGTGGGCGCAGACCTGGCCGGGCTGTTCGTCGGCTGTGAAGGGTTGTTTGGCATAGCGCTGGAGATCACGCTGCGCCTGGTGCCCCGCCCGGAGCGCTACCGCACCGTGTTGGCCGCCTACCACAGCCTGGAAACCGCGGGCAATGCTGTGACCGCCGTGGTGGCTTCGGGCCTGCTGCCAGGAGCCATCGAGATCATGGACCATCTGGCGATCCAGGCCGCCGAAGCCTCGGTGAA
This sequence comes from uncultured Caldilineales bacterium, assembly GCA_964535455.1. GTDB lineage: Bacteria > Chloroflexota > Anaerolineae > J102 > J102 > SSF26. The sequence goes on from CAZHTZ010000062.1 coordinate 5,545, forward strand.
TGCAGGCTATCCCCGCGAGGCGGCGGCGCTGCTGATCGTCGAGCTGGAGGGCGAGACGGTGCAGGTGGAGGCGGAGTTCGCCTGGTTGTTGGACGTGATCGGCGGGTCGGGAGCGTACGAAGTGCGTGTGGCTCAGAACGATGCTGAGCGTATCAGAATCTGGAAGGGCCGCAAAGGCGCGTTTTCGGCGGTGGGCCGGCTGAGCCCCGACTACATCGTGCAGGATGGCGTGGTTCCGCGCAGCCGCCTGGGCGAGGCGCTGGCCGAGGTCGAGCGCCTGAGCCGCAAGTATGACCTTCGCATCGCCAACGTTTTCCACGCCGGCGATGGCAACCTCCACCCGCTCATCCTCTACGATGGCCGCAAGCCTGGTGAGTATGAGCGCGCCGAACAAGCAGCGGCGGAGATCACAGGGATGTGCATCCGTATGGGCGGCTCGATCACGGGCGAGCACGGCGTCGGCATGGAGAAACGGGCGTTCCTCCCCCAACAGTTCAACGAGGACGACATGGAGGCGATGTGGACGCTGCGCCAGACCATCGACCCCAAGGAAATCGCCAATCGAGGCAAGATGTTCCCGGGCGACCCCGGCCTCGGCGGTCGCAAGACCCACGAGCCACACCCTCTGGAGCTTGCAGGGGTCATCAGCCGGATGTAAGGACGGCCAGACACGGCCAGGAGGCGCCTATGAGTGTGCAACCACAGACCCCGGTTGAAGTGCAAGAGGCCGTCCGCACGTACGAACGGCTGCGACCACGCGGGGGCGGCAGCAAGCCAGGCCTCTCAACGCCGCCCGATGGCGTTACCGCGCTCGACCTGTCGGCGCTCAGTGGCGTGCGCGAGTATGAGCCGGGTGAGTTCGTTTTCACCGCTCTGGCGGCGACCCCCGTGGCCGAGGTGGAGCGTATGTTGGCGGAGCATAGACAGGTCATGCCCTTCGATCCGTTGTGGGTCGACCGCGGGGCGACGCTGGCAGGCGTCGTCGCTGCCAACACCGCCGGTCCCGGGCGCTATCGCTACGGCGGCGTGCGCGATTTCATCATCGGTGTTCGTTTCGTGGACGGGCAGGGTAATCTGGTGCGAGGCGGTGGCAAGGTGGTCAAGAACGCCGCTGGCTTCGACTTCTCCAAGCTGATGGTGGGGAGCCTGGGCCGGTTGGGTGTCCTGGTCGAGTGCTCCTTCAAGGTCTTTCCCAGTCCGCCCGCTTTTGCCAGCCTCAAGGTATCGTTCCCGGATCTAAAGACTGCACTCTCTGCACTTGGCCGTCTCACCGCCTCCCAGTTCGATCTGGAAGCGCTTGATCTGGAGGTGGGCGAGGCAGTGACTTCGGCGCTCTGGCTCCGCATTGGCGGCCCGCCCGACGTCCTGCCCCAACGCCTCGAACGCATGCAGGAGTTCCTGACCAGCCAGGCAGCAGGCTTTGTCACCTACAGCGGCGAGGAAGAAACAGCCTATTGGCGGCGGCAGCGCGAAATGGCCTGGGCGCCTGCGGACTTACCTCTGGTCAAGGTGCCGCTGACACCTGACCGCATTCCCGATCTTGAAGGCTGCCTGCCTGTGGCCTCCCGGAGGCGCTACAGCGTCGGCGGCAATGTGGCTTGGGTGATCTGGCCCTCCTCGACCGAGATGATCGACGCCGAGTTGAAGACCCTGGGACTGGCCGGGATGCAGTTCCACGGTGCGCCTGCCGAGCCGCTGCTGGGCGTGCGCACCGGCGACATCTTCTACCGGCGAGTCAAGGCCGCACTCGACCCTGCTGGCCGGTTGGTTTGAGAGGGAGGCAGGCCCATGCAGCATCAGATTCCCATCGAAGAGCTTGGACCCCAGGGCGCGGCGATGGCTCATGCCGTCGAGACCTGTGTGCACTGCGGTTTCTGCCTGGCCGCCTGTCCCACCTACCTGATCTTGGGCGAGGAGATGGATTCCCCGCGCGGTCGCATTGTCTTGATGAAGGATGTGCTTGAGGGCACCCTGGCCCTCAAAGAGGCGCTGCCCTACATCGATCTTTGTTTGGGTTGCCTGGCATGCGTGCCGGCGTGTCCCTCCGGCGTGCCCTATGGCGAGCTGCTGACGCCATTTCGGGCGCGAGCCGAGGGGCAGCGCAAGCGTAGCCTGTCCGACCGTCTGGTTCGTTTCACTGTCCACCGTACCTTGCCGCATCCCAGACGCTTCCGCCTGGCGGCGACGACAGGCCGTCTGGCCCGACCCTTGTTGAGTCTGCTGCCCGGTGACTTCCGGGCGATGATCGACCTGGTCCCCGGCGCCCTGCCTTCGGGGCGCGCTCTGCCTGACCACTACCCGGCGGAAGGTACACGCCGGGCGCGGGTGGCACTGCTGGCCGGGTGTGTGCAGCAGGTTCTTGCTCCCGAGATCAACTGGGCGACCTTACGTGTGTTGGCGGCCAACGGCGTGGAGGTCGTCATCCCCAAAGCCCAGGGGTGCTGCGGCGCCCTCGCCACGCACGCCGGCGATGCCAGGTGGGCGCAGGGCTTCGCCCGCGCCAATTTGCGGGCATTCCCCATGGATGTGGACGCGGTCATCACCAACGCCGCCGGCTGCGGGTCGGGGATGAAGGAATACCCGCTCCTTCTGAAGGGCACGGACCAGGAGGAAGCCGCCACGCTGTTGGCTGCCCGGACCAAGGACATCAGTGCGTTCCTGGATGAGATCGGTCTTGTCGCCCCCCCGCCCGCGGTCGCCAGGCCCATGAAACTCGCCTACCACGATGCCTGTCATCTGGCCCATGCCCAGGGGGTGCGCGACGCTCCCCGGCGCCTGCTGGCAAGCATCCCCGGCATCACGCTGGTCGAGATCCCGGATGGCGATTTCTGTTGCGGTTCCGCCGGCACCTACAATCTGGAGCATCCCGACCTGGCCCGCCAGTTGGGGGAGCGCAAAGCCCGCAACATCCTCGACACCGGCGCCGAGGCCCTGGCAACCGGCAATATCGGCTGTCTGACCCAAATCCAGTCACACCTGGCCGCCCTGGGACATGCCATGCCCCTGCTGCATACGGTGCAGGTGCTTGACCGGGCCTACGCCCGGACGCTTTGAGCCGGCGAAGATCGTCTCCTATTCCATCGCCATCTGCACGGCGGCTTCGGCCAGAAGCTGGCCGGGGTTGATGATGTCGGGGTCGGCGTCCGTCTCGCTCACCAGCAGGGGCAGTTCGGTGCAGCCCAAAATGATGCCGTCCACCGGACGCTGGCGCAGGGCGGTGATAGCCTCGCTGGCGGCGGCGGCTTCCGCCACGCCATCACGCCCCTCCATCACCGCGTAGATGGCTTCGTCGAGGCGCTGGCGCAGCTCACCGTCGATGACCTCCACATTCAGCCCGCGTTCGGCCAGCGGCCAGCTATAGACGATTGGCTCGCGCAACCCCAGAACGCCCACCCGTCGCCAGCCCCGTCGCTCGACCTCGGCCAGCGTCAGGTCGATCATGCTGAGCACAGGACAGTCGGCGGCCTGCCGCAGTTGCTGGCGGAAAAGATGGGGGGCGTTGGCCGGAATGACGAGGAAATTGGCGACCGCACCCAGCCACCGGGCGGCCTGCAGCAGCCGCGGATCGGGCTGTTGGGGTTCCAACGGTATGCCCTTCTCATCGACCAGCATGGGAGCAAAGCGGCAGTAGTAGACGATCATGGGTGGATAGCCTCGATTGTCGCGCTGCGGGATCCGCTGTTGGCTGACGCGGTGCAGCCGGGCCTCGAAGTCCATGGTAGCCTGAGGACCGAGTCCGCCGAGCACGCCGATTGTCTTCATGAGGGATCTCCTGAGGGTGCGGAACCTGCGCTGCCTCCGCCCTGGTCGCTGTCGCCTGCGCGACTGGCTTGTACCAGGTCTGGGGGGGTGGGCGTTCCGCAAGCGGGGCAGGCAAACTGTGTGTCGAAGGGGACGTAGGACCGGCCGCAGCTCGGACAGCCAATGGCCCGCGGGGCCACGGGCACCTTCACTTCTTCCACGACCTTCTTCTCAACGGTGCGTGTGGGCAGGTTGATATGGAAAGTGCCAGGTTCTGAAGCCATACGGCTATGCCATCTCCTCTGCCAGCACCAACGCCGTGCGTGTGATCTCGTGTCTGATGCCCTCAAGCTCCAACGCTGCCACGACTTCGGTGATGCGACCGCTGCGCTCTGGCCCGCTGTGCAGCGTGACATCCACACCGGCGGCGGCGACCGGCGTAACCACGATGCGCACGATCAACGGGCGCAGGTCATAGGTGCGGTCCGGCTCCTTGTGGTGGGGACGCACCAGGGTCGTTTGCGCCAGGAGCCAGGCGACCCGTTCCTTCAGCCTCTGGGGACTGAGGTCGGTTCCCCAACGCACTTCGTACGCGGCGAAGCGTAGGCTGCTCTGCATGGCCGGCAGGTCCAACGGCACTTGTTGGGCCTCGTGTAAGGCCCAACCCGGCGGCAGGCTGAGACCGATGCGTTCCGCCCAGCCGGCGGGGTCCACCGTTTCCAGCAGCCACACGTCCATCAGCTCGTTGACGCCTGCTACACCCACAGGCAGCGCCGCTGCAAACTGTATCTTGGGCTGGGGGTTGAACCCGTGGGAGTAAGCGAGCGGCAGGTCGACGCGGCGAAAGACGCGCTCCCAGAAACGGCCTTCGTCGAGATGGCCGACCCAGCGGGCGTCGCCGGTCTTGCCGTAGCGCAGACGCAAGCGTTGGACGGGGGGAGGAGGGGTGGACATGGAGAGGCGGGTTGCGGGTTGCGGGTGAGGGGTTGCGGGCGGTGGTAGGGGCGTGGCTTCGCCCTGAGGCCTCAGCCCGAAGGGTCGCCACGCCCCTGGGTATGCGGGTCACAGGCGGTGGTAGGGGCGTGGTCGCCACGCCCTGGTCGCCACGCCCTGGGGTATGCGGGTTGTGGGTTCACGAATCGCCTGAAAGGGGCTGTATGCGGCTCATGCCCGCCCTCGGGTCATTTGTACGGCAAGATGCGTTGTGCTAATGTGCTGATTGTACTGTCTTTGCACAAGGATTTGATCTGGCCTTATCGTGTTCGGGCGCCGCGTGGACCGCAAATACTGCTGCATTGTAGCCCAGGACGGGATGAGGCGGCGAAGCGGGCGCTCTATCACCTTTGCGCTGCCAGAGAAGAGACATGGAGTCGGTCAAATGCCACAATCGATGATTGACGTCGTGGTCGTTGGCGCCGGGCAGGCAGGGCTTGGCATCAGTTACTTCCTTCAGCAGGCCGGGCGCAAGCACGTCGTTTACGAGCGCGGACGCATCGGTGAAAGCTGGCTGTCCCAACGCTGGGATTCGTTCACGCTCAACACGCCCAATGCCATGAACGTTCTGCCGGGGTTGCCCTACGATGGCCCCGAGCCCGATGGCTTCTGGCTGCCGGACGAACAGATCGCCTACTTCCGGCGCTACATCGAGCGCTTCTCATTGCCTGTGGTCACCGGTGTCACGGTCATCGCCATTGAACGCAGCGACGATGACAGGTATTTTGTGGTTCAGACGCTTGCCGGGGGCCAGGCCGCCACCTCGGTGCTGGCTCGCGCTCTCGTCATTGCCTCAGGCAGCCAGCAGGCGCCAAAGCTGCCCCCGGTTCATACCCAGGTTGCCGACGATGTGCTGCAACTGCATACCGCCGGCTATCGCAACACCGCGGCGCTGCCGCCCGGCGCTGTTGTTATCGTCGGCAGCGGACAATCCGGTTGCCAGATTGCCGAAGACCTGCTGGCGGCGGGCCGCCAGGTGTACATCTGCACCGGCAAGGTCGGCCGCGCACCGCGTCGCTATCGGGGCCGGGACATCATGGAGTGGCTGGCCGCGACGGGGTTTCTCGATGTCACGCTTGCCGGTCTGGAGAACCCGGCGATGAGCCGGGCGCCGCAGCCGCAGGTCTCGGGCGTGGGGCGCTATGGGCGCACGGTCAGCTTGCAGCAGTTGGGCCGTGAAGGCGCCGTCATTCTCGGTCGTTTGGTGGATGTGCAAGATCACACGCTCCTACTGGGCGATGACGCAGTCGCCCACGTACGCTTTGCCGATGAGGTGTCGCGACAGCTCAAGAACAGCGTCGATGCCTACATCGCCAAGGTGGGCATTACGGCGCCGCCGCCCGAGGAAGACCCGGCCGACATCCCTGACCCCGAAGCGACATGCGTCTCGCCCTTGCGAGAACTCAACCTCGATGAAGCGAACGTGAGCGCCATCATCTGGTCAACCGGTTTCACCGGCAGCTTCGACTGGATTCACCTGCCGGTTCTGGATGCGGTGGGCCAGCCCATGCACCAGCGAGGTGTGTCGCCGGCGCCCGGCCTGTACTTCCTGGGATTTCCCTGGTTGAGCAAGCGCAAGTCGGGCCTCATTTGCGGCATCGCCGAAGACGCCGCCTACATTGCCGATCAGGTGGCAACGTGGCTGGATGCTGAGCCCGCTCTTGAGCCGGGCTAGCCTGGCATCGGGTAAGTGGAACGGGCGTCAGGCCGCAGGGCTACAGAGATGCCTGACGCTATTGCCACCGTCGCCTTCAGCGCCACTCGGCCAGCAGGGACTCCGCCTGGTCATGGTCGCGAGCTGCGCCGCATTCCTTGAAGATCGCAGCAGCCGATTCGACATCAGCGCGGGCCTGCTCCCGGTCATGGCGCTGCTGCCACATTTCCGCCCGCTGGAAGAGCGCCCGGCCCAATTGCAGGCGGCAGCCGAGCCGCTCCAATTCCCTGATGGCTGAGGTGAATGCGGCCGTCGCCTCTTCCCAGCGGCCTGCGGCCACCAGAGCGCGGGCCTCCACCCTAAAGGCGATGGCCAGAGGACCGGGCGCACCGGCGCGCTGTGCCAAAACCCGCAGCTCCTCGATCAGGTGCATCGCCTCTTCGATCCGTCCCATCTCCACATAGGATTCGGCGGCAAAGACATGATGGCCGACCATGCCGATCATGTTTTCGGTGGGCCGCCAAACGGCCATAGCTTGTTCATGACGCCGTAGTGCCTCGCCCCATGCCTGACGTCTTTGCTGCCAGTAGGCCAGGACGTTCAAGGCCCAGGCATGCAGTGCGACCTGACCCAATGCTTCGGCACGGATGAGCCCGGCTTGGGCGTAGACCTCGGCGGCAGCATCGTCCCCCAGGTCGGCCTGGACCATAACCAGGAAAGGTCCCAACCAGGTGGCCAGGCGGTTTTCGCCGATGCGTTCCGCCAGTTCCAAGCCAAACTCGGCGATTTGTCGCGCTTCCGCCAGCCGGCCCTGGCCCCAACGAGCAAAGCTCCGGGCGTAGGTCGACCAGGCCAGGCGATCTTGAGCGCCGATGCGCTCCCCGATCTGCTGGTCCAGGCCGGTGTGGTGAAGGGCGTCGTCCCAGAGCCCACGCAACAAGGCATTCTCGGCCAGGAATTCGTGACCCACAGCCACCGCGAAGGGATACTGGCGCTGCTTGCCTAAGGTAATGCTGACCCGCGCCCACTCGTTGCTCTCGTCGAGCTCGACCAGGTGCTGGTGGGCGCCCGACAGGTAAGCATAGATGTTCGTCAGCGTCGAAGAGGAGCCGTTGGGTTCAGCCAGCCGGCGCGCCGCTTCCAGGTGCGTAAGCGCCAGGCGGTGTTCGCCGCGGAAGTGGTGAAAGCGGCCGATCGCCGCTCTTGCCTTGGCCACCTCGTTGACCTGTGTCACAGGATTGAGCTCGGTCAGGGCCTCGTCCAGGAAGAGCAACCCACGCCGGTCGCCGACATGGCAGTAGGTAACGCCGATCTTGACCTTGAGGACTGCTCGCCGTTCAGGCGCCGTCGTGGCGGTTAGCGCCAGCGCCAGCGTCTCCACGGCCTTGTTGGTTTCCCCGCGGACGATGTAGACGTCACCAATGCGGGCGTCGATGGTCCCCACCTCTTCGCTCAGGTTCAGTTCCTCGGCGGCCTCGCGGGCCTGCCGGTAGAAGCCGAGCGCCTCGTCGTGGGCGTAGAGATGCTCGGCGTTGGCGGCTGCCTGCATGGAGTAGGCAAGCGTGCGCCGCAGGTCGCCGCTCTGGCTGAAATGGTAGGCCATCACCTGTGCCTGGCTGCCAGCATTTGCGCCATACAGAGCCTCCAACCCTTCGCCGATGCGCCGGTGCAGGCGGCGACGCCGGATAGGGTTGATCTCCTCGACCAGCACCTCGCGAATCTTGTCGTGCGTGAAGAGGAAGCTGTCGCCGCTGCCCGGTGTGATCAACTGCGCCGTTGTCGCCTCGTCCAACGCGTCCAGCAAGGCGTCCTCACTCTCCGGGCTGACGGCAGCCAGCTCGGCGAACTCGAACTGCTTTCCCAACGCCGCGGCCGTGGCCAGAATTTCGCCGGTGGCATGGCTGAGCCGGTTGAGGCGCCGGCCCACCGCTTCCTTGATGCTCTGGGGGATGGCAAGCTCCCCAATCCCCTTACGCTCCCAACGGCCTTGCTCGCGAAAGATCGCCCCCTGCTCGACAAGGGCCTTGACAACCTCCTCGATGAAGAAGGGGTTGCCCTCCGTTTCCCGGAACACTACCTGGCTGAACTCGTCGCTGACCTGGGACCGCCCCAGCAGGCCCGCCAGTTGCACCGCCGTGTTGTCTTGGGTGAGGCGTCCAAGCGTCAGGCGGGTGGCCAACCGCTCGCGGTTCCAGTCTACCAGGGCCGCGGCCAAGGGGTGGCTGCGGTCAAGCTCCACTTCGCGATAGGCGGCCAGGAAGAGCATCCGATCGTTGCGTAGCCGCCGCAGTAGATAGTTCAGCAGGCTCAGCGTGCCCTGGTCGGCCCAGTGCAGGTCGTCCACGAACAACAGCAAACCGGCCGGGGCCGCCAGCTTCTGCACGAAGCGAGCCACGTGGTCAAAGAGCCGCAAACGCTCTTCGCTGGCCGGCAGGGAGGGGCTGGCCGGAAGTGGGCCCAGCTTGGTCTCGATCTCCGGCGCAAAGCGGGCCAGCTCGGCAGCGGTGCCGGCGAGCTGATGGCGCAGCGCTTCGTCCGGCTGGGCGTGCACCCAGTCACGGATTGCTTCGACGAAGGGCAGATAGGGCGTGGTGGCTTCATACTCGTAGCAGCCCCGCGCAACACCACGGCGCTCGTCTGGCGGACCTGCCCGATCAGTTCCTGAGCCAGCCGTGTCTTGCCGATGCCCGGCTCGCCCGAAAGCGTAACCAGGTGCCCGTGGGCTTGCTGCGATAGCTCCCAATGCCGCCGGAGCTGCTCCAGTTCATCGCCGCGTCCCACCAGGCGATCGCGCACAAGCAGGTCCAGGATGGGAGCGTCTTCTCCGTCGCCACCGGTGGGGCCAACCCCGCGCAGGGGCGGAAAGTCCACGACCAGACCCGGCGCAACGACCTGGTGCAATTGCTCCGGTTGGGCCAGACCGCGCAGTCTCTGGAACCCCAGGTCGCGCAGGGTCACACCGGGGGGTAGACGGTCGCGCGCCCCTTCCGCCACGCTGGAGGAAAGCAGGATCTGCCCGCCGTGCCCTGCCGTCATCACCCGCTGCACGCGCACCAGCGTCAGGCTGGAGAGATAGTCGTCGCCGCGAACTTCGGCCGGCCCGCTGTGCAGGCCCATCCGCACCCGCAGGGGACCGGTCTCGCCCCATGGCTCGGCCATCAGGCCGCGCTGACAATCCAACGCCGCGGCCAAGGCGTCGCCGGCGTCGGCAAAGGCGGCGCACATGGCGTCGCCGATGACCTGGAACACCAGGCCCTGGTGGCCGGCGATCGCTTGCAGGAGGATTGCCTGATGCCGCGCCAGGGCCGCCATCATGCCGGTCGGGAACTGCTGGTAGAGCCGGGTGCTGCCCTCGATGTCCGTGAAGAGGAAGGTCACCGTGCCGGTGGGTAAGCCTGTCATACGACCCTCCGTTGTCAGGGCGACAGCAACCAGGATGGTGGCTGAGCCTGAACAGCGCAACGGTCTTGCCGGGTCACATTGTACCGTGAGCGATGGTAGGTCGAAAAGGGGGTGTCGCGCACGGCTCTCACCACTGTCATGGACTTGCCCTGTGGTCTTTCATCCAGTATCGTGTTGGCGTCGCTGTCACGGAGACGGTTCAACTTGATGAACATCACTCCACCTGACGATCCATTGACGCTTGCACAATGGCGGCGCACCGTGGCTGAGATGTACGCTGCGGTGCGACAGGCCCCGCAGGCAGAGCAAGCGCGTGCGTGCGAAGCCTTTCGCGCTGCGCGGGATCGTCTTTTCAAGACGCATTGTCAGAGTCCGTTCAGGGAGGAACAGCGGCTGCGCTTTTCTGGCCTGGCCTACTTTCCCTACGATCCAGCGTGGCGGACGACAGGAATCGTCGACAGAAAGGTGACGCCGGAGTTATTCTCCGTAGCGCTGCCGGCAGAAGGCCTGCTGCGCTACACGCGGGCGGCGCGTGTTCGTTTTGAGGTGAAGGGTGCGCAGGGAGAGCTGAGCGTGTTCTGGCTCCAGGGATATGGAGGGGGACTGTTCCTGCCGTTCCGAGATGCGACGAGCGGGCAGGTAAGTTATGGCGGAGGGCGTTACCTGTACGATACGATCAAAGGCGCTGACCTTGGGGCCGGGGAACGTGAGGTGGTGTTGGATTTCAACTACGCCTATAATCCTTCGTGCGCCTACGATGACCACTGGGTCTGTCCATTGGCGCCGCCGGAAAACACGTTGTTGTTTGCCGTGGAAGCCGGGGAAAAGGCATTCTGATTGTGGATTTTTCTGGGATAGATCCGCGTGGCTGGATGAACGTCGTTGAGGCTGGCAGGACCTCCGGGAGGCGCCGCACAGAGTCTCCGCAGGGACGATAGTCCTCCGGCGCCTCCCGGAGGTCCTTCGCACCTTATTGACAGAGCCCAAAATGAGGGGTAAGATATTAGGTGCAAAGTTTCACAGGGCTTGAGGGCGCTCCTGTGCCATTGCATCCGGTGCGCCCGTCTGGCCACCGCGAGGAGGAGCATCATGGTCACCAAGTCGGTGGAGGGGCTGCTTCTGGTTAGCAGCTTGTTTGTCGCGGTGGCAGCCTTGAGCGGGCTGGGGCTGCCTGCCGTCGCTCAGAATGCCATTTCCGATGTGGAGGAATGCCTATGCACCCATACTCGAATTGACAGCGCAAATGCTCACTCTGTGGCCAAAGTGCGGCCACCTATGCCTGGTGCAAGGAGATGTTAGGATGAACAAGCAGGTTTCGCCTGGGCTGAGGATCACGTTCCTTCTCCACTTCATTGCCGGAGCTATCTTCGGGCTCATCTACCTGTTGATACCCGAGGCGTGGGGGAACCTGATCCGTTGGCCCGTCAAGGATGTGGCCTTCCTCCGGTTGGTGGGCGCCGCCATTCTGGGCTATGCCACCGGTTCCTGGTTTGCATACAAAGCGACGGCCTGGGAACAGGTCAAGATCGTGGTGCAGATGGAGATCGTCTGGACGATCCTGGGCACCCTCGTCACGTTGTGGGCCCTGATCTTCGCCGGACTTCCCGTCTTCGGTTGGGTGAACGCCCTCATTCTAGGGGCGTTTGCGGTAGCATTTACGGTCTTCTACCGTCGCGAGCGGGCTTAGGCGAACGCGGAGCACAACCCGGCCCGCAGCGAGTTGTGCTCCGTAGACCTTGCAGCATCGGGCGGTCAAGGTGGGCGACCGGGGTCAGCAGCAGGACGCTGACTACTTGCCCAGCGATCTGGCATGCTGTACTCTTTTGGGGTCGAAGGCACGCCGACAGCCTTCCAGTTCCGAACGCTCGATCACATCAGGGAGAGAGCGTCATGACCTTCTGCGTTGTCGACGGCGCTCCGGCGGCAAGATTCGTGCCGACCTTAAGGGATCAGATCGAGAAGGCGACGGTATTGGACGAGGATAGATCCATCTCGAACGTGTGAGAGCACCATGAAGCGTCTGGCAAACTACGAGCACCAATCAGAACCTCTGCTGCCACGGCCGCTGTTTCTGCGGCGGATGCTTGGGCACGCTCTCGTCGCCGTCATGGTGCTTTTTGTGTCACTGGCGATCGGAGTTCTTGGCTACCACTTCACAGCAGGGCTGCCGTGGATCGATTCTCTCGTGAATGCCTCGATGATCCTGGGCGGGATGGGGCCGGTGGACGTGCTGCACACGACGAGCGGCAAGCTCTTCGCCTCCGCCTATGCCCTCTTTTCGGGGGTGGCCTTTCTGGCAACCGTCGGCATTCTTGTGGCGCCGCTGGCCCACCGGCTTCTCCACGGTCTCCACCTGGAGTCGACCGATCCATGAATGTCGCTTGCGCAGAGGCCGTGCGCGGTCGTCCCGGAACGGAGCCATCATGTCGCTGCTGAGTGTGAAAGAGAAATACCGGCAGCCTGAGGTCGTCGAGTTCTACCGGCGTTTCAGTACGCAAGGCCTTCAAGCCTGCGAAGAGGAAATGCTGGCGCGCTACGCTCCGGCGCCAGCATCCGTTCTGGATCTTGGCTGTGGCAGTGGCCGCGCTGGTCTCGCCCTGGAGCCACGTGGCTATCGGGTCACGGGCCTGGACCTCACCTGGGAAATGCTCTGCGCCGCGCTTGGGTTATACAAGCAACAACGCCTCGATCCGCGCCTTGTGCAAGCGGACCTGCGGGCCATTCCCAGTGCGGCTGCGAGTTACGATGTGGCCCTCGTTTTCATCGCCGCCCTTCAGCACATCCCCGGGCAAGGCGCCCGACGGCAGGTGTTCGCTGAGGTGGCGCGGGTATTGCGTCCCCATGGGGTGCTGCTCCTCGCACTCGACAACCTTGCGCCCGCTCTCACCTGTTATGGCTATTGGGGCTGGGGCAGACTGGCCTCTATCGCCGGACTGCGGCGTTCCTCGCCAGCGGCGCCTTCTACTCGGCAGGAGGCGTCACCAAGCACGCTCCCGGTTCAGCCCACGCCGGCCGACATTTTGCTGGCAGCGCGCCGCACCGGGACGCAACGGCTTGCCTGGCATCTGCGCGGCATGGCACGAACACTCCGTTGGCGCACATGGACTGGCCTCATCGACGTGGGTCGGAGGATGCGTCTGACAGGCGGCCAGGTTGGCGACACGGCCATCCAGCAGGTCAGTGCGGACTCAACACCAGGGCTGGTCTACTATCACCTTTATCGACACAAGGAACTCGTCGCCGACGCTGCCACTGCGGGCTTTGAGTTGATGGGCTATCATTCTGGTGCGGAACTGAGCGAGGGTCAGGATTTCGCACCGCGGGCCAGGCAGCTCGACAAACAAGTCCTCTATGCATTTCGGCGTCTCTGAGGATCGAGAAACAGGGAGACTGCCGCTGGATACTCATCGCTCCCGTCTCTTTGCTCTTACGCTAAACGACGGAGTCCCTGTTTTGCATGGCACAGCGAAACATTAGTTTGACGCACTGCTGGTCAAACTGGAGACTCACCCCATCTCGCCGAACCTGCTTGTCCGCATGGTGCGCACAACATATACTTGGCTATCAAGCGTTCACTCGCGTTGGAGGATGCAAAATGACTATCGTAACCCTTGATCAGGCCATTGAGCTGGCTGAGCAACTCCCTCCCGAAAAACAAGAAATGCTAGTACATATTCTGCGGAAGCGGCAGATTGAGGTCCGCCGCCGGGAAATCGCTCAAAACGCCCAAGAGTCGGTGGCAGCTTTTCATGCTGGGAAACTGAGAAGCCAGACTGCTGCTGAAGTCATCGAGGAGCTACATAGCGAAAGCGATGACGACGCATAAGGAGACTGGTCCTTTTCCTAGTCGACACCGGCACTCACGAAGAGGTCAATTGAGGCTGGGATAGGCGTTCGCTGTCCAACGCGGGGATTACTGGATGCAAGTCCCGCCGCTGGGGCACACGGTGGTCGAACTGCCCTACCTTATCGGGACT
>CAZHTZ010000063.1:0-2398 GCA_964535455.1 uncultured Caldilineales bacterium
CGCTCCTCGTCCTCTTCTTCGCGCAGGTCGTCCATGTTGATACTCTGAAACATCCCGCGTGCCTCTTCAACGTGTGGCACGATCACCAAGCGAATGCTTTTCTGATAGGGGATGAACATGACTTTCTGGCCCGGCTTCAAGCGGAACTGCTCGCGAACTGGGCGCGGAATGACGATCTGATACTTGGCAGAAATGGTGGTGATGGCTTCCATCGTTTTACATCTCCTGATCGAATGATTTTCGTACAACCATTTTAGCACATCATCCAGATAGGTGCTTGCCCTATTGGCGGTGGGTAATTCGAGAAACGGCTGATGCAGTACATGCAGGCATGTGGAATGCAGAGGCATTCGGCGCTTGGTGCAGCGAACCTCTGGTGCCATCGCGCCCGCACCACCTCCAGATACGGCCACAAGGGATACACCACCCGGACCGTGATCGCTTTGACGGCGCCGATCGTTGCTGCTACACTGCCAGTCATGATCGGGCCTGTCTACGACGTGTTTTCACCGGAGAGACTGCCGTCGGTTGCGGCTGAGGTGCTGGCGACCGTCACCCAGCAGGCCGTCGAGCGGCGCGGCGTGGCCCACCTCGCTCTTTCCGGTGGCTCGACCCCGCGCAACCTGTTCCGGCTGTTGGCCAAACCGGAGTGGCAGGCGCAGGTGCCCTGGTCGCATGTGCATGTTTGGTGGGCCGATGAGCGGTGCGTGCCGCCTGATCATCCCGACAGCAATTACGCTGTTGCCTATACCCTGCTGCTTGGTCACCTGTTCGTCGTTCATGTCCACCGCATGCGCGGCGAAGCGGAAGTCCCGGCGGTCGCGGCCGCAGCGTATGAGGCCGAACTGCGCCAGGTCTTCCGCTTGGGACCGACCAGCCGGCCCCGTTTCGACCTCATCCTGCTGGGAATGGGCGCCGACGGGCATACGGCCTCTCTTTTCCCGGGAACACAGGCCGTCGAGGAGGCGCACGGGTTGGTGGCGGTGGGCGAAGCGCCCGTGGCCCCTTTTCGTCGTCTCACGCTGACGCTGCCGGTCCTGAACCGCTCCGCCTACTGCCTTTTTCTCGTGACCGGGGCCGACAAGGGCCCGGCTTTGACCAGGGTCTTCTGGCCCCAGCCCCAGGAGTCACTCTCGCCCGCTGGACGCGTCGACCTGAGCAACGGACGGCTCTTTTGGCTCCTGGACACCGCCGCCGCCGAGGCCGCAGGCTTGCCCTGACCGGCGCCAGATCCATTTGCGCGGCTCACGCCACGATTCACTGCCAACATCCACCCTGCATCCCCAATTGCGCTTTTGCCGGTAGACGACCATGACCCACCTGCACGAACTCTACAGCCGTTTTGGCCAGTCCATCTGGCTTGACTTCATCAGTCGCGACCTCCTGACCTCAGGACAATTGCAGGGTTTGATCGACCAGGGCCTGCGCGGCCTGACCTCCAACCCTACGATCTTCGACCAGGCGATCAGCAAGAGCAGCGCCTACGATGCCGAGCTGGCCCAGCTCGCCGCTCAGGGCGCCTCCAGCTTCCAGGCGTACGACGCCCTGTCACAGGCCGACGTCGGTGCCGCCGCTGATTTCCTGCGTCCGCTCTACGAGGCGACGGCCGGCCGTGACGGTCTGGCCAGCATCGAGGTCAACCCGGAGCTTGCCGATGACGAAGAAGGCACGGTGGCCGAAGCGCTGCGGCTGTGGCGGGCGCTCGACCGGCCCAACATCATGATCAAAGTTCCGGCTACCTCTGAGGGAGTCGCCGCCATTGCCCGCGTCATCGGCGCCGGCATCAACGTCAACGCCACCTTGATGTTCTCATTGCAGCACTATGATGCGGTGGCCTTCGCCTACATCGAGGGCCTGGAGCGGCTGGTGGCCAGCGGCGGCGATCCCAGCCACGTGGCTTCTGTCGCCTCTTTCTTTGTCAGCCGCATCGATGGTGTGGTGGACAAGCAGCTCGTCGCAGCCGGAAATACCTCCCTGCTGGGGGCTATTGCCAACGCCAACGCCAAGCTGGCCTACCGGCGCTTCCGCCAGGTCTTCTCCGGTCATCGTTGGGAGGCTCTGGCGGTGAAGGGCGCCCGCTATCAGCGGCCCTTGTGGGCCAGCACCAGCTCCAAGAACCCGGACTACCCTGACCTGATCTATGTCGACAACCTCATCGGACCCGACACGGTCAATACCGTGCCCTTGAACACTTTGGAGGCAACCCTGGATCATGTCGTCCTCGCCCGCACGGTGGATCAGGGCGTGGACGAGGCCCAGGCGCAGATCGATGCCTTGGCCGGGCTTGGCATCGATTTCGGTCAGGTCACCGCCGATCTGCAGGCGGCGGGCGTCAAGTCCTTTGCCCAGTCGTACCACAGCCTTCTCGATACCATCGCCACCCGCCTGGGAAGATAGC